>NZ_JBIEIS010000044.1:0-108734 GCF_043496855.1 Nonomuraea sp. JJY05
TCACCGGCTTCCACGGACCCCGCACCCCCGAGCAGGGCGCAGCCATCGCGATCCGGCTCGCCACGCTTCCCGACGGCGGCCCGACCGGTTCGTTCTTCGAGGACGACGGCGTCATCCCCTGGTAACCGCGAACCTGTCGCCCCCGCCTGGGGGCGCGGCGGTGACAGCGGCCAGGTGCAGGGTCATCGACAGCGCGCGGGCGTCACCCGGTGCTCCTGGCCGCCCCGGTCGGCGTGGTGCTCGATCGCCCAGGTTCGGGTGGTCTACTTGATCACATGGCACTGAAGGAGTTCTATCCGCCGATCGAACCGTACGACTCCGGCCTGCTCGACGTCGGAGACGGCAACGAGATCTACTGGGAGACCTGCGGAAACCCGGCCGGCAAGCCCGCGGTCTTCCTGCACGGCGGACCCGGCGGCGGCATCCTGCCCGGCTTCCGCCGGTTCTTCGACCCGGCCGCGTATCGGATCGTGCTGTTCGACCAGCGCAACTGCGGCGCCAGCCGGCCGAGCGCCGCGGACCCGGGGGTGTCGCTGCAGCACAACACCACCTCGCACCTGGTCGCTGACATGGAGCGGCTCCGCGAGCACCTGTCCGTCGACCGCTGGCTGGTCTTCGGCGGAAGCTGGGGCAGCACCCTCGCTCTGTCGTACGCCCAGGCCCACCCCGACCGTGTCGCCGAACTCGTGCTCCGCGGCATCTACCTCGTCCGGCCCTCCGACGAGGACTGGACGTTCACCTCCACCGGCGCGGCCCGCCTCTTTCCCGCCGAGTGGGCCGCGTTCCGCGACGCGATCCCCGCCGCCGAACGATACGACCTGGTCGCCGCGTACGGCCGCCGCATCGGCGACCCCGACCCTGCCGTCCATCTCCCGGCGGCCCGTGCCTGGATGGACTGGGAGTTCTCGGCCAACACCCTGCTGCCTGTCGACCCGCCGGAGCTCGACGACGGCGCCATCCTCCTTTTCGCCCGCATCACCCACCACTACATCAGCAACGGCGGTTTCCTCCCCGAAGAGGGCCTCCTGGCGGGCGTCGACCGCATCCGGCACATCCCCACCGTGATCGTCAACGGCCGCTACGACATGAAGACGCCGCCCGACCAGGCATGGGATCTGCACCAGGCCTGGCCCGAGGCCGAGTTCCACCTCGTCGAGGACGCGGGCCACGGCGGTTCCGAACCCGGCACCCGGCACCGCCTGATCGACGCCACCGACCGCTTCCGCCGGCGTTGACGGTCCGTCGACGGCTCCTTGCCGCTCCGGGCTCCGCGGGGTCTTCGACACCAGCTCATCGGGGGACGGTTGCATGAGCGTCCTTTGATCGGGTACGGCAGGCGCCATGTCGGTTTCGCGATATGAGGGCTGGTTGCTGGCCGGGCGCTACCGGCTCCAGGTCGAACTGGGGCGCGGTGGCATGGGCCGGGTCTGGCGCGGCCACGACGAGTTGCTGGACCGCCCGGTCGCCGTCAAGGAGGTCACCCTCGACGAGCGGCCGCCGTCCGAACGTGAAGCGCTGCTCGGCCGCACCATGAGCGAGGCCCGTCTGGCCGCCCGGCTGTCCCACCCGCACATCGCCACCGTCTACGACGTGGTGGAAGCCGACGAGCGGCCGTGGATCGTGCTCCAGCTCGTTTCGGCCCCCACCCTGGCCGACGTTCTCGCCGGGAGCGGGCCGCTGCCGCCCGCCGTGGTCGCCCGGATCGGCCTGCAGGTGCTGGACGCCCTGCGGGCCGCGCACGCGGCCGGGATCGTGCACCGCGACGTCAAACCCGCCAACATCCTGCTGGACGCCGGCCAGAGCCACGCCGTCCTCACCGACTTCGGCCTGGCCACCAGCCTGGAGCAGCCGGTGGATCACACCGGGGCGGGCCTCGTGGTCGGCACGCCCGCCTACATCGCCCCCGAACGCGCGCGCGGCGGCCCGCCGACACCGCAGACCGACCTGTGGTCGCTGGGCGTGACACTGTACGCGGCAGTGGAGGGGCACTCGCCTTTCGAACAAGGTGGCGCGCTGGCCACGGTCAGCGCCGTGCTGACCGCGGAACCACCCCCGTTCGAGCGCGCCGGACCGCTGGCTCCCCTTCTCACGGGCCTGCTGCAAAAAGACCCGGAGTGCCGCATGAGCATCGGCACCGCCCGCCGGCATCTAGAGCAGATCTCCGCCCCGCCCCCTGACGGCCTGCCACAAACCGGGGATCTCATGCCCGCCGCCGTACCGGCAGCCGGTGCGCCTACTCTGCCGTCCTCCTCCCCCGGCTTGCCCGCGGCGAGCGGTCGCGCCCTGCCTGACGTGGGCCGCGGCCGGTCCCGGCGCGCCCGCCCGGCCGGCCAGGAGCGGCGCGCGCAGGTACGGCACGTGGCCGTAGCGGCCGCGCTCACGATCGGCGCGCTGGCCGCCGGCTTCTGGCCGGACGCCTCACCCGGGCCACCCACGGGCGCACAGCAACCCGGCGACCGGCTCCGGTCCACGCCCGCGACGACACCGGCGCCCGAACCCACCACCCCGGTGGCGACGGCATCCCACCCCGGAGCGTTGCAAGCTCGGCAGGTCTCGATACGGCGCCGCGTCGCGAAGGCCGAGCACGACGGCGCACCCGCGGCGTCCTCGTCCGAAGCCTCGTTGCCGCCGGGCCAGGCCAAGAAGGCGACCACCGCCGACGGCCACCTCCCGCCCGGTCACAGCGCCGGGCACCCCGGCGAAGGCAAGGCCAAGGGGCGTCACTGACGCGAGGTGAGACGCCCGGCTCGGAGCTTCGCGGTTGGCCATGGCGTGGTCACTCACCGACTGGCACGATCAGCCTTTGTGGATCGCGCACGACGCTCAGGGCGCCACGGCCGCCGGCGTCGGCGTCGGCGCCTTACCGGGTGGGGGCCCGCCTCGTGGGCGGCCAGGATCAGACCGTCGGCCGCGACCGGGGCCAGCCGGGCCACCACGCCGGATTCGCGCTGCAGCCGCACGAGCCCGCCGGGAGTCGTGATCACGTGGCCGGAAAAGGATTGGACGGGATGACGCTCGGGCTTGTAGCTTGCAGGTGATCGTGACACCGCCCGAGGAGGTGAGACCCATGAACGCTGTATCGATGTGGGTGCTCCCCCTTCCCGTCACGGCCAGGCGATTGACGTAGGTGTCGCCGGGAGCGCCTCCCCAAACAAGGCACTCCCGAAAGGCAACACCTATGCACTCTCCGCAGGTCACCGCCGAGCCGCCGTCGAACGACAGGGTCGAGCGTGACTCCACGGTGGGCGACGTCCCCGGAGCTCTCCGGTCGCCGGCCTCCGGCGCCGGTCGCGCGCCCCTCATGTTCGACGTGATCATTGCCGGGTGCGGGCCGACCGGTTCGATGCTGGCCGCCGAACTGCGGCTGCACGACGTACGGGTACTCGTTCTGGAGAAGGAAACCGAGCCCGTGTCGTTCGTCCGCATAGTCGGTCTGCATATTCGCAGCCTCGAGCTGATGGCGATGCGCGGGCTGCTGGATCGCATTCGCCGGCATGGAAGACAGCGTCCGGCCGCCGGTTTCTTCGCCGCCATCCCCAAACCCGTCCCCAAGGGCCTGGATTCCGCGTACGCCTATCTGCTGGGCATCCCGCAGCCGGTCATCGAACGTCTGCTCGAAGAACATGCGATCGAACTCGGTGCGCAGGTCCGGCGCGGTTGCGCGGTCGCCGGTTTCGAGCAGGACGACGAGGGCGTGACCGTCGAGCTGGCCAACGGGGAACAGCTGCGTTCGCGCTACCTCGTCGGCTGTGACGGCGGGCGCAGCACGGTGCGCAAACGGCTCGGCGTCGGCTTCCCCGGCGAGCCCTCACGGAATGACACGCTGATGGGCGAGATGGAAGTGGGTGTGCCGCAGGAGGAGATCGCCGCCAAGATGACCGAGCTCGGCGAGACCCACCGGCCATTCTGGCTCCGGCCCTTCGGCAGAGGGATCTACAGCGTCGTGGTCCCCGCCGCGGGAGTCAGCGACCGCGCGGAACCGCCCACCCTCGAGGATTTCCAACAACAGTTGCGCACCGTCGCCGGAACCGATTTCGGCGTGCACTCCCCGCGCTGGTTGTCCCGCTTCGGGGATGCCACCCGGCTGGCCGAACGTTATCGGGTCGGGCGGGTGCTGCTGGCCGGCGATGCCGCGCACATCCATCCACCCATCGGCGGGCAGGGCCTCAACCTGGGCGTTCAGGACGCGTTCAACCTCGGCTGGAAACTGGCCGCACAGATCCGCGGCTGGGCGCCGGAAACACTGCTGGACACCTACCAGGCCGAACGTCATCCGGTCGCCGAGGACGTGCTGGACAACACCCGCGCCCAGACGGAACTGCTGTCCAGCGAACCGGGCCCGCAGGCCGTGCGCAGGCTGCTCACCGAACTGATGGACTTCGACGAGGTGAACCGCCATCTGATCGAGAAGATCACCGCGATCGGCATCCGCTACGACTTCGGCCAAGGCCCCGACCTGCTCGGCCGCCGACTGCGCGACCTCGACGTGAAACAGGGCCACCTCTACGATCTGCTGCATCGCGGCCGCGGCCTGCTGCTGGACCGCACCGAACGCCTGACCGTCGGCGGCTGGTCAGACCGGGTCGACTACCTCGCGGATCCCACCGCGGCACTGGACGTTCCGTCCGTCCTGCTACGCCCCGACGGCCACGTCGCCTGGATCGGCGAAGATCAGCAGGACCTGGACGACCACCTCTCCCGCTGGTTCGGCAAGCCCGCCCACTGATCTCGCCTGAGCAGTGGTCATCCACGTCGCCCGCGGATATTCTCTGCGGGCGACGTCAGCCCAGGTCGGCAAGGAGCCGCGCGCTCTGACCGGCCCAGTGGTCCAGCCCGTGGCGCAGGTGCGTCTCGTGCGCCTGCCGGGCGTGGACGCGCGCCTGCTCCACCTCCCCCATGGTCCTGGCCAGCTCGGCCAGGACCAGGTGCATGGAGCCCCAGCCCGCCGCACCCATGCCGCTGACGACCAGCCGCCCCGAGTACGGCGCGAGCCTGGCGTACAGGTCCGCCGGCTCGGGGACGCCGAGCCGGGCAGCCACGTACCCCCACACGACGGTCAGGAACTCCGTGGACCAGTCATGGCGGATTTCGGTGCCCCAGCGGGCGACCAGTTCACGCGCCAGAGCGCGGTCGCCCGCGTCGAGCGCGGCCAGCACCGCCACGGGCCGCAGCGGCACCATGCCGGGATGCTCGGCCCTCGCCACCAGCTCGCCGAGCAGCTCGCCCGTCCTTCCCCGCGCCCAGCGGCAGGTGAACAGGGTGATCAGGCCTGGGAAGTCGGGCGCCCACATGCTGGAGCCGTCCAGCAGCGCGGTGAACTCCCCGGCGAGCCGTTCGGCCTCCTCCCACCGGCCCTGGAGGGTACGGCCGGCGGCCGCGGCGATGCGCACCATCGCCTCCTGCTCGGGGCGGCGTACCTCACCCAGCAGGCGCTCGCAGCGCGCGAGGTCCCGCTCCCACTCCGCCAGCTCACCGTCCCTCAGCAGATGCGCCATGCGGAACACGCGCGCCACGACCTCCGCCCCCGCCGGCAGGCCGGGCATGGCCAGCATCTCCTCAGTGGCCCTCCTGCGCTCGCGCTCCCGCTCGGGCACCCAGGCGGCGATCACGTAATTGTTCAGCACGCGCGTCAGCAGGGCGGGATCCGCGACCCGGCGGGCGACTGCGACGGCCTCGGCGGCCAGCCGCTCGCCCTCGCTCCGCCGCGTGCCCGTGTAGTACAGCTCGACGCCGAGCGTGCCGAGCAGGGCGGCGCGGTCACGGTCGTCGAGCGGCTCAGCGAGGAGATCCTCCAGCAGGGCCGCCATGCGCTCGTCGGACTCCCCGTAGGCGCGCCAGTTCCACACCGCGACCTCGCCGAAGACGACGATCGCCGAGACCAGCGCCGCCCTGTCACCGAGGTCGGCGGCGATCCGGACGGCCTCGTCCAGCGCCGTCCGCGCCCCCTCCACGTCGCCCACGGCCCGCAACGCCCGCCCGAGCCCGATGAGCAGCTCATGGCGGCGGCGCACGTCGGCCACGTCCAGCACGTCGAGCGCCCTGCGCCAGAAGCCGACCGCCTCGTCGTAGGCGTGCTGGTCGGCCGAGCGGCGCGCGGCCCTGACCGCGTAGCCGACCGCCTTGGCCGCCCCTCCCACCCGGGAGGCCGCGCCGAAGTGGTGGGCCAGCACGGACGCCTCCACGCCGGGGAACGACTCCAGCGCCTCACCGGCCCGCAGGTGCAGCCGGGTCCTGCCCAGCCGGCCCAGCTCGGCGTACAGGGCGTCCCTGACCAGGGGATGGGAGAAGCGGTAGTCGAAACCGTCGGGCAGCTCCATCAGCAGCCCGCTCGCCACGGCCGGTTCGAGCAGCGACATGACCTCCTCGGGCGGCAGGGCGCCCACCGCCACCAGCACGTCGAAGCCCACGTCGCGGCCGAGGACGGCGGCGCGGCGCAGCAGGTCCTGGGTCGGCTCGGGCAGGCGCGCGACCCGGCGTCCGATCACCTCGCGCACCCCGGCCGGGACGCCCAGGGACGCGGCGTCCAGCCGGTGTTCGCTGTCCAGCAGGCGAAGCAGCTCGTTCAGGAAGAACGGGTTGCCGCCGGTCCTGTCGTGCAGCACGGCGGCCAGCGCGGGGTCGGTGAGGTCGCGCCGGGAGAGATAGGCCGAGACCTCCTCCCGGGTGAAGGGCGCCGGCGCCAGGCGCTCGGTGCCGGGCTCCCGCACCAGCCGGCCGAGGGTGTCACGCAGCTGCTCGGGATCGCCTCCCGGCTCGGGCCGCAGCGTCGCCAGGATCAGGACGGGGGCACGGTGCAGGTGGGCGGCCAGGAAGGAGAGCAGCCGCAGCGAGGAGGCGTCGGCCCAGTGCAGGTCGTCCAGCACGACCAGCCGGGGCTCGCCGGACGCGGTCAGCTCCTCCAGGACCCGCTCGTGCAGCCCGAACAGCGCCGTGTCGGGGTCGCCGCCGGCCGTCCGCGCCTCGCCGCTCAGCAGGCGCAGCGCGCCGGCCGTGTCCCGGCCGAACGAGCCCAGCACCTGCAGCCACGGCCAGAACGCGGGCGCGCCGGTGTCCTCGGCGCAGCGCCCCCACGCGGTGGCCAGCCCCCGGGCCTCGGCCTCGTCGGCGGCGGCCTGGGCGAGGCGGGTCTTGCCGATCCCCGCCTCCCCCGTGACCAGCAGGACACCGCCCCGGCCGCGCCGGGTCCCCGCGAGGCGCTCAGCGATGAGGCGCAGCATCTCCTCCCGGGCGATGAGGCCGTCCGTCGCCTGCGGCGGCGAGACGGCCGGCTCTCGCACCTCCACGCGGGCCGGTCCGGGCACGGCCGCGGCCAGCTCGGGAGACTGGGCGAACACCGCCTGCTCCAGCGCGCGCAGCGCCTCGCCGGGTTCGAGGCCGAGCTCGTCGGCGAGCAGGGCCCGGACCCTGCGCAGCGCCGCGAGCGCGTCAGCCTGGCGTCCGGCACGGTAGAGGGCGAGCACCAGAAGCCGCCACAGCCGTTCCCGGAACGGCTGCGCCTCCACCAGACGCTCCAGGTCTGGGACGCACGCCGCGTCCTCGCCGAGCGCGAGCCGCGCCTCGAACCGGTCCTCCATCGCCGTGGCGCGCAGCTCGCCCAGGCGCGCCGCGACCGGCTGGGCGAACCCGTACCCGGCGAACTCGGCGAGCGGCTCGCCGCGCCAGGTGGCCAGGGCCCGGTCGAGATGGCGCAGCGCCATGGCGTGCTCACCGAGGCCGAGCGCCCGGCTGCCGTCCTCGGCCCACGTGCTGAACCGGATGAGGTCCACCTGTCCCGGCGGGACGGACAGCAGGTAGCCGGGCTCGCGGGTCACGAGGACGGCCGCCGGCGTGCGGGGCGGCCGGTCAGGCTCCAGCGCCTTGCGCAGCTTGGCGATGTAGACCTGGAGCGACCCCATGGCGCTGGACGGCGGCTCGCCCGACCACAGCTCGTCGATCAGCCGGTCGAGCGACACGATCCGGCCCGGTTCGAGCGCCAGCATCGCGAGCACCGCACGCTGTTTGCGCGTGCCGAGCTCGACGGGCCGCCCTTGCGCGTCGAGGACTTCCAGCGGGCCGAGCAGGCGAAAGTCCATGGCTCCTCATCGCTCACGTTCATCCGGCGCACCAGGGTAAGGGGAGGTCCGGCCGAGAGGAAACGAACCGTCTGTCCGGAATGAAGCAGGCCGCCTGCGCGGGATGGGACAAGCCCGCGACAAGTCGCGGACAGCTCCTCCCCAAGTGTCGCGCCGCATCGTGGAGCGGCGACGACAACAGGAGGAACTGTGACATCTCACGAGACGGGTCTTCGGCGCGCGGTACGCGGTCAGGTGCTGATGCCGGGCGACGACGGCTTCGACGCGGCCCGGCTGCCCTGGAACCGGGCCGTCGAGCAGAAGGTGAGCGCGGTGGTACGGGTCGAGGACGCGGCCGACGCGGCGGCCGTGGTCAGCTACGCCAAGTTGGCCGGGCTGGGCGTGGCCGTCCAGCCCGGCGGTCACGGCGCCGGTGACGGGCTCGACGGCCAGATCCTCGTACGGACCGGCCGGATGCGCGGCGTGGACATCCGGCCGGGCGAGCGGGTGGCACGCGTCGAAGCCGGCGTCCAGTGGGGCGAGCTGCTGGCCGCGGCGGCCGAACACGGCCTCACCGGCCCGGCCGGCAGCTCCCCGTTGGTGAGCGTAGCCGGGTACACCCTCGGCGGCGGGATCAGCTGGTTCGGCCGCTCCTACGGCCTGGCGGCCAACGGCGTACGCGCCTTCGAGGTGGTCGACGCCGACGGCGCCCGAGCGAGGGTCACCGCCGGGTCCGACCCGGAGCTGTTCTGGGCGCTGCGCGGCGGGGGCGGGGACTTCGCGCTGGTGACGGCCATGGAGATCGGGCTGGTCCCCGCTCCGCACCTGTACGGCGGGGCCGTCATCTGGCCCGTCGCCCGCGCGGAGCAGGTCCTGGCGGCCTTCCGTGAGATCACGGCGACGGCTCCCGAGGAGCTCACCCTGTGGTTCACGCTCATGCGCTTCCCGCCGCTGCCCGAGCTGCCCGAACCGTTGCGCGGGCTGTCGGCGGTGGCGGTGCACGCCGCCTACCTCGGTGCGGAGGCGGCGGGCCGGGCCCTGCTCGCCCCGCTCGGCCGGGCCGGGGCTCCGCTCCTCGACACCCGCGGCCCGCTGCCGGCGCACGCGCTGGGCGCCATCGCCGCCGAGCCGACCGAGCCCAAGGCCGGTCTGCTGCGCGCGGAGCTCGTCACCGACCTCGACGACGCCTGCGCCGCCGCGCTGCTCGACACGGCGGCGGACGGGTCCGTCGCCCCGCTGACCGCCGTACAGGTGCGGCACCTCGGCGGGGCGCTGAGCCGTCCCGTCCCGGACGGCGGCGCCTGCGGGCACCTCGCCGAGCCGTACGCGCTGAGCATGCTGGGGGCCGCCGACACGCCGCAGCTCGCCGCCGCCGTCAAGGAGCGGCAGGTCGCGATCTCCAAGGCCATGGTCCCTCACACGAGCGGCCGCAAGCCGTACACGCTGCTCGGCCACGGGGAGAAGGCCGCGGCGGCGTTCCCTGGCGACGTGCTGGCGCGGCTGCGCGACGTCAAGCGCCGTCGCGACCCGCACGGCGTCTTCCGCAGCAACTTCCCCGTCCAGGGCTGACGCCGCCCTCCTGCTCCGCGTCCAGAACGCGCTGCGCTCGTCGATGGGGTCAGCGCCTCCTGAGCAGGGTCACAACCAGCAGAGCGATCGCGGCCATGAGCACGGCGCTGACGCACGCCGCCACGTGGAACCCGTCGATGAACGCGGCGCGGGCGGCGCCGAGCAGTTCCGCCGCGGATTCCGTGGGCAGGCCGGGCGCCAGCGCCACCGCAGCGCTGAGGCTGTCGCGGGCGCCGTCGTCAGGAACGGCTGCGGTGGACAGCTCCGCCCGGTAGGTCGCGGTGATCACGCTGCCGAGCAGCGCGATGCCGAGTGCGCCGCCGAGCTGGGGCGCGGTCGAGGAGATGGCCGCAGCCGCTCCGGCTCGCTCCGCGGGCGCCGAGCCCACGACCATGTCCGTGGCCAGCGCCATCATCGGCCCCAGCCCGGCCGAGACCACGACGGCCCCGGTGATCAGTACGGACAGCCCGCCGGTCTGCGTGAGCACCACGTACCCCACGGCGGACACGCCCAGGCCGACCCCGATCACCAGCGGCGGGCGCACCAGGCGGGCCACCCGGGGAGCCAGCGTCGAGCCGACGATGACGCCCACTGCGGGCGGGGCCGTCCACAGGCCCGCTTCCAGCGGCGACATGCCGTGCACGAGCTGGAGGTACTGAGCGATCGCGTAGTTCGAGCCCCACAACACGAAAATGCCGAGCGCCAGAGTGGCCGCCGCGACGCTGAACGTCCGGTCGCTGAACAGCCTCAGGTCGACGAAGGGATCGGCCAGTCTGCGCTGCCTGCCTATGAACACCCAGGCCAACGCCGCCCCCACCACGATCGCCGCGACGGACGGCGCCGTCAGGCCGTCGGCCGCGAGCTGCTTGAGCCCGTAGACGACCGGCAGCACCGCCGCCAACGACAGCAGCGCGCTGACCAGGTCGAGCCGCCCGGCGCCCACGTCGCGGTGCTCGGGCAGCAGCCACGGCCCCAGCGCCAGCAGCACGACCATCACCGGTACGGCCGGCAGGAACGCCGAGCCCCACCAAAAGCGGTCCAGCAGCCAGCCGCCCACCAGCGGCCCGATCGCCGTGCCGCCCGAGACGCTGGCCACGATGACCCCGATGGCCACCGCCCGCTGCCTGGCGTCGGTGAACATGGACGTGGCCAGCGAGAGCGTGGACGGCATCAGCGTCGCCCCTGCCATCCCCATCAACGCCCTGGCCACGATCAGGCTCCCCGCGTCGGGCGCGTACGCAGCCATCACCGAGACCAGACCGTACGCGGCCGCTCCGATCAGCAGCAACCGGCGGCGGCCGATCCGATCGCCCCACGCCCCCATAGTGATGAGCGAGCCGGAAAGCAGGAAGGCGTAAATGTCGACGATCCACAGTAGCTGCGTGCTGCTCGCCCCAAGATCCTTCCCGATGGCGGGCACCGCCAGGTTCGTGACCGTGAGTTCCAAGGACGCGAGCAGCGCGGGCAGCGCCAATACGGCCAAGCCGGTCCACTCACGTCTTCCGGCTTTGATCGTTGAAGTCGTCATGGATCAAGGATCAAACCTCAAGCACTCTTGAGGTCAAGACCGTCTGTCGGACCGCGTATTCCGTCGTCCAAGAGTTCAAGGACACCTTCCCGGGAGCCAGCGGGCTGCCTTCGCGCCGGGCCTTCCGGAAGGGAGAGGGTCTTGGAACTTTCCGGACCGGTCTACACGCACGCGCGTGTCACCAGGACCCCACGGCTGGGCGCCTGCCGTGGTCGCAGGCGCCCCTCATGCCATGGTCAGGCGCACCACCAGCGGATGCCCTGGCACTGGCGGGCCGTAGCGCTGCCACCACGAGGTCCTGCTCGAGTGCGCGGGCACGATCAGGCGGTCGGAGTCCGGCCCGCGCCGCTTGTTAGGTTTCCCGGGCCCGCCCGCGAACTGGTGAGCAGCGCCCTGGCGGACTTGCGGAACGCCGGCACCAGGCGGTTGCGGTCGCCGGTCCGGGTCGCCAGCACGACGTGACTCGGCTCGACGCCCTCCAGGGGAATCGAGGTGAGGTCCGGGCGGAGGTTGACGAAGATCGGGCCGGCCGCGATGGCCACCGCCTCCCCGGCGGCGATCAGCTCGAACTTGTCCTCGATGCCGGCGATGATCGGGCCGCCGGGGGCCGGGCGGCCGTCGGGCCTGGGATCGATGCGCCAGTACGCCTCCCAGGCCGGGTCCGGGTCGGCCAGCCGGGGCAGCGGCTCGTCGGCGATGTCGTCCAGCGTCACGGACGCCCTGCCCGCCAGGCGGTGGTCGCGCGAGAGCAGCAGCATGCGCGGCTCGTCGTACAGGATCGTCACGTCGAGCCCGTCGGTCGCGAACGGCAGCCGGGTCACCACCGCGTCCACACGGTAGTCGAGCAGGGCGGGGCGCGGCTCGTTCCAGGCCACGTGTGAGGTGCGTACGTCGGCGTCCGGGTGCAGGCGGCGCAGCTCGCGCACGGCCGGCGTGACGATGAGGCCCGTCGTGTACCCGATCGTGATCCGGCTGGGCCGAGCGGCGGCGCGGGTCTGCGCCGCCGCCTGGGCGGCCGAGCGCAGCAGCGTCTTGGCGCGGGGCAGGAAGACCTCGCCCGCCTCGGTGAGCCGCGTGCCCTGCGGGGTACGGTCGAGCAGGCGGGCGCCCAGTTGCCGCTCGAGGCCGCGGATCTGCCGGCTCAGCGACGGCTGGGTGATGTGCAGGGCCTCGGCGGCGCGGCCGAAGTGCCGGTGCTCGGCGACGGCCGCGAAGTAGCGCACGAGCCGCAGATCGAGGTCGGGCGAGTCGGGCATGCCCGCAGCCTACTGCGGTGATGCCTGAAACGTATTGCCCGTTGAGGAACAGGCTTTGGACGCCGTACGGCACCGGCTCCGACGATGGGAACACCGCTGAAGAAGGAGATCATCATGCGTGTTTTCGTCACCGGTGCCACGGGTTTCGTGGGTTCCGCCGTCGTTCGTGAGCTCGTCGAGGCCGGGCACCAGGTGGTCGGTCTGGCCCGTACGGACGAGGCAGCCGCCGCGTTGAGGGCCGCGGGAGCCGAGCCCCACCCCGGCTCGCTCGACGACCTCGCCGGCCTGCGCGACGGAGCCGCCGCCGCGGACGGCATCATTCACCTGGCCTTCGTGCACGACTTCGCGAACTTCGAGGCCGCCAACCAGACCGACCGGCGGGCCATCGCGGCGCTCGGCGAGGCGCTGGCGGGGTCCGGCCGGCCGTTCGTGATCACCTCGGGCACCGGCCTGCTCCCGCCCGGCCGCGTCGGCACCGAGGCGGACGAGCCGGGGACGCATTCGCCCCGGGGGGCCGCCGAGCAGGTGGCGCTGTCGTTCGTGGAGCGCGGGGTGCGGGTCTCGGTGTTGCGGCTGCCGCTGGTGCATGGGGAGGGCGACCCGGGGTTCGTCGCGACCGCGATCGGCGTCGCCCACGCGAAGGGCGTATCCGCGTACGTGGGCGACGGCGACCACCGCTGGTCGAGCGTGCACCGGCTGGACGCCGCCCGCCTGTACCGGCTGGCCCTGGAGGAGGCTCCCGCGGGCGCGCGGCTGCACGCCGTCGCCGAGGAGGGCGTGCCGGTACGCGACGTCGCCGGCGTCATCGGGCGCCGGATCGGCGTGCCGGTGACCGCGATCACCGCGCGGGAGGCGGGCGAGCACTTCGGCTGGCTGGCCTCCTTCGTCACGCTGGACATGCCGGCCTCCTCCGCCCTGACCCGGAAGCTGCTGGACTGGCGTCCCAGCCGCCCCGGGCTCATCGCCGATCTGAACGCGGGACACTACTTCGAGGGCTGAGCCCGCAGCTCCGCTCGGTGACCCCCGGGCAGCCGCAGGCCGCGCCGGACCGTCTCCCCCGCCGACGCCCACGGCCATCGCCGTACCCAGAGTCAGCATGACCAGTCGCCAGGATGGGGGCGGTTCCGGCGAAATTCGGTGGCTCCCGCGCGGTGTTCGTCGTTAGCGTGGCGCGGTGATCTACGAGCATCCTCTGGCGTACGTGCTCGGCCTGGAGGGCATCGCCCTGATGCGGGCCCACACCGGCGGGCACGACCGCGCGTTCGTCGAGGCGCGCCTGGCCGAGATCCGCAAGTTCCTCGATGACGACTCCCTGGCCGGCGCTGCCGTCGAGGTGGTTTCCGTGGACACCGTGGAGGGTTACCGGATCTGGTCGCAGACCTACGACGGGCACAACACCGCGTTCGACCTCGACGAGCCCTTCATCAGGGAGATCGTCGACGCGCTGCCGGCCGGAGACGCGCTGGACGCGGCGTGCGGCACCGGCAGGATGGCGGCTTACCTGGCCGGTCGCGGCCATCGGGTGCGCGGCGTGGACAGCTCGCCCGACATGCTGGAGCGGGCGCGTCAGCGGGTGCCGCAGGCGGAGTTCCGGCTGGGCGAGCTGTCTTCCCTGCCGGTCCCTGCCGAGTCCGTCGACGTGGTGGTCTGCTCGCTGGCGTTGACGCATGTGCCCGTGCTCGACCCGGTGCTGGCCGAGTTCGCCCGGGTGTTGCGGCCCGGCGGGCATGTGGTGCTCGCCGACATCCATCCCGAGGGCGTGGCGCGGGGGGTGGTCCCGCCCGTACGGCTGCCGGACGGGCGGCCGGGGAGGGTGGCCACCTATCGCCACCTGGTCGGGGACTACGTACGAGCCGCGCTGGCAGCGGGGCTGCAGCTGCGGCGCTGCGAGGAGCCACTGCACCCGCCAGGTGAGCCGCGCGAACGGACCGACGTCCTGCATCCGTGGGACGTGTGGCCGTGGGCCCTGTGGGACCTGGCGCCCGAGGCGGCGCACGCGGCCATCGCCGGGACGCCGTCAATGCTGTTCTGGCACTTTCAGCGCTAGCCAGTTCTCCACGGCCGCCCCATACCCAGTTCCGAGGCCAATCGCGTCGGCTACGGCGCGATGCGGCTGACCGCGATGCCCTGCTCCCGGCAGAGGTCCACCAACCCGCTCTCGTCGGCACGGCGGCCTTCGTCCCCTGCCTTCGCTCTGTCCGGCCTCCAGCGCGAGGCTGCCGCGGCGCAGGAGCAGGACGCGCGCGTCCACACGGTCGCCCGCGCCACGGCGCCACGCCCGCGCGGGTCCGCCTCGCCTGGACTCTGCTCCGAGGACCGCACGTACTGCCGGCCGGTGCCGGCGGTGGCACCGGCCGGTGAGGGAGGAGCGTCAGGTGGCGAGGGTGGCAACCGGCTCCAGGTCGTAGGTGCGGGCGTAGCCGTTCTCCATGCCCACGAGCAGGTCCACAACGTCGAAGTAGCGGTCCCAGAAGGGAGTTTCGCGCAGCGCGTCGATCAGCAGCCGGTAGGCGTCGTGGTCGTCCGCCTCCCAGACCCAGATGTCGGTGACCCGCGCCGAGTAGAACTCCGTGTCGTAGAAGCGGGAACGGACGCCGCGGGTGCGGGCCTCGATCACCGGTACGACTTGGGTGGTGAAGGCCTGGACGCGTTCGGCCACGGTCATCGCGAGCCACTCGGGCGTGGTCTTGACCAGCATGAACGCGGTGACCGGCGGCTCGGTTCGGTCAGTGGACATCGACTGCCTCCGGTGTGGCGAGGACGGCGGGCTTGAGAGTCTGCGCGCACCACTGCGCGAATCCGGTGGCCGGGCCCGCCTGCGGCGCGCGGTCGACGCCCGCGTCCAGGCCCTGGTCCTTGGCGCGCTTCATGTCGACGAGGCCCTCGACGAACGCCTCGTTGAGGCCGTAGCCGAGCAGGGTGGACCGCAGCTCGGCGAGCGGCTGGCGCCGGTAGCGGACCGGACGGCCCAGTACCTCGGTCATGATGCGGGCCAGGTCGTCGGGCGACAGGTCCTGCGGGCCGAGCACCGGAACGCTGCCGACGCCGGTCCAGGAGCGGTCCAGCAGCAGCCCGGCCGCCGTCGCGGCGATGTCGGCGACGGCCACCAGCGGGGCCGGACGGTCCGCGGCGACGGTGTCGGTGAAGACGCCGTTCTCGCGGATCGAGTCGGCCTCCTCCAGCAGGTTCTCGAAGAAGGACGGGCTGGCCAGGGCGCGGTAGGCGACGCCGGAGCCGGCGATCAGGTCGTCCATGGCCAGGGAGGCGGTGACCAGCCCGGCCCGCGCGGCCTGCGGGGTGCCGCGGCCGAGCGCCGAGACGCCGACGACATGGCCGACGCCGTGGGCGGCGAACGCCCGCGCGGCCGGGCGGGTGAAGCCGCTGAACGCCTCGTCGGGCGTGGCCGAGGCGTCCGGCGGCACCAGCCAGAAAACGGCGTCGGCCCCGGTGAAGGCGCGCTCGACGGTCGCGGCGTCGCCGTGCGAGCCGGTGACCACCTCGACCCGTCCGCGCACGGCCTCGGGAAGCCGGGCAGGATCGCGGACCACGACGCGCAACTCCTCTCCGCGTGCGGGCGCGGCCTCGACCAGCAGCGACAGCAGCCGCCGGCCGATGTTCCCGGTGGGGGCGGTAATGACGATCATGAAAACCTCGCGGTCTTTATCGGATCGGTACGACCCCTTGATCGTGCAGACCCGAACCGCATTGCCACAATGGGAACTTCAGCATCCAATCATTGCCCGAAACGGAATGATGCCGGTGAGCAGCCCAGCCCCGAACCTCGACGCCAACCTCGCCGTCGCCCTCGACGCCCTGCTGACCGAGCAGAGCGTCACCCGTGCCGCCGCGCGGCTGCGCACCTCCCCCGCGGCGATGAGCCGTACCCTGGCCCGGCTGCGCCGGGTGCTCCAGGATCCGCTACTGGTGCGGGCCGGACAGGCGATGGTGCCTACGCCCCGCGCCGAGGCGCTGCGGGACGAGGCCGCCGCGGTGGTGCGCCGGCTGGAGGCATTGCTCACCCCGAGCGGCAGGGTCGACCCCGCCGCGCTGCGGCGCACCTTCACCGTCCAGGCCTCCGACCTGGTCGGCGTGGCGCTGGCGCCGGGTCTGCTCGGGCTGGCCCGGCGCCGGGCGCCGGGCGTCTCGCTGCGGGTGCTGGCCGAGGAGTGGGAGGCGGGCCCCGCGCTGCGCGAGGGCCGGATCGATCTGGAGATCGGGGCCATCGGCCACGTCGACCCGGAGACCCGGGTCGAAGAGCTGGTCACGCTGCGGATGGCGGCCGGCGTCAGGGCCGGGCACCCGCTCGCCGAAGGAACCCTGACGCCCGCCAGGCTGGCCGCGGCCGAGCACGTGGCGGTCAGTCGCCGCGGACGCTTCATCGGCCCGCTGGACGCGGCCTTGGCCGAGCAAGGGCTCAGCCGGCGGGTCAGCGCCGTCCTGCCCGGACATCTGGCGGCGATGGCGCTGGCCGCAGTCGGCGACGTGGTCTGCCTGGTGCCGACCGCGCTGCCTGGCGAGCCCCCTTCACCGCTCAGCGACGCGGCGCACGCGCTGGGACTACGCCTGCTGGAAATCCCGCTGCCGATGCCACCACTGACGATCGGCATGGCCTGGCACCCGCGCCACACCGCCGACGGGGCCCACCAGTGGCTGCGTGGCGCCGTGCGCCGGCTCCTCCGTCCGGCCCGGGAGGAATAGCCCACGGCGCGGGTCCTGGGCGGTGAAGCAGCGGCAGCGGCTTTCCCGCGCCGATCGGGCGGCGGCCGGCCCCGCCCGGGCTCCGAGTTGTACGACGAGGCTGCCCTGGATGCTCGGCGAGTCCGGGTGCCCGCGCAGCCGACGCCGTACGAGGCCGATCTGTTGCGGCAGTGATCGTCTCGGCTGGGAGGGGATGCCGCTGAGAGGTAACAGCGCTCGGGGGGCTTGCGATGGGAGCATTGACGTGCTTCGCGGGATGAGGTGGCGCCGGTGCAGCTCAAATCCAAGGTCGGGGTGGTACGCGGTGCTTCTCGAGCGGGGCTGGCCGTCCAGAGCAACCACCCGCAGATCCGATCAGAGGATGCCCGGGCGCCGACGGAGGTCCTTTCCTCATGGAGAACACGCGCGAGAGCCGCGCCCGGATGGAGAGCCGAGGGCAGCCAGTGGTGACCGACGAACAGCATGGTGAGCTCTTCGCCGACCTCCTGACCCGCGCGCTGGGAGAGGCGGAAGTGCGGGCGAGCCTGGCGGATACCGCCGCGCCTTCGGCCGGAGAGCTGCGTACCGCGGCCATGGCCTACCGCGTCCCCATCATGAGCCAGGCACGCGGCGCCGAGGAGCAGTACCACCGAGCCGCCGCCGCACAACGGGCTCAGAACCGGACGCACCGGCGGTGGACGGTCGCCGCACTGATGTCCGGGTGCCTGATGACGCTGGTCTTCGTGGCCGCGGCCGGAGCGAGCGGCTGGGAGTCGGAGCTGCGAAGCGCGCTCACCGAACGCCGCGCCGTCTCTCTCGGCGGCATCTTGGCCTCCGGCGCGTCCTCAGCCGCGCTCTACCTGGTCACAAGCGCGTTCTGGGGTGGAATGATCTGGTTGTTGTTCTACGTGTTCTCGCCACGCCTTCGGGCGAAGGATCCGCGCGCTCGCGCCGCCCGGCGTGCCGTGAGCATCCTCGGGTCGGCGGCGTTCGCGGTGCTGACATCCTCGATCTTTCTCAGCTTCAACGCCGGGGCCATCACCTGGATCTACGCCCACGAGCGGTTACCCGCACCGGGGGAACGCTCCTACGGGTGGGAGGTGCCGCTCTTCGTCGGGACGAACTTCGTCCTGCTGCTGGCCGGCGTTACCTTCATCGTCTGGTACAACAGCCGCGCCGCCAGAGCCTCGCTCGGCGTCCATGTCGATCAGTTGCGGGGCCAATGGCACGACTCTCTGCACGAAAGCCTGCTGGGGTTCCTGCGCGCCAGGATCAGCGACGAGCTGAGCGAGCAATCGGCCCGCAGATACGCCACCACGCTCCAACTCGGCCCGGCCCCCGGCTTGCGCCGCGTCCGCGGCCTCGACTGGCACGTCGCCACACCTGCTGAAGAGCAGCTGGAGATGATCAGCGGCGGGATGGACGGCGGCAGCATCGCGCTGGCCGGACCCCGCGGAGTGGGCAAGACGGAGCTGCTCAGATCCTTCTGCGCCGGCGGCGAGGGCACCAGATTGGCCGTCGAGGTGAGCGCGCCCGTCAGCTACGACCGCCGCGAGTTCATGCTGCACCTGTTCGCCATGCTCTGCGAGCGGGTGATGGTCGCCGACCTCAAGGCCGCTCCCGAGGGCAGGGCCCATCTGGAGCACCTCCGCTACCTGCGTACCACCTCCAGAGAGGTGAACGCGGGCGGAGATTGGGGCGGATGGGGTTTGTCGGTCACCCGCGGCACCAGCCGGACCCGCCAGCCTCTCTCCTATCCGGAGATCGTGCGCACGCTCAGCGACTTCCTGGCCGTGGTGGCGAAAGAACTCGATGCCGCCGAACCCCGCCGGCGCCTGGTGATCGCCATCGACGAACTCGATCGGATCATCCCCGCCACCAGCGCCCGTGACTTCCTCAACGAACTGAAGGTCGTCTTCGACGTACCCCATTGCCTGTTCGTGCTGTCGGTCTCCGACGAGGCCCTGAAGGAGGCCGACCTGGCCGCCACGGGACGCCGCGACGCCTTCGACAGCGCCATCGACGAGGTCATCAGAGTCGAGCCACTCGACTACCGGACCGCGGTGAGACTCCTGAACACCAGGGTAATCGGGCTCCCGGAGCCGTTCGCGGCACTGTTCTACTGCCTGTCCGGCGGCATGCCACGCGAACTGCTCCGCACCGCCAGGGCGGCGGTCGCGCTGATCCCCCCGAACGGATCGCGCGAACTGGCCGAGATCACTGCGGCACTCGTGAAACGCGAACTCGCGCGCATCGCCAACAGCGCGGGCAACGGCACAGCGGCACCCGAGGAACTCCTGCAGTTCTTCCGCGTGGAGCAGGTCACGGAGCAGGGAGGGCTGCGCGCGCTGGGCGATCGGATCACCGAGCACGCCGTCTCGGTTCCGGACGGCGAACGGCTGGGCGCCACGCTCGCGAACCGCGCCTACTACCTCGACACCGTGCTGGCGATCTTCTCGGCGGCGCTGTCCGAGGAGCTCACCAAGAGGGCCTCGCGCCCCGGCCACCCTGGCTCCTTTCCCGCGTTGGCGCGCGCACAGCACGAGATCGGTACGGCCGACGGGCTGAGCCGGTCCACCCTTTCGGAGGTCAGGTCGGCTTGGAAGCTCGATCCTCTGCCACCGCTCACCCCACCCCACCCCACTGAAGCAAGCGTCCAACAACGGGATCGCTGGGTGGCTGGTCATCAGTCCGCTCAAGCAACCTGATCCGGCCCGGCGGGTAGGCGTCGGGACCGAAGCCGGCCGCCACCGCCGAAGGGATCGTGATTCGATCGCCGATCGGGGGCCCTGGTAGCGTGCCGCCGTGACGCCTGGCAACATCAGCGCCTCTGTTCCCCAGTACGTGGCCGAGGCGGTGCTGCGCGAACACGGCGTGGATCTCGCCGACGCCGAACGCGGGCGGGGCTGGACCAATGCCACGTGGCTGACCGATGAGTTCGTCGTGCGGGTGGCGAAGAGGCCGGGAGCCGCCGACTTGCTCCGCGAGGAGCGGCTGTTGAAGCTGCTTCCCGCGGAAGTCGGTTGTCCTCCTGTCGTCGCCGCGGGCGTCCGGCAAGGTCACGAGTGGGTGCTGTCGCGGCGGGTGGCCGGAGATAACCTGGAAGAGGTCTGGCCGTCGCTTGACGACGCGGCCCGGTCCCGCGCGATTGAGCAAATGTGGGAACGAGCCCGTCATGTCCATGGCGTCGACGTGGCCGCCGCCGTGGAGCACGCCCGGCCGCGATCGCCGTTCTTCCCGCCGGGTCGTGAGGAGGCGACGGCCGCTCTCGACCGGCTGGTGTCGTCCGGTGGGCTGTCCGACTCCCAGGCCAAGGGGCTCAGCCGGGGGCTCGACCGGTTCTGGGCCGTGCTGCCCGAGGCGCCCAGGGCGCTGAACCACGGCGACTTCTGCACGCCGAACACTCTCTGGCACGACGGCGGTGTCATCGCGCTGCTCGACTTCGAATTCGCCGTCGTCGCCCCCATCGCGATCGACCTGAACGAAGTCGTCAAGATGGCCTACGGACCGGGAGATCCCCGCGAACGCGCGCCGCTGCAGCCCACGGTCCGCCGCATTGCCGCATCGGCGCTGGAGGCGGCGGGCGGCGCCGATGTGCTTGTCGGCTACTCCATCATGCTCGAGATGTGGGTGCTGGAGCACGAGCTGGCGGCAGACGACCCCGACGAAAGCGACCGGGCCAACGCCACTGCGATGCTCGCCGCCTTCGCCGAGGGAGACGGCGGCTACTTCGCCCCACTTCTCACCGGCAGCTGACAGGTGGGGTGTCGAAGTCGCACCGACTCCGCAGGGATGTCCCGGGCCAAGATCGTCGTCCTCGGCGCTGCCGCGCGCGCTGGCTGTCCGCCGCAACAGCACCCCGAACACGCCTGCGTGCAGCGCCTCAGCCGGCGGTGAGCCAGGCGCGGATCTCGTCCATGAGCGGGACGGGGGCGTCGAGGTGGACCAGGTGACCGGCGGCGTCGATCAGCGAGAGCTCCGCGGCGGGGATCAGGCTCTGCAGCCGCCGGGCGATATCGGTGGGGATCCACGCGTCGCTGGAGCCCCACAGGATCCGAACCGGGATGCTGATGCGGCCTAGCGCTTCCTCGTTCTCTTCCAGGAAACGTTCGTCGTAGTGAGCGATCTGGCGGTAGAAGGCGGGCTGGCCGTCCTCCCCCGTCCACGGCTGCACCAGGGTGTCAAGATCGTCGTCGCGCAGGCCGCGATGGCTCGCGCCCTGGATGTAGGCCCGCACGATGGCGGTGTGGATGTAGGCCGGTAGCTGTGCCAGGACGTCAGGATGGTCCTGAACGAACGTGAAGAAGGGCGAGCCGCTGGGCGGGATGGCCACGACGTCGACGAGCATGAGCGAGGCGTAGTCGACGCCCAGGATCAGGTGCGTACGCAGGGACACCGCACCGCCGAAGTCGTGCGCGATCACGTGCGGCCGTTCCAACCCCCAGTGCGTGAGCAACGCCGCGAACGCATCGGCCTGCGCCCCGAAATCCACGGGATGCTCGGCCTGCTTGGACGAACGGCCATATCCGGGCATGTCCCACAGGTAGACGGTGAAGTCGCGGCTCAACGCCTCCGCGAACGGCTGCCACAACACCGACGAGAACGGCGTGCCATGACAGAACACCACCGCCGGACCGGCACCCGCGCGCCCCCAGGCGATCTGCCTCCCACGCCACTCGAATCGCTCCGTCAACTTCATGCCTACCCATGGTAGTAAGTCGCGCTCGGCTTCCCGGGGGACCTTACGACCGGCGCCCTCGACGACATGCCGATCATGGGCGGCGAACAAGGCCTGCGGCACCAGGTTGCCCCTCAACGGGGGGCAGGTCCTTCAGGCCGTTGGCGAACGCCAATCGGATGCGCCCCGGCCGTCATCGTCGCGGCTGACGGTGATGACAGGCGTCGAGGCAGGAAGTGGCGAAAAGCTCACCTACTCCCAGCCCTTGAGATGAGCAGTGGTGGTACGGCTGTGTCGGACCGCTGCCTGCGCTGCGGGCAGACAATTCAGGGCGGCCCGAGCACCTCGGGGGTGACCAAGGCCCGAGCGGCGGCGGCGAAATAATCCGCGGGGGCGGTGTCGGCGAGGCCGAGGATGACACCCTGGCTCAGGCCGACCAGGAGCGCGCGCAGCGCCGTGGCCAGGCGTTGTGCCTGGCCAGGTGTGAGTGCGTTCCCGTGGTGGGGTCTGCCGGACAGCAGCGTGGTCAGGCGTTGTTCGTGTGCCCGGACGGAGGCGGCGAGTTTGGGTGCCAGTTCGGGGTCGCGCAGGGCCAGGTCCTGCAGGCTGATCTCGAACGACAGGTGGCGCAGCGCGTCGGGGTCGTCGCACAGGCGGCGGTAGTGGCGGGCGAAGACCTCCACCGCCTCGATGAGGTCCATCCCGGCGGGGACGGCCTCCTCGATGCCGTCGTAGTGCGGGGCGAGGTAGTCGGTGACCAGGGAGACGAGCAGCCCGTTCTTGCTGCCGAACAACGAGTGGTTCAGATCGAGGGGCACGCAGAAGTCCTTTCACCAGACGTCGGGCTTGATGCCGAGGCCCTCAAGAACCTGCACGGTGCGCTCAGCGACGAATATCCCGACTGGGAGGTGTTCCTATCAAACATCCACGCTGAAGGACGCGTCGTCATCCGCTTCGTCATCGAGCACGCCGGCGGCGTCACGCACCTATAAGGCATCTCCACGGCCCGGTCGCCGCACGCGAGGCCCAGGCTCATGGACGGGGGCTGGCCCTCTTCATCGACGTCAACCACCTGAATCAGGAGTCTTGGTGCAAGACGCTGCCGGACGGCGAGACCGTAGCGCCCAGGGGTCACCTGTCATGCCATGGTGCCGGACCCTAGGATCCGAGGGTGGCCAGATACTTCGATCTTCATCCGGACAATCCCCAGCCTCGCCTGATCAGCCAGATCGCCGAGATCCTGCGGGCGGACGGACTCATCGCCTACCCCACCGACTCCTGCTACGCCCTCGGATGCCGACCGGGCAACAAGGAGGGCCTCGACCGGATCAGGGAGATCCGCGGCCTTGGCAGTGATCACCACTTCACCCTGGTATGCCGTGACTTCGCCCAGTTCGGTCAGTTCGTTCACCTGAGCAATGCGCTGTTCCGCCAGGTCAAGGCGGCGACTCCGGGCGGTTACACGTTCATTCTGCCCGCGACCAAGGAGGTGCCCAGGCGGCTGCTGCATCCCCGGAAGAAGACGGTCGGCGTCCGCATTCCTGATCACGTCGTCACCCAGGCGCTGCTGGCCGAGCTCGGCGAGCCGCTGGTGTCCAGCACCCTCCTGCTGCCTGACGAGACCGAACCTTCGACGCAGGGCTGGGAGATCAAGGAGCGGCTCGACCACGTGGTGGACGCGGTCATCGACTCCGGCGAATGCGGCGCCACTCCGACGACCGTCGTCGACTTCTCGCAGGAGGAACCCGAGATTCTCCGCCGGGGCACGGGAGACACGTCCCTGTTCGAATAGGCGGCGGCAGTGGTCTCGCCGACCGCATCTCGAGGCCGGAGTTCGATGCCTGAGGGGCCGGCTCCCAGGGCGCCCTGGGAGTGTCGCCTCGACAGTCGATTCGACGTTCACTAGAAAAGGACCAGGTCCGGCACCTGGGGGAATGGCGTGCAACGACCACCAGAAGACGTCACGCGGCCTTCCCCATGCTCGTCGAGCAGAGGTCGATCGGCTGCGGGATCGGGGGGCTGATGAACCCACTCTCCACGAGGTGGCCCCGGTACGTCTCCTTCATGCCGGCCGCCATGATCGCCATCGGCGCCGTCTTCAACCTGCTGTCCCCGCGCTACTACTGGGGCGACTACCTGCTGGGCGCCGCGGTCGTGGTGGCAGGGGCGCTGCTGTCGGGACGGCACACGATCGCGGCAGCCGCGGCCATTGTTCTGGTCCAGCTGGGATTGTTGATCAAGGATGGTTACTTCGGTCATGCCGTCGGCACCCTCTCGTTGATCAGCGCGGTGTTCACCGCGCTCGTGGGCCTCGGGGTGAACCGCGTGGTCGCCGGCCACAGCCACCGGCTGCAAGTGGTGCGTTCCGTCGCCGAGGCCGTCCAGCGCGCCGTGCTGCCCGCACCACCGGCACAGGTTGGTCGGCTGGCCATCGCCGCGGTCTACAAGGCTGCGCAGATCGAGGCCTTGATCGGCGGAGACGCCTACGCCGTCCAGGACACGCCGTACGGCACGAGATTGCTGATCGCGGACGTGCGGGGCAAGGGCCTGGACGCGGTCGGTACGGTGGCCGTCCTGCTCGGCACGTTCCGAGAGGCGGCAGACCAGGCAGCCGACCTCGTGGTGCTGGCCGAGCGTATGGAGCGCGCACTGATCAGAGAAGCCTCCTCGCGGGAGGAAAGCGTCCGGATGGAGGGGTTCGTCACCGCGGTGCTCGGCGAGATCACCTCGGACGCCGACCGGGTGCGCCTGCTGAACTGCGGCCACCCCTCGCCGTTCCTCCTTCAGGGTGACACGGTGACCTGTCTGGATCCCGGGGAGCCGAGCCTTCCCCTGGGCATGAACCTCCTGGGCCTACCGCGGGCACGACCCGACCACTGGCCCTTCCCAACCGGGAGCACGCTCCTGCTCGTCACCGACGGGGTGACGGAGGCCAGAGGGCGTTGCGGAACGTTCTACGACCCGGTAAGCGGGCTCGGCGGCCGAGGACCGTTCCGGCAGCCGGAGGAGGTGATCGAGGTGCTGGTGCGAGATGTCGAACGCTGGGCCGGCGGTCCGCGCGATGACGACATGGCGATTCTGGCGATCACCCGGCGCGCTGACGAACCGGCCCCCTGAAGGCTGGGTGAACAATCCCGGCTCGGTCTCGGCGAGACCGCACTCTGAGACGGCCCGTCCGAACGCGCCATCGGTGAGGCGTCGGAGCGTGCGTTGTTCCGTCGCTCCGATGCTCGGTGGCGCGCTGGTGAGCGTCACTCAGGGCGGTGCGGTTTGTCCGGTCAGGCAGTGCTGCACGAGCGGTCCGAACCGGCTGACCAGTTCGTCGACGGACGATGACGCGATCGGTTCGATCCGTACGATGTAGCGCGCCACGGTGAGGCCCAAGAGCTGGACGTTGACCATGCCGGCCCGGAATGCGGCGTCCGGTGTGCCGAGCAGTGTCGCCACTCGGCTGGTGATTTCCCGGTCGATGTATTCGCGAATCAGCGTTTCGGACTGGTCGTCGGTTCGGGCCGACCGGGTGAGCATCGCGAGCGGGGTGCGGCCTGATGCGTCGATGGTCTCCACGAGCGTCCGGATGATGCGCTCACCGATGCCGTCGAGGCCGTCGGCGAAGATCGATTCGATGGCCGGCGGGAGCTGGGCGGACATCTCGACAGCGGCGGCGAACAGGCCCTGCTTGCTGCCGAAGAAGTAGAACACCATCGCTGAATCGACGCCCGCGTCGGCGGCGACTGCGCGCACCGTGGTGCCGCCGTAGCCGTGCTCGCGGAACAGCGCACGTGCCGCGTCCAAGATCCGCTGCTTGCTCTCCGCGCCCGTTCGCCAGCGCCCGGGGCGAGCGGGGGAACTGTGTTCTGTCATGACCGGACGAGTCTATCGGGAGTTTCTTCATCCCCGATGGACTTTCGTGTCACACCCCGCTAGCTTGAACTTCATCAGCGATGAAGAAAGCGGGGCGCGATGAAGGTGATCGTGGTTGGCGCCGGTCTGGGCGGGTTGACGCTGGCACAGGGCTTACGTCGGGCGGGGATCGATGTCGTCGTGTACGAGCGAGACGGCGCGGGGGGACGTGCGCAGGGCGTCAGCCTGCATGTCGACGACCGAGGCGCCAAGGCGCTGCGAGCGTGCCTGCCTTCGGCGCACGCCGCGATGGCCGAGGCCACGATGGGCGGGCCGCGCGAGCGGACGCTGACGTTGTCCGAAGTGGATGGAGCGCTCACCATCGTGGGCGCCCAGCCGTCCGACGGCGCGGCGGGCCGGCCGCGGCCTGGGCGACAGGTTCATCGTCCGTTGCTGCGTGCGGTGTTGCTGACGGGGCTGGAGGACGTGGTTCGGTTCGGGGCGGAGTTCACGCGGTTCGAGCAGCGAGCCGACGGCACGGTCCAGGCGTGGTTTGCCGATGGCGGCACGGACACGGCGGACGTACTGGTCGGCGCGGACGGGATCGGTTCGGCGGTCCGCCGTCAGTACCTGCCGCACGCGCGGGTGGTCGATTCGGGACGGCGCATGCTCATGGGCGCGACCGCGCTGCGGGCGATTGCCGACACCGGGCTGCCCGGGCTGATCGGCGACAGCCCCGCCGGCGTGCGGGTGCACGGCACGATGATGGTGCTGGGCGTGCTGCGTTTCACCGAGTCGCCGGTGGCCGCGCGGCAGCGGTGGCTGCCTGCCTTGCCCCTCAGTGCGGTCGCCACGGTCGAGGACTATGCGATGTGGGCTTTGCCGATCACGCGGGAGCAGCTCGGCTCGGCCGGATCACCGGCTGCGATGTGGCGCCAGGCCAAGGAGCTGATCGTGAACCTGCCCTCGGCCCTGCGGTTGGTCGTCGCCGAGGCGTGGCCGGACATCACGGTCGCACTGCGCATCGGGACGATCCCGCCGATACCCGCCTGGCCCGCCGGCCCGGTGACGGTCATCGGTGACGCCATCCACCTGGCCCCGGGTTTCGGCGGCAACCTGGCGATGCAGGATGCGCACCGCCTCTGCGAGGCCCTGGTCGAGACGTACCGCGGCCGGCTTGACCTGATCGACGCGATCGACGCCTACGAAGACACGATGCGCCGGAACAGCTTCTCCGCGCCTGCCGCGGCGAAGGCGGGCACATGAGTCTCAACGTACTGACCCAGAAGTCGCTGTCCTTGTTCGCCGCGGTGGGCGGTTGGCGCACGGTCGCCGAAGGAGCCGCGTCCCGGGTGCTGTTCCTGGTCGCCTATCTGGTGACCGATCAGGTATTGACCTCCGCTCTGGTGGCGGTCGGTGGCGTGGTGGTGTTCGCCGTGGCTCGGGTGTTCACCGACCGAAAGTACTGGCAGGCAGCGGTCGGGCTGATCGTCGTGGGGGTCTCTGCGTTGCTGGCCGGGAGTACCGGGCACGCGGTCGACTTCTACCTTCCGACCGTGCTCATGCAGGCGGCTGGGGGTGCGGTGTTCCTGGTATCCATTCTGGTGCGGTGGCCCGTGATCGGATTGGCGGTGGGGGCGGCACGCGGTGAACGGTTCGGCTGGCGGCGAGACCCTGCACGGCGACGGCGTTATCAGGTGTGCACGGCGGTCTTCCTGGCGAAGTACGGCATTGCCACAATGGTGCTGGTACCTCTGTACCTGGCCGGGAAGGTGACTCCGCTCGGCATCGCCGCCACACTGCTGGGCGGTGCGCCCATGATGGGCGTCTGCATCTATCTGTGCTGGCGGATCCTGCGCCTCCAAGCGGACCCGACAAACCCGGCCCCGGCTCCGGCTGTCATCGGGCCGAACCGTTGAGAGGGCGTTCCGCGAGCTGACCTCCGGGGTCCTCCGGCACGTCGGCACGTGCCGTTGCGGTCCTGCCAGGCGCTGCATCTCCTCGTCGCTCAGGTCCGTCCCGTCCAGAACGACCGCGACCGGATTGCCGGATCAGGAGCTCGTGCGGGCGTGCCGGCTTGCGGAAGATGTGCTCAGGCTGCCGTCCTCGTTCCAGTCCGGCACGCGCCGCCCCTGCACCGGCCGCCCATCATCACCTGATCCAAGGCATCCTTGCCCCGGGACCACGACCCGCCGTCCTGCCCCTCCGGAACCGAGCGTCACGCCGGCGGGCGGTCGAGTTTGGCGGCCACGGCGTCGAGGACCCACTCCAGGCCGGTCGCGAAGGATGCCTCGGCGTCCACGTCGGTGCCGTCGTACACGGCCTTGGCCAGCGCCGGGAAGCGGCCCGTGGCCAACATTCTCGTCACGTGCGGGCCGGAGGCGCGCTGCCAGTCGCGCTTGGACAGGCCCGTGGCGCGCTCGGCCCGCAGGTTCGCTATCTCGCGCCTGATCGCACCAGTGAAGTAGGCGCTGACAGTCTCCACGGCGCGCACGACGGTGTCGATGTCGGCAAGACCGTCGAGGGCGGCCAGCTTGGCATCGGTCACGGCCAGACCGTTCGGACCCAGGGACGGGCGGCCGCCGAGCAGGTCGGCCAGCCATTCGTGACGGAGAGCGGCCTGCCTGGTGCGGTGGGCGAGGACGCGCAGCGCCTCCCGCCAGTCACCGGGCTGCTCCTCGGGGAGAATCTCGGCGTGGACCTCGTCCACCATGAGGTCGAACAGCTCCTCCTTGGTGGAGATGTATCCGTACAGCCGCATCGGGCCGGCGTCCAGCCGGGCGGCGACCTTGCGCAACGACACCGCCTCCAGCCCGCCCTCGTCGGCCAGAGCGATGGCGGCGGTGACGATCCGCTCCCGGTCGAGCGGCACGGGGCGAGTCGGCGGCTCAGGCCGATCCCACACAGTCATGGTCACACTGTACTGTTGCGATACATCGTCATGCGACAATACAGTGTATCGATATGAGACAACGCATCGCAGTGGTCGGAGGCGGCCCCGGCGGCCTTACCTTCGCCCGCGTCCTGCACCGCCATGATCACCCCGTCACCATCCTTGAACGCGATCCGGCCCCCGACGCCCGCCCCCCGGGCGGCACGCTGGACCTGCACAAAGGACTGGGCCAGCTCGCGCTGGACAAAGCGGGGCTGCTGGCGGAGTTCCAGGCGCTGTCTCGCCCCGAGGGGCAGGCCATGCGCATCCTGGACCCGGCCGGGACCGTACTGCGCGACTGGCGGCCCCATCCAGATGATCGGGCCAATCCCGAGATCGACCGCGGTCAACTCCGTGACCTGCTGCTCGGCCCCCTCGACGTCCGTTGGGGGCAGGGCGTGACACGGGTGGTGCCGGGGACCCGCGATGGCGTACTGGTGCATTTCGCCGACGGCCGACAGGAGGCCTTCGACTTCGTCGTCGGCGCCGACGGCGCCTGGTCCCGGACCCGCCCCGCAGTCTCGCCGGTGGCGCCGCACTACACCGGCATCACCGTGGTCGAGACCTGCCTGGACGACGTCGACACCCGCCACCCCGACCTCGCCCGGTTGATCGGCGACGGTTCCGTGGCCGTGTACGGCGTGAACCGAACTCTCGTCGCCCAGCGCAACAGCGGCGGCCACGTCAAGGTGTACGCCCGGTTCCGCGCGCCGCTGGACTGGCACACGAACCTGGACCTGGCCGACGCCGAGGCCGTGCGATCGAGCCTGCTGACTCTGTTCAACGGCTGGGCCGCACCCGTCCTCGACCTCCTCCACCACGGCACCGCTTTCGTCCACCGCCCCCTCTACGTCCTGCCCGTGCCCCACACCTGGCCCCATGTCTCCGGGGTGACGCTCCTGGGCGACGCCGCCCATCTGATGCCCCCGTTGGGGGTGGGCGCGAACCTCGCGATGCTGGAAGGCGCCGAACTCGCCGAGTCCATCGCCACCGGCCCTGCGGACCTCGACGAGGCCGTCCGCGCCTTCGAGGAACAGATGTGGGCACGGGCCGGCAGATGGGCGAAGATCACGATGGCCGGTCTGGAACGCCTCGTCAGCCCGGACCCCGCCCAAGCCCTCGCCCACTTCGAGCAAGTCCAGCCATCCTGACTGTCGAGCGCCGGCACCAGCTGGTCCGCCACGGCTTCACCGAGCATTCGGCACCGTCGCGGCCCCTTCCGGCATCGCTCGCCATACGGCGTTCGCCAGCCAGGGCGGGCGGGGTTACCGCCACCTGGCGGTATCTCTCCCGAAAGCAGCCCGCTGAAATTCCCCCACGGCTGAACGCCGACGCGGTGATGACCGGCCGGGGCCTGAGACCGTAACTGCTTGACCTACGCGTCTTGTGGACGACGCCGACCGAGACTTTGACGCCGGCGGCGATGGTGGGGATTGATTCTCCGCGCTCTCGCCGGGCCAGGATGGCGGCGCGCTTGTCGTCATCGACCGCCAGGCGCCGCCCTTCGACCCGGCCGCGGCGACGGGCTGCCTCCAGACCGTTTCTTGGCCTTGCAGACGATGTCGCGGCGCCGACCCTCCGACAGCAGTTCGGTCGGCCGGGGTATCTACGGTGATGGAGTCCTTGAGCTGGGCTTTGAGCGGTTGGGCGGCCTGGCCGGGACAACCGTAGGGCCGACTGGGGTTCTGCCAGTACCTGGCACACGCGCGTGACCTGCTGTTTCCTCGATATCGGTGGTACGTGGACAGCCACGGTTCGGGAACTGTCCGCGGCCGCGGGACAGGCCCGCCGCACGGGCGGTGCGAGCGCCTCACCCCTCGGCCTTGACCACCTGCTTACGTCACCCCGTGATGATGAAGGAGCACCCAAAAGTGAGTCCCACCTACGACTTCTCCGGGCAGGTGGCCCTGGTCACCGGCGCCGCCTCCGGCATGGGCCTGGCCGCCGCCAGTGCCTTCGCCGACTCCGGCGCCGCCGTGGTTCTGGCCGACCTCGACCACGATGCCGTACACAACGCAGCCGAGGAGATCACCGGCCGCGGGCGACGGGCGATCGGTGTCGTCTGCGACGTCACCGACGAACAGCAAGTGGAAGCGGCAGTGCGGCGCGCGGTGACGGAGTACGGCCGCCTGGACATGGCGTTCAACAACGCCGGCATCCAGGTGCCACCGACCGACGCGGCCGACGAGACGGCCGACTCCTTCGACCGGGTCAACGCCGTCAACCTGCGCGGCGTCTGGGCGGCGATGAAGCACGAACTGCGACAGATGCGAGGGCAGGGCAGCGGCGCCATCGTCAACTGCTCATCCCTGGGCGGGCTCGTCGGGCTGCCCGAGCGTGCGGCCTACCACGCCTCCAAGCACGGTGTCATCGGCCTGACCCGCAGCGCCGCAGTCGAGTACGCGCCCCGGGGCATCCGCATCAACGCCGTGTGCCCCGGCGTCATCGACACCCCGATGGTCGCCGACATGGTCGAGAACCAGGCCGAGGCCATGGCCGGGATCCTCAAGGAACAGCCCATCGGCCGACTGGGGAGAGCGGACGAGGTCGCAGCAGCCGTCCTGTGGCTGTGCAGCCCTGGCGCCAGCTTCGTCACCGGAACAGCTCTCCCCGTCGACGGTGGCTTCACCGCTCACTGATGTGAGTCTTGTTCATAGCCTAGAGGCGTGGCGGCAGGGGAAATCGGGGCTCATGTCGAAGGAGGCAGCAGTACGACCGGGATGTGTGTGAGGGGCTATACGGCGTCGGGCAGGCACTCGTCGTCGACATGCTGTCCCTGGTGGCTGAGGACAACGAGGTGGGTACCGCGCTCAAGCGTGACCCGGGCGCGGTCGGCCTGGACTCCCTGCTGACGCTGCGCCCAACACGGCGAAACCAGATCTGAGCTGCTCTAGCGCAATCGCGTGTACCGAGTGACAGCCACCTCAACTCCGAAAGGCCCTCGGCCCAAGGTGAGAACCTCGCACTACGACGACGCCTCGACCGCTACGAGCCCTCATGACCCCGTCATCAAGTTGGCACTAGGCGGGGGCGTGTGGAGCCTTGTCATCGGTTGAAGTGTCGTCTCCGGCCGTGGAGGCTTCTCCGGTGAAGTGGCGCAACTCTGGGCTGAGCGCGGCTACAGCGGCGGTCAGACCGAGCAGGCCGCCTAGCACGATGAGTGCCGCCGCGCCGCCCAGTGCCGCAGCCACTGCCCCGCCGAGGACTGGCCCGAGGGGCTTGAGCGCCATCCCGCTCATGCTCAGGACCGCGCCCATCCGGCCGAGCATCGCTTCCGGCACCATTCGTGCGATTACTACGTTCATCACCACGTTCAGTGAGGGCGTCGACAAGGTGATGAACACCAACGGGATCATCGGCCACCACGCCCCCCAGGGCAGTGCCGTGGCCGCCAGCGCGGCGCCGAAGACCGTCATGACGGCCAGCAGTAGTCTGCCGGGAGGCAGGAGCCTGCTGATGCGGCCCGACAGCAGCGCACCGATCAGTCCGCCGATACCGAGACCGGCCAGGGCCGTGCCGGTGATGCGCGCACCACCGCCGCGTTCGCCGACGAGCACGATCAGCGGGATCAGGAACGCTCCGCCCAGCAGGTTGAGGACCATCACCGCCGCGGTGACCTCTCGCAGGCCATGCCGGCGCCACAGCCATGCGATGGCCTCAGTCGCTTCCCGGCGCATGCTACGCCGGATTGGCCGCCGCTCCTCGCCATCATCTCGTCCAGAGGTTTGCGGCTCGTCCGCCGGGCGGCGCGGCACTTTCGCAAAAACGTAGAAAAGCGTGGCGGCAAGGAAAGTGATGGTGTCGACGACGAAGGGCACTGCCCGCCCCAGGCCGTACAGCAGGCCACCGAGCGGAGGGCCGATCAGCCCGGCCGCGTGGGTACGGGCCTCCTCCTGCGCATAGGCACTGTGCAGTTGGCCCGAGGGGACGATGCCGCGGATCGCCGTCTCTTGAACGGGACCGATGAACGCGGCGCACAGCCCATCCAGCACTGCCAGCGTGACGAACTGCCAGACCTGTACATGACCGGTGACGATCAGCGCCGTCAGCAGCGCGGAGACAACCGCCTGGAGGCCCTGAGCGGTGATGAGCGTGCGGCGGCGGTCCCACCGGTCCACCCAGACGCCGGCTGGCATCTGGACCGCAAGGAAGGCGACGGTCCGGGCTCCGGCGACGACGCCCGCCAATCCAGGCGAGCCGGTGAGCGCCAGCACCAGCAGCGGCATGGCGAGCCTGGTGAGCTCCGAGCCCAACTGGGAGATCGCGCTGCCGACCCACAGCAGTTGAAAACGCACATTCTTGCGCAGCGGGACGATGTCGGTCACGAAGCGTCTTCCTTTGGCCTGAGGTGCCACTTTCGGAGGCGAAGGCTGCGCCGGTTCCGGCTTCGGACAGGCACGGGCGGGACCCGGAGAAGATACCTACCGGAGATGACGCTGTCTACTGAAATAGAGCGGTCCGCCTACCCCGTGCTCGTCGACCGGTGCGGCTCGACCACCGTTCTCTTCGAGTGGGGTTATCTCGGGGCAAGCCCCGCCGTGCTCCGGCGGCTCAGTGAGGGAGCGCGCGTCTACAGCGCCTGGTGGAACGTCAACGCCAACAATCTGCTGAGCTTCGCGGTCGGAGGCGAACTCATCCTGACGATCGACGCGCTCTTCCCCGGGCGGCAGGAACACCATGCCGGCCTGACTCGATGGCCCGAGCTGCAGGCGATGACGGACTTCTTCGCCGAGCCCGCCTCCGAGGACCTCGACGAGGACGAGGATGAGGACGACCTCGATGACCGCGCCGACTACGACTGGAGAGCCGCCTGCCTCGCAGTCATCGACCACACCACCGGGGCACGGCTGGCCGGCGAGTGGCTGGAGCAGCCGCATCCCTACATGACGGTCCCCATGCCCGACGCGACCCGCTGACCCCTGAACAGTCAGCGCCCGGGCCGCGTACGCGGGAAGCGGTCATTCTCTTCTCGGGAAGCGATCTTCTCAGCCCCTCTTGCGCCCCAGGCCAGCCCTAATCGTGAACACCCCTCAATTGCCTGCCCGGTACGTCCGCGGTCGAGGGCTTCGCCACGCGCCGGCGCAGGCTGTGGCCCACGTACGGCCCCCGCACCTGGAGAGTCCGGGAAGTGCTTTCCCGCCCGACCCTCAACCCTGGAGATCTACATGCAGGACCGAAGCCGTCAGTCGGTGGGTTCGACGCCAGGCCGCGCGTCCTCCTCACCGGCGTCATGGGCCACCTCCCGCTGCTCCTTCTCCACCTTCTGCTCCGGGTCGGGTGGGGGTTCGACCGGTTCTGCCGGGATCGGGCGTGGCGTGTCCCGCACTTCGACGCCGGCGCGCTCGGCCAGCGTGTCGGACTCGCCGTTGACCCGGCCGACCGCGGGCGGCATGTCCTCGGGGCGTTTCTCGGCCTCGTTCATGACCGACAACTGCCCGAACGTTAACCCCCAAACCAGCCCTCAACTCCTGGAAAACCGACTCTCCGCCTCCCGGGAACCAAGCAGGTGCCGAGCACGGCACCCACCATCGGCTGATCCTCGAATACCGCGACTTCGAACTGCACGCCCTGTGGACTCAGAGCGGGGACGCCGCAACCGGCCCGATGTCGCTGGCGAAGACGCGCAAGTGGCTCGTCGAGAACGGCTACTACGACAGCCTGGGAAAGATCGCGGACCGTCTCGGGCTCCCCGCAATAAGGCTGACCCATCGCCATTGTGCGAGCTGCAAGTTGAGGTCCGCCGAGAAGTAGCAGCCCCCGAAGGCTTGCGGTGGCTCCCGGCGTACCCGTCAAGGGTGACGAGCGGGCCGTCCAGATGCAGCAACGCCAGTCAGGCCGCAGGTCCCGCGAGCGTTTTGATCGTGAAGTCGATAGCCGTGGCCAGCCGTTGGGCATCGTGTCCGGCGCGTTCGCGCACGCGGAGCCCGAGCACCGTCGTGAAGAGCGACTCCACTGCAGCGTCGACGTCCAACGTGGTGGGCAGGTCGCCGTCGCGGATGCCGCGGCGCAGGAGCGACGCGAGGGTCTTCCGGGTGCCTTCGAACGCGGCCTCGGTCCTTTGCCGGACCGCGGGGTCGGTGGCACCGAGCTCGGTGGCCGTGTTGACCACGAAGCAGCCACGACCGGCCTCGTGGTCGACCATCCAGATCAGCCAATCCCGCAGGGTCTGGAGGCTGGAGCCGGGGACGCTCAGCTGCTCTTCGGCTTGAGCGGACTCGGTAGCCCGATAGTGGTCCAGTGCCCGCAGGAACAGCGTGCGCTTGTCGGTGAAGGTCCGATACAGGCTGCTCTGCTTGAGGTCGAGCTCGGCGCCCAGGTCGCGGACGGACGTGGCGTTGTAGCCGCGGCACCAGAACAGGTGGGTCGCCTTGGCGACCACGTCCTGCTCATCGAACTCCCTGGGGCGTGCCATGGTCCCACCCTACCAATGTTGTGGAGCGAGCGCTCCCGTATTAGGGTGTGCCGCCATATGGGAGCGATCGCTCCCAAATGAGAGAGAGGATTCAACGTGACGGCAACGGACCCAACCCTGAGCGAGCGAGACACGTCACAGAAAAGTCATTGGATCGCCGTCTCCGCCGTAGCGTTCGGCACATTCCTCCTGGTCACGGCAGAGCAGCTCCCCATCGGACTGCTCACCCCCGTCGGATCGGCGCTGTCGGTGTCGGAGGGCGCGGCGGGGTTGATGGTCACGGTCCCCAGCATCGTCGCTGCCGTCGCGGCGCCGGCGGTCCCGCTGCTCGTCGGCAGGATGGACCGCAGGCTCTTGCTCGTCACCCTGATGGGACTCATGACGCTCGCCAACCTGGCATCCGCCCTGGCCCCTGGCTATCCGCTCCTGATCGCTGCCCGGGTGCTGGTCGGGGTGGCCATCGGCGGGTTCTGGGCCATCGCCGGAGCCTTGGCCGTCCGGCTCGTCCCAGCCTCACACGTGCCGCGGGCCACTGCGATCATCTTCGGCGGCGTCGGGGCCGCGAACGTCTTCGGCGTCCCCATCGGCACGGTGATCGGCGGGCTGGCGAACTGGCGGATCGCGTTCGGCGCGCTGAGCACCCTCGCGCTTGCCGTGCTGGTCGCCTTGCTGGCCGTGCTGCCACCGCTGGCGGCGGCTCAGCCCGTCGGCCTGCGGCGACTGGCCGGCCAGTTCCACAACCAGGGTGTCCGGGTCGGCATCCTGGCGACCTTCCTGATCGTGACCGGCCACTTCTCGGCCTACACGTTCATCAGCCCTGTGCTGCGGGACCTGTCCGCCATCGACGAACGACTTGTCGGGCCGCTGCTGTTCGGATTCGGCGTGGCGGGCATCGTGGGAAACTTCATCGCGGGCGCCGCCGTGGCCAAGAGACTCCATCGCACCGTCCTGTCCATATCCGCCGCCTTGGGCGTGACCGTACTGCTCTACCCCGTGGCAGGACTTACCGGCGCGGGCGGGGTGACGCTGCTCGTGGTCTGGGGCCTGGTGTACGGCGGGGTCTCCACGAGCCTCCAGACATGGATGATCAAGGCCGCGCCACAAGCGATCGAGGAAGCCTCCGCACTGTGGGTGGCGGTGTTCAACCTCTCGATCGGTCTCGGCGCGCTGGCCGGCGGCGCAGTCGTCGACACCCTGCCGCTCCAGGGCATCCTATGGCTCGCCGGGGGTCTCGTCTTGGCCGCTGGGCTGGTCGTGTGGAGTGCACGCCGAAACGAGAGCCTGCGATGACCTCAGGTGATCTCTGATCGCCTGAGTGCTGTTGCTGCTCACCGACGTTGCAGCGCCCGACCGCTGTCCGAACCGACCGGCAGCAAGATCAGACCACACATGGGTGCACTTGCTGAAGGAGCGCGTCCTGCTGCCGGGCATCAGCGTGCTGGTACGGCTGGCCGGCGAGGTACGGCGGGGGGAGAGCGAGCGGCTTCACGCGCTGGCGCCGGGCCGGCTGTCGGACGACATGCACCGGGCACGGGAGGGGCTGCCGGCCGTACCGGAAGGCAAGAGGTGTTCGGAGCTTGACCGGGAGATTGATCTCGGTGTAGCAGCCGTCAACCTTGGTCAGGTCGAAGTCCTCTTCCCTTCCTCCGGCTTGGGCCAGTTGACGGGCGGGTTGACTCGCAAATGGCCGTACTCCCAACCCGGCTACGCCTCGTCAAGGCAAGCGTGACCACATATGCGGACGGCCACCTAGGTCGTGCCGCAGTCGACCGTTTTCGGGACGGGTCCTTCAAGGAGCTCAGCGTCCGACTTCGCCAAAGGGCGGGACGGGCCTCCAGCCAGTCGCGCGGGCTGAACCCGCCCACCTCGCCGTCGCAGCCCAGAGTAATGATCTTGCCTCTCGCGACCCCGAAGCCCCCAGACCAGGACATCGGCGTGCACCGCAACTCGGCCATCGCCGCCTCGATCCAGCTTGTTCGGCGCGTACGGCCGGGCCGCCCTTGTAAAAGATTGTTGACATCATGTCTGCGCTGCTTTACCTTTGGCCATGTCAAACTTTTTATACATGGGAGTAGGGCATGTCCTCCGAAGAGAAACGTTCGTGGATCTACGTCGTGGTCGGCGTCGGCGTCGCCGCGGTCTACTTCATCACCGTCCTGTCGAAGGTGCCGGGCTCGGACGTCGCGCGGATCGCCTATGTGTGGCCGATGCTCATTGCCATCGGCGCCGGGATCGGCCTGAACATCGTCGCCGGCATCGCAGCCGCCATCGCCTCGCCGAGGGAAGCCGGCCGGACCGACGAGCGCGACCGGCAGATCCACCGGCTGGGCGAGTACGTCGGGTTCTACGTCATGAGCATCGCCGCGATCGTCCCGCTCGCCCTGGCCATGGCGGAGGCCGCCCACTTCTGGATCGCCAACACGCTGTACCTGGCGTTCGTCCTGGCCATGCTCGCCTCGTCGATCGTGAAGATCGTCTTGTACCGCCGGGGTTTCTAGCCATGGTCAAGCCCACGAAGGTCACGAACTCGATCCGAGCCCTGCGGTTCGCGCACGGCGAGATGACGCAGGCGCAGCTGGCCGACCGCCTCGGCGTAACCCGGCAGACCGTCATCGCCATCGAGCAGGGCCGCTACTCACCGTCGCTGGAGATGGCCTTCCAGATAGCCCGCGTCTTCAACGTGCCGCTCGACGACGTCTTCAGCTACCCCGACACCGACGCCTGACCCACCCCCAACCCGGCCCGGCGCGCGAGCCACCGCCTCGCGGGCCCGGCAAGCCACACCCTGCAAACCACCCGCCACCCCACGAAACCGGCTCGTGCTCACCGCCGCCCGAGCCGGGCGCGACCCACATCATCCGAGAGGACCACTCCCCATGACCAACCCGAAGATCACCCCCGCCATCGTCCGCCCGAGCACCCCGACCAGGATCGAGACGACCATGACGAAGACGACGATGATCGCGATCGCCCGCGACACCTACTGCGCACCGGCGCAGCTCGAGCTGCGCGACATGGCCGTCCCGACCATCGGCGCCGACGACGTGCTCGTCCGCGTCGAGGCCGCCGGCGTCGACCAGGGGGTGTGGCACGTCATCACCGGCCTGCCCTACGTGGTGCGCGCCGCCGGTTTCGGGCTGCGCCGGCCCAAGAACCCCGTCCCGGGCATGGACGTCGCCGGCCGCGTCGCAGCCGTCGGCGCCAACGTCACTCGGTTCCGTCCCGGCGACGAGGTCTACGGCACCTGCGAAGGTGCATACGCCGAGTACGCCCGCGCCCACCAGGACAAGCTCGCCCCCAAACCGGCCACCCTCACGTTTGCCCAGGCCGCCACCGTGCCCGTCTCCGGCTGCGCCGCCCTCCAGGGACTGCGCGACGCCGGCCGGCTCACCGCCGGGCAGAGGGTCCTCGTCACCGGCGCAGGCGGCGGCGTGGGCAGCTTCGCCGTCCAGCTCGCCAAGGCCTACGACGCCCAAGTCACCGGCGTGTGCCGCACCGCGAAGACCGACCTGGTCCGCTCCCTCGGCGCCGACCACGTCATCGACCACACCCACGAGGACTTCACCACAGGCACCGACCGGTACGACCTCATCCTCGACACGGCCGGCAACCGCTCCCTGACCCAATTACGCCGCGCCCTCTCCCCCCGTGGCACGCTCGTCATCGTCGGCGGCCCCGGAGAGGGACGCGTGCTCCAGGGCGCCGACCGCCAGATCCGGGCGATGCTGCTGTCCCCCTTCGTCGGCCAGCGCCTGACCGGCCTCATGTCCACCGAGCCCGCCGCCGACCTGCATATCCTGACCGACCTGATCGACTCCGGTGCCCTCACCCCGGTCCTCGACCGCACGTACCCCCTCGCCCAAACCCCCGACGCCATCGACTACCTCAAAACCGGCCGGCCCGCCGGCAAAATCGCCATCACCATCTGACCTCGGCCACCCGCCCGGCCCCGCGGCCCACCCACCGCGGGGCCGGCCCATCACAACACCGCAAACAGAGCCGAGCGCGGTACGTCTCCAGCGTCTTCACCCGGATGGCCAGGTCGTCGGCGAACAGCTGCAGCGATTCCAAGACCCCGACCGGCGTCTCGCCCCCAACAAGCAGCATCTCCTTCGCCCGGGCCGAAGGTCTGCGGCAGCTAGGCGAGATCCCCAAACGAGCCGCAGCTCCAATGACGCCCGTGCGGTCGCGGTGATCAGGTGGCCGGGCCGCGGGCGATGTAGAGGTTCATGTCGGTGAAGTCGAGGGTGAGGTTGTTCGGCTTGTGGAAGCTGCGGAAGAAGGCGGCCGGCACGTCGAACCCGTTGGGGGCGAGCACGGACTTCGGGTTCGTGTAGCAGTAGATGTCCTTGCGGACCTGCAACTGCTTGGCCGTTTCCCCTTACGATCCCGGCGACCTGGCTGTCTCCTCCGCAGAGCACGCCCACCACCCCGGTGCCGGAGCCGGCGACGCCGGCGACGCTGCCCCTGCTGTGGCACCCGTGCTCACGGGCCAGCCACAGCGGCAGGGGTGCTACGCCCACCCGTTCGGCGGCGGCGCGTACCTTTCTGGCCGTTTCGGGGGTGCTGCGGCGAAGGATCAGCTGCCGGCCCGCGTAGTCGAAGGTGGTCAGCAAGTGGTAGAAGACCCACGTGCCGAGCATGCCGTCGCTGTCAGTGTCGACATCTCCGCCCGACTCCCACTCCGACCAGCTCACGGGGAGGTTGCGCAGTTCGATGCCGCCCAGCTTGAAGGATTCCAGCACGCCGTAGTACGCCCATACGATGCCGTTCAAGAACTCCATCTTCTGACTGGTGACGGGGCGCAGCCCAGCCTCCTTGGCCACCGTCGCCGACACCGTCAGCGATCCGGTGCCGGTGTAGAACGTGAAGCTCTTCGCCGGTCCGCCGTTGACCGAGACCCCCTCTACCAGCGCCGCCTGACAGCGGCGCCGTCGCGGCCGCACCGGCCGGCACCGCAGCGCCTCGCAGCAGCGAACGCCGGCCCCATTGCCTGTCATCAACCATGTCTCCCCCTTACGCGATCATCTTCGCCGGAAGTTTCGTCCGACGGACGGTCACAGCAACCCCGGCCGGCTCATCTCGCCCTGCTTGCTGAGCGCGACGCCGGAGTCGGCCCGAGGCCACCCGGGCCCGCACAACATCGACCCGATGCGGACGGCCCAGCTCGGTGGTCTCGCGCCGGGCCGGGCCACCTTGACGGCCGGCCCGTCCGGCCTCGACCACTCGACCGGTACGGTCACCTGTGCCGTAATCCAGCTGCGGCTTGCCCGGGACACGGACGGTTCGGTCCGGGTCGGCTCAAAGCCCTCCCGCCCGGCCGGGTCATCCCCGATCGACAACACTCACGACAGGTCGCCGGGTTTCGCCGCACGTTCGGTGACTCACCCGCGGTTCGCCCGCGACCCCATCCACTGTCGGCCGGCCGTGTCCCCGCCTCGTCCGCGGCCTGTCATGGTCGTGTCACGGCCGCCACCGAGGGTGGCAGCCGTCAAGAAACCGCGGCATACGGGATTCCCCGTTATGGGCCCGATGAGTTTCGGGGCCGCGCGTGGTCAGAATTGGCGACATTCGTTTACCCCGAGGGAGACCGCGATGAGCAACGACCCCGCACTGCAGGCCCTGGCCCGGCTCGTCGGCACGTGGAAGATCACCGGCGGTCATGAGGGAATCGTCACCTACCGCTGGATGAACGACCACTTCCTCCAGCAGGACATCCAGCTCGGTGACACCTTCGGCATCGAGATCATCGGCCGGGAGCGCAAGCTGATGGCCGAACCCGGCGCCGACATCACCTCCCGCTACTACGGCAATGACGGCAGCACCCTGGACTACACCTACGAAATCCTCGGCGACACCCTCACCATCTGGGCCGGCGAGCGCGGTTCACCCGCCTACTATCAGGGCACCTTCAGCGCCGATGACACGACCCTCAACGGCGCCTGGGTCTACCCGGGCGGAGGCGGCTACATCTCCAACGCCGAACGCGTCTCCTAGGCATAGGCTCCATCCCCGAACAGCCGAGGCCCCGGGCCGGCGCCTGCGGGGGTCCAGCCCGGTGCCGAGGGAACTGGCGGAAGTCCCGCTCCACAGCTCCTGACGAGCACGGGCCAGGCCGGGTCATCGAGTGGCCAGTCCACCTTCCAGCTGAACGCAGGCGGCCTTGCCTCGGAGTTCAGGAGAAGTTGCCGGGGCCGAACGGTGGCAGACTGCACGCTGCCGCCTGCGCCATCGTCCGCCAGGTCGGGGTCTTCTCGATCGACCTGGTCCACGAGCATGTACGCACTGGGCGCGATCGAGGAGGTGGAGCGCAGTCGCCGCGAAACTGTCGTGCTGTCGGATCGCTGACGACCGGCGTCCCGGAAAATTCTGCAAAGAAGTCCGGGAGGAAGTGTCGGATCGGGGCGGTGGTGTTCGTAGCAGGGGTGAGGCCGCCCGCCGGTCGACTCGAAGGGCGTGACGATCCAGGTCTACCGGCCGGCCGGGCGCCCGCTGTATGCAGAGGCCTGAAGTCCCCACCACCGAACCACGCTGTCTTGACACCACAGGAGATGATTTTCGGATGCAGTATCTGATTTCCGTGATCGATGACAAGAGCAATCCCGGCAGCACGGACAGGCTGCCTGCCATCAGCGCGTTCAACGAACGACTGATCGCCGAGGGCTACTGGGTGTTCGCGGGCGGACTCGCGGACACCGACGCGGCCACGGTCATCGACAACCGGGGCGAGCAGGCGGTGTTCAGCGACGGGCCTTTCGTGGAGTCGAAGGAGTACCTCGCCGGCGTCTGGGTGTGGGAGGCCCCCGATCTGGATGTGGCGCTCAGGCTCGCCGCCGAGGCGTCGAAGGTCTGCGACCGGAAGATCGAGGTACGGCCGTTCCAGTGAGCGACGTCGAGGAGGCGATCACCCGCGCCCGCCACGACGAGTGGGCGCGGGTGGTGGCCGCCTGACCAGGCGCTTCGATGACCTCCACATCGCCGGGGAGGCAGCGGCCGAGGCGTTCGCGGCCGCCGTCGAGCGGTGGCCGGCCGACGGCGTACCGCCCGATCCGGGCGCGTGGCTGACCACCACCGCCAACCGCAAGGCCATCGGCCGGATCCAGCGCGACGACAAGCACAAGGAGGCCCAGATGCTGCACGACAACCCCCCACCCGAGCCGCTGGGCGCCATCGACGACGACCGGCTCCGGCTGATCTTCACCTGCTGTCACCCGGCGCTGGCGATGGAAGCGCGCGTGGCGTTGACGCTGCGCATGGTCGGCGGTCTGACCGTGTCCGAGATCGCCCGTGCTTTCCTGGTGCAGAGGACCCCGATGGAGCAGCGCATCACCCGCGCGAAGGCCAAGATCAAGGCGGCGCGCATCCCCTATCGGGTGCCGTCCGCCGACGATCTGCCGGCTCGTGTCTCCGGCGTCCTGGCCGTCCTGTTCCTCGTCTTCAACGAGGGCTACCTGGCCAGCGGCGCCGACACCGATCCCGTACGGCACGAGCTGACCGCCGAGGCGATCCGGCTCACCCGCCTGATCCGCGCGCTCCTGCCGCAGGACGGAGAAGTGGCCGGGCTGCTGGCGCTGATGCTGCTCATCGAGGCCCGCCGCGCCGCCCGGGTCTCGGCCGGCGGCGAACTGGTCCCCCTGGCCGAGCAGGACCGTGGAGCCTGGGACGCGGCACTGATCGCCGAAGGGCACCAGCTGGTGCGCGAGCGCCTCGCCGCTGCCGCCGCCGGGGTGACCCCGGGGCGCTACCAGATCCTCGCCGCGATCAACGCCGTACACGCCTCCGCCCGCGACATCCGCGACACCGACTGGTCGCAGGTCCTCGCCCTCTACGACCAGCTCGTCCGCCTCGACCCCTCGCCGATCATCACCCTCAACCGGGCCATCGCCGTGGCCGAGCTCGACGGGCCGGAGGTAGCGCTGGCCATCGTTGACCGCCTCGCCGAGGCGTTGGCCGGCTACCACGTCTACCACGCCACCCGCGCCGACCTGCTGCGCCGGCTGGGCCAGAGTCAGCAGTCCCGCGCGGCCTACGACCGGGCCATCGAACTGGCCGGCAACACCGGCGAGACCGCCTACCTCACCCGCCGCCGCGACCAACTTGCGCCCACGTTTGAAGAGCGCACTTGATACAGCGATGAAAGGCGACCGTAGAGACGCGGCCTGGTGCCGACCGGCCGCGACTCACGCGGTACTGCTCGGCGGGCTGGCGGCCGGAGCCGTCGGTGCCGGCTTCCTCCTCTGCGACAAAGCCCTCACCGCTCCATGCCGGAGATCCCGGAAAGTCGCACGCCGACGCCAATGCCGCTTGCTCCGAGCCACACGACCGCATCGGCCAGGCTCCTGCTCACAGGTGGGCAGCGGCGATCATCATACCGGGCCTGACGTGGGCGACCCGGAGAGCGCCGCGGCATCTCTGGCTGTCCCACGCGGCTGAGAGGCGTGCGTAGGTGCCTCCACACCACCGTGGTCGGTTCGCTGACGACACACGCGCCCGAAGATCTCGGCGAAATCTTTTGTGGGCGGTGTCGGATCGGGTCGGAGGTGTTCGTAGTGGGGGTGAGAGGCCGCCCAGGAGTGGCGCCCCGGTAAGGGAAGGACGTTCGTTCCTCATGACTACCTTGACGGAGCCGAGCACAGTCACCACACGCCGCTCCAGCCGCCTGATGTGGGCGATCCTGGGGCTGGTGCTGCTTGCCGACGCCCTCGACGTGATCGATGCAACCGTCACGAACATCGCCGCCCCCACCATCGCCCGCGAGCTCCACGGCGGTGAGAGTCTGATCAAGTGGTTGGGAACGGCGTACATGCTCGCCATGGGCGTCCTGCTCGTGGTCGGCGGACGGCTGGGCGACAAGTTCGGCCAGCGAAGGCTTTTCCTGATCGGCATGGGCGGGTTCACCCTGGCGTCGGCGATCGCCGGGTTCTCACCTGACCCGGCCCTGCTCATCGTCGCCCGGGTCGCTCAGGGAGCGTTCGGGGCCCTGCTCATCCCGCAAGGCATGGCGATCATGACGAAGGCATTCGACCGCGACATGCTCGCCAAGGCGTTCGGGCTGTTCGGCCCGGTTCTCGCTCTCTCCAGTGTCGGCGGCCCGGTCCTGGCCGGTTTCCTCATCAGCGCCGACGTGTTCGGTCTGTCCTGGCGCCCGATCTTCCTCATCAACATCATCCTTGGCGTTGTCGGGCTGATCATGGCCGTCAAGATCCTGCCGCGTGACGACGACGCCGACCGGTCCACCGTCGTCGACGGCTGGGCCTCCGGCCTGCTCGGGGTTGCCATGCTCGGGCTGCTGTACGGCCTGATCGAGGGCTCGACCAACGGCTGGGGCGTCGTCCCGATCGTCTCGACCGTCGTCGGCGTCCTGTTCTTCGCCGCCTTCGCCTACCGTCAGCGCACCGCGACCCACCCGCTCATCAAGCCCTCGCTCATGAAGAAGCGGGGTTTCACTTCCGGATTGCTCGTGTGCCTGGTCGCCGTCGCCGCCGGCGGCGGCCTGCTCCTCGTGCTGTCGCTGTTCCTGCAGGAGGGGCTGCACACGAGCCCGGGGGAAACCTCGCTCGGTCTGGTGCCGCTCACCCTGGGGCTCGTCGCCGCCGGGTTCGCCGCCATGGGTGGCCTGGTCGCCAGGCTCGGTCGCACCCTCGTCTTCCTCGGCCTCGCCGTCGTCCTCGTCGGTTGCGGTTGGGTCCTGGCCCTCGTCGATCACTCCGGGACGAACGTCAGCCTCTGGGCGCTGGCCCCGGCGTTGTTCGTCACCGGTATCGGCATCAGCCTCAGCTTCGCCACGATCCCCGTCGTCGCTCTCGACGACGCGAGCCCTGAGGAAGCCGGCAGCGCCAGCGGCTCGTTCAGCTCGATCCAGCAACTCGCATCAGCGATCGGCTCGGCCGCGGTCACCTCGATCTTCTTCCAGGCCGCGACCTCAGGACTGGGCCACGCGATGAAAGTCAGTCTCATCGTCGTTCTGGCCGTGACCGCCCTCAGCCTCCCGGTCGTCGCCCTGATGCCCCGCAAGGCACCAGATCATGGGCTTTTTGAGTAGGGCGAACGGTTACCGTGCGGGTCCACACCCGGGGCGGCCCGCAGCCCGGCGAGGGCCAGGGCGAAGACGCGCTCGCGCTGGGCGTCGTCGACGTACTCGATGGTGCTGACGCCGGAGAACATCCGCAGCGGGTCGTCGATCGTCGGCTCGGGACGCGCGCCGCCCGCGCGCTGTGCCCGCTCCAGCAGCGGACCGCCGGCATCGCGCATCGCCTTGCGGCAGGCCTGGAAGCTGTCGGTGGCGCGGTTGAGCGCGTCGGCGAAGGCCAGCTTGGTGCCGATGTAGTCGGCAAAGCGGCGCAGCCAGGCGGCCAGCGCCTCCCATGGGTCGAGGTCGCCGAACTCGGTGGCGGCGCGGCACAACTTCTCCACCTCCTCGCGGTGCACCTCCTCGACCAGATCTTCGCGGGTGGGGAAATTGCGGTAGAGGGTGGCGATGCTCACGCCGGCTCGCCGGGCGACGTCCTCCAGCGACGCCTGCGCCCCCTTCTCGGCGAACGCGTCGCGGGCTGCGGCGAGCAGGGCGCCGAAGTTGCGGGCGGCGTCGGCGCGCTTGGGACGCCGCGACGGAAGTACGGGCTGTATCTGGCCTTTCCAGTCGGCCCGTCAGCTGGCCGAGCGCGGCCTCACTGTGCTCCTCGGCAGCCGCGACGCCGGGCGCGGGGCGCAGGCCGCCGCCGACCTCGCCGCCGACCTCGCCGCCGACGGAATCACGGTGCGGCCCGTACGGATCGACATAACCGACGACGACTCCGTCAGGCAGGCGGCCGTGTTCATCGAGCGCGAATACGGTCGACTCGACGTCCTGGTCAACAACGCCGGCGTGCTCCGGCGCAGGGCCGCTGACGGCTCTCTGGGGGAGCGGGGGGCTGCCTGCGTCTTGTTCATCGAGGCGCTGTCGGGCCGGGACCGTCCGGTACAAGAGGATCCGCCGCTTGGCCGGGGTGACCGTGCTGGAGCGGCTGGTGGGCAGCGCGCGGGACGGTCAGGAGGGGTTGGACGGGCCGAGTGCACTCCTCGATGAGGGGGTGCTCCTCACCCCACACCAGCATGGCGTACAGGATGCCGCTGAGACTCCGGCCCTGTTCCGTGAGCTCGTAGACGACTCGGGGAGGTACCTCCGCGTACACCGTGCGAGTGAGGATCTGCTGGTTCTCCAGCATCCGTAGCCGCTCGGTGAGCGTCTTGGCGCTGGGGTCGCCCAGTGCCGAGCGCAGTTCGCCGAACCGCTTGGCGCCGGTCAACAGCTCACGGATGATCAGCGTGGACCACTTGCCGTCAAGGACCTTGAGCGTCCGCTCGACGCCGCACCCGCGCTGGGGCGCGGCGGCCAGGCGGGCGGCGACGTCCGGCCCATTAGTTCCCATTGGGAAACTATATTCCGTTCTAGGGACTACTTTTCCGTTGAAACTAATGTGCCGGTTCATGAACGCATCCATCATTGTCGTCCATGGAGCGACCGGCGCCCAGGGAGCCCCCGTCGTCCGACGGCTGCTCTCCGCGGGTCACCGCGTCCGCGCCGCCGTCCGCGACATCTCCACGCCCGGCCTGCCCACGGGTACCGAACCCGTCTTCGCCGACCTGTCCGTGCCCGAGTCCCTGACACATGCCTACGCGGGGGCCGACGCGGTCATCGTGCAACTGCCGCTGGTCTTCGCCGCCGACGCGGCCGTGCCGCAGGCCGAGGCGGTACTCGCCGCGCTCAAGGGCGGTGCGGTGCCCAGAGCGGTGCTCAACACCGGCGGCCCGACGCCCAGCGCGCCCATCGGCGTGCCCTTCGTGGACGCCCGAGTCCTGCTGGCCGCCGAACTGCCGGGCGTCGTGGACGCCGCAACCGTCGTCGCGCCGGCGTTCACGTACATGGAGAATCTGGCTGCGCCCTGGTCGCTCCCACGCGTGGCCGCAGGCGAGGCCGCCTACCCGCTGCCGGCGCACCTTCCGGTGCCCTGGCTGGCGCTCGACGACCTGGCCGACGTCGTCGCCGGGCTCGTCACCGACCCCGCTCCCCCGCCGGTACGGATCGTCGCCGGCCCGCAGGCCCTGACCGGCCACCAGGTCGCCGCGGAACTCGCCGCGGCACTGGGCCACGAGATACGGTGGCGGACGGTCGAGCCGAAGGAGTATGAGCGGATGCTCGCCCCGTTCACCGGTGCCGAGGCAGCCGCGGGCATCGCCGCCGCCTATACCCCGCCCCCGCCGGGATCACCGCCGCCTCCGGCGCCGGACTCAGCGGTGATCACGACCGGCACGACGACCCTGCGTGAATGGGCCACGCGGCAGGACTGGCAGCTCTGAGTGCCGTCGGGGACGCCGACGTCGGCCCCGATGTCGGCCAGCACCCCGATGGGCGGGAGACCCGTACGGCGGCCTCACATACTGCCGAAGAAGGCCCGTACGTCCTCGGCCAGCAGTTTCGGCTGCTCCAGCGCCATGTACGCGCCGCCGCGCTCCACCTCGGTCCACCGCACCACGTTGGCGTCGCGCTCAGCGAAGCGGCGGATCGTCACGTCGCCGGGCCCGACGAGAACGGCCGTGGGCGTCGTCGCGTACGCCTTCGGCCCCCACGCGCCCGGATCGTGCGCGCTGTCGTAGTAGAGCTGGGCGATGGACCCGGACGTACCGGTGAACCAGGTGAGGCTGACATCGGTCAGCGCCCGGTCGCGGGAGAAGGCGTCCTCGGGCAGCTCGGCGGCCGGATCCGTCCATTCCTTGAACTTCTCGACGATCCAGGCGAGCTGCGCGACCGGCGAGTCGTGCAGCCCGTACGCGATGGTCTGGGGGCGGGTGGACATCATGGCGTTGAAGCCGAACCCGTCCTTCATGAACCATTCGATCGCCGCCAGCCGCTTGCGCTCGGCCTCGTCCAGGCCCTCCTGGTCGTCGTCGGGGAAGGCGACGTAGGCGTTGACGTGGATGCCGGCCAGCCGGTCCGGCACCTGGCGGGCCAGCTCGACGGACAGGTTGGCGCCGCCGCCGCCTCCGTGGGCGCCGTACCGGTCGTACCCGAGGCGCGACATCAGCTCGGCGAAGGCGGTGGCGGTGCGCGGTACGGTCCAGCCGGTGCTGGTCAGCGGGCTGGAGAAGCCGACGCCCGGGTTGGTGGGCACGACCAGGTGGAAGTCGCGGGCCAGGAGGTCGATGACGTCGAGCAGGCCGATGTTGCCGCCCGGATTGTCGTGCATGAGGAGTAATGGCAGGGCGTCGTCGCGGTCCGCGCGTACGTGGCGGAAGTGCACGCGCTGGCCGTCGATCTCGGTGACGTACTGGGGCCAGCGGTTGAGCTCCGCCTCGACGGCTCGCCAGTCGTAGTCGTGCGCCCAGTAGTCGGCCAGACCCTTGAGGTAGTCGGCGGGCACGCCCCGGCTCCAGCCGGCGCCCGGGATCTCGGGGGTCCAGCGGGTACGGACGAGGCGTTCCCGCAGGTCATCGAGGTCGGCTTGAGGGATTCGTACGCTGAAAGGCTCCATGACTGGCAGCGTAGGAAATATCGATGCATGTCCGAATGAGTCATCGCATAGGTAATACGATTAGGGCGATGGTACCGACGCTGCGCGGCCGCGCCGAGGAGCAGGCCCGCCTGGAGCGGCTGCTGGCGCAGGCCCGGGAGGGCGCCAGCGGTGTCCTCGTGGTACGCGGCGAGCCCGGCATCGGCAAGACCGCCCTCCTGGACCACGCCGCCTCTTCCCCGCACGGGATGCGGGTGATTCGCGGCACGGCCGTGGAGTCGGAGGCGGAGCTGCCCTTTGCCGGGCTGCATCTGCTGTTCGGAGCCGCGCTCGACGTGCTGCCCGCGCTGCCGGGTCCACAGGCGGCGGCGTTGCGCGGCGCGTTCGGGCTCGGGCCGGCGACCGGCGACCGGTTCCTGATCGGGCTGGGCGTACTGTCGCTGCTGGCCGAGCTGGCCGGGGACGGCTCCCTGGTCTGCCTGGTGGACGACGCGCACTGGCTCGACCACGCCTCGGCCGACGCGCTGCTGATCGCGGCGCGGCGGCTGGAGGCCGAGGGGGTGGCCCTGATCTTCGCCGCCCGCAGTCCCGGCTTCCCCGCTCCCGGGCTCGCCGAGACGGTCCTGGACCGCCTGGACGACGCCGCCGCCTCCGCGCTGCTCGCCCACGTTCCCCTGCCGGACGAGGTGCGGCGCAGGGTGCTGACCTCGGCGGCGGGCAACCCGCTGGCGCTCATCGAGCTCTCCCACGCGGACTGGGAGCCGGATCCGGTCGAGGTGCCGCTGACCGACCGGTTGCAGCGGGCCTTTCTGCACCGGGCCGCCGCGCTGCCCGAGAACGGGCGTACGCTGCTCGCCGCCGCTGCCGCGGAACGAGCGGCCGACCTGCCGACGCTGCTCGACGCCACGAAAGGGCTCGGCGTGACCGCCGCGGACGTCGAGCCGGCGTGCGGCAGCGGGCTGGTCGTGCAGTCCGCCGGACGGCTGGAATTCCGGCACCCACTCATGCGCGCCGCCGTCTACCAGGGGACACCCCTGCCGCTGCGACTGGCCGTACACGCGGCACTGGCCGAGTCGCTGCCCGGCCCGGGCAACGCCGACCGCCGGGCCTGGCACCGGGCCGCCGCCGCGACCGCCCCGGACGAGCGGCTGGCGGACGAGCTGGAGCACACGGCCGTACGCGCCTCGAACCGCAACGGCTTCGCCGCCGCCGCGGCCGCGTACAAACGGGCCGCCGAGCTGGGCACCGACCTCGGCGCCCGGGCACGACGGCTCACGCTGGCCGCCGAGGCCACCGAGTACAGCGGCCGCTTCGACGAGGCCCGCCGCATCGCCGAACAGGCCGGCGGCCAGTGCACCGACCCGGGGCTGATCTCCCGGCTGGTCCGCGTGCGCGCCTGCTCCGACTACGGCCAGGGCCTGCTCCCCAGCGCCCACGCCCTGCTGTGCGTGGGCGTCTCCCACGTCATCGACTCCAACCCGCAGGACGCGGCCGGGCTGCTGCTGGACGCCTCGTCCCTGATCTGGCTGGACGGCGACAGGGACATGGCCGTACGCACGGCCGCCCAACTCGCCGAGCTGCGGCTACCGCCGGGCGACCCGATGACGGCCGTGTACCACCTGTGCCGCTGGTTCGCCGCCCTGGCCCTGCGCAAGCCCGTCACCGGCCTGCCTCCGCTGCCCGGCGTCGTGGCCCATGCCCGTGAGCCGGCCGGCATCGACCGCAGAGGACTCCTCCTCCTGGCCGGCCTCGGCCTGGCCGAACCCGACGCGAACACCCACGACCTGGCCGTATCGGCGGTCGCCGCCATTCGCGAGGAGAACCGCATCGGCCTGCTCCCCCAGGCCCTGACCTACCTTGCCGCGGTACAGCTCTCACTCGGCTGGCACGCCGACGCCCGGGCCCACGCGAACGAAGCCGCCCACATCGCCGCCGGCACCGCCCAGCCCCAATGGACCCGCCAGGCCCAGGCACTGCTGGCCCAATTGGCCGCCATCGAGGGCGACTCGGCCGGCTGCGCGGACTTCCCTGAGGCCAGGGCCCTCCTCGACCTCGGACTCGGCCGTACCGAAACGGCCCTGGTGGCCCTGGAGAACCTCGTCTACGGCCGCGCCCACAACCAGATCCCCGCCATGCGCCGCGTCCCCGACCTGGTGGAATCGGCGGTCCGCTGCGGCCGTCCGGCACGGGCCGGCGAGCCGCTGGCCCGGTTCGAGGAATGGGCCGCCCTCCTGGACCAGCGCTGGGCCCACGCCCTCACCGCCCGCTGCCGCGCCCTCCTCACCCCAGGTGACGAGGCCTTCACCACCGCACTCGACCTCCACGAACCGTCCCGCCCCTTCGAACGAGCACGCACGGAGCTCCTGTACGGCGAGTGGCTACGCCGCGCCCGCCGCCGCGTGGACGCCCGAGCCAGGCTCACCGCCGCCCTGGAGACCTTCACCCGCCTCGGCTCCACCCCTTGGGCCACCCGCGCCCGCACCGAACTGGGCGCCGCCGGCGTCTCCCCCTCCCCCATCGACGGCCACGACCCCCTGTCCGGCCTGACCCCTCAGGAGCGCCAGATCATCCAACTCGCCGCCCGGGGCCTGACCAACAAGGACATCGCGGCCCAACTGTTTCTGAGCCCGCGTACGGTGGGGCAACACCTGTACAAGGCCTTCCCGAAACTCGGCGTGACATCCCGCGCCGAACTCCCGGCCCTGACCTCCTGAAACCCCTCGACCACCGGGAGCCGACACCCGGGTGGCTGTAGCCGCCGACGCGGTCACAGCGTCGTCCTCCAGGCCCGCCGCCCTCATCGCCCGGCGAGCCGTCCCTCCGCCCACCCGGTGAAGGCGTGGGGCGAAGCCGGGTGTGACAGGTACGGTGGTCGCCGTGAGCCGACCCCGAGGGGACAATCCGTACGATCAGGCAGGTGCGCCCATGACGCCGGCCGGACTGGCCCGCCACCGCGCCGGCGCTGCCGGCCTGGGCAACGCGCAGCCGGCCGCGTTTGCCGGCGCCGCCGAGGTGGTCGGCTGGTTCGGCGCGCTGCAGTCGCAGGATTACCACCCGGCGAAGTGGGCGATCGGACAGCGGCTCGGCCCCGGCGTCACCGACGCGGACCTTGATCGCGCGTTCGACGACGGCGTCATCCTGCGTACGCACGTGCTGCGCCCGACATGGCACTTCGTGGCCCCCGCCGACCTGCGCTGGCTGCTGGAGCTGACGGCGCCTCGGGTGCACGCGCTCAACGCCTACGCCTACCGGCGCGGCGAGCTCGACGGCCCGCTGCTGGGCCGTACCACGGACCTGATCGCCGGCGCCGTCGCCGGCGGGAACCACCTGACCCGCGCTGAGATCGCGGAGCTGCTCGCCCGGCACGGCATCGTCGCGGAGGGGTTCCGGCTCGGCTACCTCCTCATCCACGCCGAACTGGAGCGAGTGATCTGCAGCGGCCCACTGCGCGGCCGGCATCACACGTACGCGCTGCTCGACGAGCGCGTCCCCCGGGCGGTGAGCCAGGAGCGCGAGGCGGCGCTGGCCGAGCTGGTCCGCCGGTTCTTCACCAGCCACGGTCCGGCGACGGTGAAGGACCTGGCGTGGTGGTCCAGCCTCACGCGCCCCGACATCGCCGCCGGGCTGTCACTCGCCGGCGACGCGCTGGAGAGCACCGACGTCGACGGCGTCACCTACTGGTCCGCGCCGGGGAACGCCCTCGCTCCGGCCCCGTCCCCGTCGGTGCGGCTGCTGCAGGCGTACGACGAGTACATCGTCGGCTACCGCCAGAGCAAGCACCTGCTCGACCTCGGCGGCCTGGCGGCGGCGGCGCCGGGCAAGCTCGCCCTGCCGAACGGCGTCATCGTGGTCGACACGCAGGTGGCCGGCCGCTGGAGGCGCCTGGTCCGGGCCGACGTCGTCGTGGTCGAGGCGGTGCTGTTCCGGCCGTTCGACGCCGCCGAGACCGCCGCGCTGCACGCCTCAGCCGACGAACTGGGCGCGTTCCTGGGCGCGCCGGCCGTCGTCGCGGCCAGCCTGATGGGCGCCGCACCAGCGGGGGCGGCCTGACGAGCTTGGTCGTACCTGTTGTCCACCGTCAGGTGGACAACAGGTACAACCGGACGATGCTCTCGGTGACACCTTCCATTCCGCAACGCTCTTCGTATGAGCGAACTAGCTGTGCGCGCCGCGCGCTGGAGCGCCCGCCACCCTTGGCGTGCCTTTGTTTCCTGGTTGGTGTTCGTGGTCCTGTGCCTGAGCATCGGCATGGCGGCCGGCACCAACAGCGCCGCCACCGAGGACTACCGGGTCGGCGAGGCGGGGCGTGCCGAGGCCATGGCGGCCGAAGGAGGGCTGCAGCGTAAGCCCGAGGAGCAGGTGCTGATCTCCCGGCGGGACGGGGAGCTTGCCGGTTCGGCCGGGCAGGCGGCCGCGGACGAGGTCAAGGTACGGATGGAGCGGCTGCCCGGGGTGGAGAGCGTGGCGGCGCCCGTGCGGTCCGCGGATGGCAAGGCGATCGTGGTCAGGGTGACCATGCGCGGGCCTGAGCTGGGCGCGCAGAAGCAGGTGGATCCGCTGATCGCGCAAACTGCGGCGGTGCAGGCGCGCCACCCGGATCTGCGTGTCGAGGAGACCGGTGCTCCCTCCATCGGCAAGGGGGTCAACGCCCAGCGTGGCGCGGACCTGGCGCGTTCGGAGGCGATCGCGTTGCCCGTCACCCTGGTGGTTCTGCTCTTGGTCTGCGGGTCGGTGGTCGCCGCTGCGATACCGCTGCTGCTCGCGCTGTCCTCGATCGCGGCGGCGATGGGCCTGGCGATGGTGGCCTCACATGTCTTTCCCGACGCCGGGGTGGGCACCAACGTGATCATTTTGATCGGCATGGCGGTCGGCGTCGACTACTCGCTGTTCTACCTCAAGCGGGAGCGCGAGGAACTCGCCCGATCCGGGGGCCGGGTCAGGCCTCAGGCGCTGGTGGAGGTGGCCGCGGCGACTTCCGGGCGGGCGGTCGCCGGCTCGGGACTGGCCGTCGCCGTCTGTGGCGCGACGCTCTATCTCGCCTCGGATGTCATCTTCTCCTCGCTGGCCACCGCCACGATCGTGGTCACGCTGGTGGCGGTGGCCAGTTCGCTGACCGTGCTGCCGGCGGTGCTGGTGCTGGTCGGGCGGCAGCGCGAGCGGCGCCGCGCGCGCCGCGCAGGCCGGGCCGGCGGGGGCGAGCTCGTGCGGGCCGGAAAGGAACCGGGCCGGGTGTGGGAGGTGCTGATGAGGCCCGCCAGCCGGCATCCCGCGATCACGCTGGCCGTATCGGTCCTGGTGCTGCTCGCCCTGGCCGCCCCGACGACGGGCCTGAAACTGACGGAGATCAGCCTGGAGACGTATTCGCGGCAGATCCCGGCCATGCAAGTTCGCGATCGGCTCGCCGCCGCGTTCCCCGAGATGAGGGTCACGCATCAGGTCGTGGTACGGGCCGAGGCCGCCCTGGCGGGTCAGGTGCGCAGAGGCCTCGCAGAGGTGATCCGGCGGACGCGGGCGGATCCCTCGTTCGCGGGCACACCACGCGTGCGCACGTCGGCCGATGCGCGTGTCAGCACCCTCGCGCTGTCGGTTCCGTATCGCAACGACTCGCCCCAGGCGCTCGCCTCGCTCGCACACCTCAGGAACGGCTACCTGCCGGCGGCCATCGGCGGCATACCGGGCGCCGAGTGGGCGGTCTCCGGCGACGTGGCCCGCTTCACGGACTACCCCGCCCATCAACGGGACCGGATCCCGCTGGTGCTCGGGGCCCTGCTGCTGGCCACGTTCGTGATGACGGTCCTGGTCTTCCGCTCGGTGGTGCTGGGCCTGCTCGGCGTCGTGCTGAACCTGCTGTCCACCGCTTCCGCGGTCGGCGTTCTCGTCCTGGTCTTTCAGGGAAGCTGGGCCGAGGGGCTGCTCGGCTTCACCTCCACCGGCTCGATCGGGTCGCGCGTACCGCTGTTCCTGATCGTGATCCTCTTCGGGCTGTCCATGGACTACCAGGTCTTCGTGGTGAGCCGGGTCCGAGAGGCGGCGATGAGCGGCCTGCCCGCGCGCCGGGCGGTCCTGGACGGCGTAACCGCTTCGGCGAGCGTGGTCACGAGCGCCGCCGTGGTGATGGTGACCGTGTTCGTCAGCTTCATCTTCGTCGACCTGATCGAGTTGAAGCAGATGGGCTTCGTGCTGGCGGCCGGCGTGCTGCTGGACGCGTTCGTCGTCCGCGTCCTGGTGCTGCCGTCGGCGCTGCTTCTGCTGGGACGCCTGAGCTGGTGGCCGTCACGGGGCGTGGCGCGGGACGGCCGAACCGGTGCAGGCACCGGCGACAAGTCTGAGAGCCGGGCCGCCGAAGTAGGTTGAGCCACATGACGTCGTGGCCGAGCGCCGGTGACCAGCAGACGCCGCCCGTCTGGGGCAGGGTGACCGGCACGTTCTGGGAAAAGACCCTCCAGCGGTGGAACGCTGTCTCCTGGCTGCTGTACGGGCTGTTCACGGCGGTCGTCGTGGCCCTCGATCCGCCCGGTGAAGGCAAGACCTGGTCCCTGGTCCTGCTGGGTGTCCTGGCCGCCTGCTATGCGGTCGTCATGAGGTGTCCGGGCAACCGGATGCTGCGGCCGTACGCGTACCTGTGGGTGCTCGTCCTGTCGTTGAGCGGCCTGTCCTATCTCCGTGACGGGTACGCGGCCCTGTTCATAGTGACGTTGCCGCACTTCTGGGTGCTGGCCAGATCGTGGCGGGAGTCGGTCGGCTTCAGCGCTGTGGGCGCCGTGGGCACGCTGGCCGGCAGCACGCTGCGGGCGGGCTGGAGCGCGGACTTCTTCAGCTCCAACGTGATCTCCACATTGATCGTCTACTCGGCGAGCGTGCTGATCGGGACCTGGGTGCACCAAGTGGTGGAGGAGAGCCACGAACGGGCTCGGCTGATCGGCGAGCTGGAGCGGGCCCAGGCGCAACTGTCGCAGGCGCACCAGCGCCAGGGCGCGGCCGACGAACGGGAACGGATGGCCCGCGACATCCACGACACCCTGGCGCAGGGCTTCGCCTCGATCATCGTGCTCGCCGAGGCCGCGCGCTCCGGGCTCGACTCCGCGCCGCACCGCAGCGAGCAGCAACTGCGCTCGATCGAGGCGACCGCGCGTGAGAACCTCACCGAGGCACGGGAACTCGTCGGCTCGGCACGCGAACCCGGACGGCCGGCCGTGGGCACGGTGGCTCAGACATTGAGGCGCACCCTGGACCGCTTCACCGAGGACACCGGGCTCGCCGTCATCGCCGAACTCGCCGACGTGGACTGCGACCAGCAGACCCGCATCGCGCTCCTGCGTTGCACCCAGGAGTCTCTGGCCAACGTCCGCAAGCACGCGCGGGCGTCCACGGTGGGCGTGGTGCTGGCGCGGCACGCGTACGAGGTCGAGCTGGAGATCACCGACGACGGCGTCGGCTTCGACGTGGGGCGTCCACCGGGGTTCGGGCTGGACGGGATGCGTAAACGCCTGGCCGAGCTGGGCGGCGAACTGACCGTCACCAGCTCTCCAGGAGACGGAACGAGGGTTCTGGCGATGATTCCCCTGGAGAGCGAGGTGCCGGTATGACCCGCGTGATCGTGGTCGATGATCACACCGTGATGCGGGCCGGGGTCATCGCCCTGCTGGCCGGTGAGCACAGCATCGACATCGTCGGCGAGGCCGGCGACGGCCGGGCGGCCCTCGCCCTGGTCGAGCGGCACGATCCGGACGTCGCGCTGGTCGACCTGCGCATGCCGATCCTGGACGGCGTCGCGACCACCGCCGAGATCGTCACCCGGCATCCGCGCACCCGCGTGCTGATCCTCACCACGTACGACACCGACGCCGACATCGAGCGCGGCGTCGAAGCGGGCGCCATCGGCTACCTGCTGAAGGACACCACCCGTGAGCAACTCGTGGACGCCATCCACGCGGCGGCACGCGGCGAGACCGTACTGGCTCCGCGCGTGGCGGAAAAGCTGATCGCCAAGCTGCGACGACCCGCTCAGGCGGCGCTGACGCCACGCGAACTCGATGTGCTCAACGCGGTGGCCGACGGCCTCACCAACGCCGAGATCGGCAGCCGGCTCGTCATCGCGGAGGCGACGGTGAAGACCTACCTGCTGCGGCTGTTCGCCAAGCTGGAGGTCAACGATCGCACGCATGCCGTCGTCACGGCCATGGAACGAGGGCTGCTGCGCCGGCCATGAGCGTGGGCGCTGCCTCACCACCGTTCCGTGCCGCAGACCTGCCTGTGCCCAGACCGTCAGCCGGCCGCTGGTACCGGCCGGGCTGAGCCACGTGAGGGCGGTCCGGAGAGCGTCCAGGTCTCGCCGCTCGCCGGCGCGGGTGACCCAGGCGACATGTCCGTCGGGACGGACGAGTACGGCGTCCGCGCCGAGCTCGGAGCCCTCGGCCGGACGGGAGCGAACGAGATCGACTCGGGCCGCCCAGCCGGCCACGACGGCGTCGAGCGGCGGGAGACCACCAAGATCCAGCAGAATCGCACGGGCACGGCGCAGAAGCTCGTAAACTCGGCCGCGGTTGAGGCCGAGATCCGGAACCCGCCGGCCGAGGAGGTCGTCCGTCCCCTCCATCGGATACCTGATGTCCGTCGCCGTGATCATTCCGGCCAGGCGCAACCGTACCTCATCGATGCCGATGAGATCGCCCAGCACCTCGCGAAGCGCGAAGGTGTGATCGTCCACCCGCCAGAGTGCGGTCTGGGCGCGGGTGTTGTGCAGGACGCGGGCGGCGACCGGGTGGCGTTCAGCCTGGTAGGTGTCGAGCAACAGGTCCGGAGCCTGGCCACGGACGACGGCGGCGAGCTTCCAGCCGAGGTTGACCGCGTCCTGCACGCCGGTGTTCAGGCCCTGACCGCCCGCCGGGAAGTGGACGTGCGCGGCGTCGCCGGCGAGGAGAACCCGGCCCGCGCGGTAACGGTCGGCCTGGCGCGCCGCGTCGCCGTGCCGGGAGAGCCAGCGCGGCGAGTGCATCCCGTAATCCGCCCCAGCGATCTTGAGCAGGGCCGTGCGGAGGATCTCCAGGGTCGCCGGTTCGCCCCGGTCGGCGACGTGATCGAACTCGTTGGTCAGCACCCGGTACCAGCCTGGCCGGTAGGCCAGCACCGAGAAAGGGTTGCCCGGGCGGCCCGTTGAACGACGGTTGTCCAGATGTTTCCGTTGAAGACCCGGCGCGTTGTCCAGCGAGGCATCCGGCTATCGTTTCTTGGAAAGAAGCCGTGGATCCTGAGCGTGTCCGCACCGTTCGCCCCACGTCCGTGAAAGGGCGTTCATGACAGCCGACCAGCCGGACATCTGCCCGACGTGCCAAGGCGTGACCCCCGCCACGCACCCCGCTGCCTACACCGCCGCCCGGGGACGGCTGATCGTCGCCAACGGGTACTGTCAAGGCCATGCCTCCGCCACAGCGCGCGATTCCGGGCATCCCGAGCCGACCGAGAGTGCAAGATCCTCACGCCGGTCGATGCCTGCGGTTTCCACGTCTGGAGGAGAGGTGAACGACCAGCTGTGTGGTCTGGGCATCAGGTTGCCGGCGCGCTCGTGTGCCTCTTCCGCCAGCCGATGTCGACCCGGCATCGGCCTGGCCCGGCTGTCCGGCCGGCACTCCGGCGAGCTGCTCGAGTTCACAACCGCCGAGCTGCCCGGCAGGCAGCGGACGCTGCACCAGTTACGCAGCGGCACTCGAGCCGAAAGCGCCCGCCTACGGCTGCTGATACGAACCGCGGCTGGTGCCGAGGCGGCCGACGCCGTCCACCCCGTCTGGCAGGTGCGTCACGGCATGTAAGGCTGCGCAGCCTGGAGTGTGAACCTGCGTGACGATCACCCCGTTATCCACCCAAAGCACCACGGCCATGCTTTCGGCGTTCCTGGGCGTCGCCTTGCAGGAGAAACACCAGCGCCTTTCCGTCTGGGGCCGATCAGCAGTCACGGCCACCGCCACCATGCGCGATCCGGAATATCACGTCCCCACGCTACGATCACCACGCCCATGCTCGGACCCGTTAGTGCTGCGGCCCTGCGATCGCGGCTTTGCGGCGTGTTGGCTCATCGGGAATGGGACGGAAATTGGCGCGTCAGAGACGCGTGGGCGTTTCAGGGTCGGGTAGGGCTCCGCTCGTGCGATGCCCAGCGTGCGGCTGGGCGCTTCCTTCGTGCGGGCCGGCCGCCCTGACGACGGCAGGGCGGCCTTCACATCCTCCAGCTGCGATAGCTGCACATGTCAGCGGGCCGGTTGGGAGCTGGTCTCAGCGCAGCAGGGGCTCGACTCCCATACGGCACGGGCTTCGCCCGTATGTCCTTCCAAAGGGTGGCCGCGACGTACCACCTCGACGATAGAGGAGACCACCGATAACGCGTCTACGGCCGAATCGCGCGGATCTTGCCATTCCGAACGGTGATCAGGTAAGCGGCGCCGTTGACGGTGACGATCGCCGCGTCCTGATTCGCGTCCGGCACCTCCACGGAGGCGTCCTCGACGGTGAGTCCGGCCTGCTCGGCGGCCGTCGTCCACTGTGAGGTGGCGGCCTCTGCCCAGTTCCACCCGCCGTCTTCGCCAGTGCGGTCGAGGTCGACAACGATGGCGGTCGGGTCGATGGGCGTTTGGCTCTCCGAACGTAGCGGAGCTGGCTGACAAGCGACGGGCTCCTGTGCGCGCGGTGGTCAGATCCACACCATTACCGACTCCGAGGCCAGCACAGCAAGGGAAGGCGTCTACACCGACGGCACAGCTGACGCGCTGGCCGCCGACTGCGCCCTGGCTCCTACGGATTGCCGGTCTCCCTGACAGGTCCCCAGCGCCCGGAGTCGGAAGGTTCGTTGTGGATTCGTGCGGGCACGAATGGAATCTCCCGGCGGGTCGGGCACAAGACAGGCGGCCCCGCGAAGACATTGAGATGAGGCGGACGAACACCATGGCGACCGACTACGACAGCCCACGTAAGATCGACGACGACTCCGGGGAGGAGAGCCTTCAAGAACTCCAGACTCGCCGCGCCGACACGTCGTCCGGCAGCATCGACGTCGACGAGACCGACCTGGCTGAGTCGATCGAACTGCCTGGCGCGGATCTGTCGAATGAAGAGCTGTCCGTGCGGGTGATCCCGCCTCAGGCGGACGAGTTCACCTGCTCGAGCTGCTTCCTGGTGCACCACCGTAGCCAGCGCGCCTCTGAGCGGAACGGTCAGCAGGTCTGCCTGGAGTGCGCCGCCTGACCGGGACGACGATGAGGCCACGGCCGCGCCGCCCATGGCCGCTTCCGGATCCACTCCAACGGCGATCGTGTGGACACCGAGGCGGCCGTCGGCACGTCACCGGCCCAACGTGCTGCCGCCCGATGAGGTGATCTTCAAGGTGCCTTCTTCATCCCTTGCGCCCTCGGTGGCGGATGCTGCGCCGTCGCCACTCCGTCGCCCGCCTATCGCTGGCAACGCCCGAAGTCGACAACGTACGTCCCGCCGCCTGCGGCCCCCGCGCCGGCCGGATCTGCCGGCCCGGCCGCGACCCCGATGCCGAGATCTGTCAGCGTCGGGCTCAGGACGATCTGGCGGTGGCCGTACGTGCTGACGTTCACCCACCAGTTGACGGCGGCCCGCGGGGTGCCGTAGCCGGTGCCCCAGCCCGTGTAGGTGGTCTCGGAGTAGGCCCACGACACCGGGTTCGGGCAGTAACCCGCGCCGGTGATACGGCTGTACGGCGTAGAGCCGGTCTGCGGGTTGGTGTGCGAGTCGGCGCCGGGCCGCCACCACTTCAGGCTCGCCGCCGCAGCGGCGTGCGACGTCGCCGCCGAGTCGAGCGAGTTGTTGCGAGTGAGCGCGGCCAGCCCGACCTTGGCGCGTCTGGCGTCGATGAGGCAGTGCACCGCCTGGCCGACCATGGCGAGGTTGCTGCTGGTCGGAGCCGCGTCGTAGTACGCTGCCGCGGCGGCGCACCCCTGCGCGGCCGCGTACGCCGGGGCGGCGCTCACAAACGGGACGGCCGTTAAGAGCCGACGTGGATGTAGGCGGCCCATAGGGTGGGGCTGGTGCGGTAGTCGGCGCGTAGCAGCCTGGTGGCATGGTGCAGGGCGTGAGCGGCGCGTTCGGTGCGGGGTGCGCGCGTCCCCCCTTCGGTGAGAAAGCTGTAAACGCCGTCGGCCATGCGGACGGCCGCCGCGTCGTTGATCGGCCACAGCGTGCCGATCACTCGCCGGTAGCCGGCGAGCTGGAAGGCCGCGGTGATGTGCACTGCTTCGTCGGCCATACGGAGGCTGGTGCTGGTCGTGTCGCAGGCCGATAGGTAGGCCAGGTCTGCTCCGGTCAGGTGGAGTCGCCACAGGTCCTCGACGGTGAGGGCGGCGGCGATGGCATGGTCATGCAATATCAGTGCGCTGGCTGCCGGATTCGCCCAGTTGCTGAGCCCGTGGCAGGCGAAGTGGGCGACGGGGTGGTCACGCAGGGCGGCGGTCACCGACGCGCGGGTGGCCTGCGGTCCGAGGAGGATCCGGGATCGGGGTAGCAGGGCCGCCAGCCGCTCGGTTTCGGCCAGGGCGCCGGGTAGTGGAGGAGCGTCCGGGGTGACGGGCATTGCGACGATCGCCGCGCACCCGTCGGCCGCCGGCGTCGTGACGGCTGTCGCGGTTTGGGGGGTCGGGCCGGTCTACGGGATCGTGCTGGGCATCGGGGCTCGCGGCGTCGCGCCGGTGTCCGGGGTTCGGCGGGGTGTCGGCTGTGACGGGCTCGCCCGTGGCGGTCTTGCCGTACCCGCTGGCGTGGATGACTTTGCCGTTTTTCGTGATCGCCACCGCGACGCCCGGCAGGCCAGTGGCCGCCCGGTATCGCTCGACGTAGGCGTCGATCGACGCTGAGGCCGGCGTGGAAATGTTGGGGACAATGGCGAGACAGATTGCGACAAGGGCGGTTCTGAGCACCTGCCGAAGCTACTGAGGCCCCTCACCCATCCACCATTGTGGGAACCCTGCGCGTTCGTTACGGGAAACCGCTATGAACGCCCAGGTGGTGTGATGCCTGGACTGCAGGCCGTGTCAGGTCGACGTGGTGCGCACAGTCTGGTGGGGCTTCTGGCGGGAGCGGTCCTTGGCGTGGTCGAGCTGGTGTTCCTCTACATGGCCGGGCCGGTCCGCCTCATCCGGGGTGTCGTTAAGAGTCGTGCCATCGGGTACACGCGATCGTGTTGACCCTGGTGACAGCTCTCGCAGCCCGCTGGGGTTCACCTGCAGAATGCCGATTCTGTCCCACCAGTCCGGCTCGTGACCTGCGCTCACGCAATCGCGTGTACCTGCTGACAGCTTCGATACCGACACCCCGAATAGGGGCGTGCGCTGATGGATCCGCTGCAGCCGGGTGACCCGTGCAGGTTGGGCCGTACCGGCTGACCGGGCGGCTGGGTGCGGGCGGGATGGGCCAGGTGTTCTTGGGGGTTTCCCCCGGCGGCCGGAAGGTCGCGGTGAAGGTGATCCAGGCCGAGCATGCTTCCAGTCCGCAGTTTCGGGCGCGGTTCGCCCGGGGGGTGCAGGCCGCGCAAAGGGTGGGCGGGTTTCATACCGCGCCGGTAGTCGATGCCGACCCCGATGCCGAATCGCCGTGGCTGGTGACCGCGTTCACCCCGGCCCATCCCTGCAGCAGGAGGTCAGCGAGCACGGCCCGCTGGAGCTGGGTGCCGCGGGCTGGGGGCAGGGCTGGCCGAAGGACTGGCCGCGATCCACGCCTGCGGAGTGGTGCACCGGGATCTGAAACCAGGCAATGTGATCATGGCTGAGGACGGGCCGCGGATCATCGACTTCGGCATCGCCCGCCCGGCCGACGCCAGCTCCCTGACCTCGACCGGCGTGGTCATCGGCACGTTCGCCTACATGTCCCCCGAACAAGTGCGCGGCGAGCGGACCGGGCCGGCCAGCGACGTGTTCTCACTCGGATGTGTGCTGATCTTCGCCGACACCGGGCAGGGGCCGTTCGACGCCGCGACCATTCCCGCGATCGTGCACCGCATCATCAGGGAGGAGCCCCGCCTGGGCGGCATCACCGGCGACCTCCGCGACCTGGCCGGCCCGTGCCTGGCCAAAACCCCCACCGACCGTCCCGGAGTTGAGGAAATCCTCCCCGGCTCGCGACCCGACCGCGAAGGCGCCGGCAACGAAGGCGCAGACGACGCCACCGGCCGGTCAGCCGGCCACCGCAGGTAGGCCGACCACACCCCAGCCAGCCCGGCCGCCGCATCATCAGCCTGGGCCGCCGGCGCGGACAGCCACCCCCACCCGGCCACTGGCCAATGACGGCGGCGCCGGGCCGGTCGACCCGGCGCAGACACCAGCGCCCACGCCCACCATGTTCACGCGATGCGCCCTCATCCTTGGCGCGCTCGGCAAAGCCGGCCTCGCCGCCATCTCTTACCCGATCATCCGTGTGCTCGAACCGGACAATCCTCCCACCGCCACCCTCACCGGCCACACCAGTAGCGTCGTCTCGGTGGCGTTCAGCCCGGACGGCCGCACCCTGGCCGGCGGTAGTACCGACGAGACCGTGCGGCTTTGGAAGATCCCCTGATCTGTCTTCATCAGTCCCGCGACGAGCGGGGGGCCCGTGCCGGGGATGGTGCCGCTCGCTGGGAATTGTCTATCCCCTGTCACGTCGCGGAGGGCGGTCACGGGTGGACCACACGACATCACGCAATAGGCCGTTGTCCGGGCCCGAGTTCTCGGGGCCCGGGCAACGGCCTTCATAGCGCCCGCCAGCGCATCAACCAACTGCCGAACCACCACGACAAGAACGCGGCAGAAAAAGCGACATTGACCGTGCCACGTCACAGACGAAGCGGAGGTAAAACGCGCTCAGTAATCGCTTGACCACTAGCGTGCGGAAGGGGCCTGGCCTTCAGGAGGGGGCGCCAGGCCCACTTCGAAGGGAGACTCGATTGCGTCGTGTGTCCCCGGCGCAGCTTGATCTGTCGGGTGTGCTTGTCCGCGCTACAGGGGGAAGCTCATGGTCGAACGTCACTCATCTGTGGGAGGCCGATCATCGAGAGCAGTCGCAGAGCCTCGCGGGCTGGCGTGCTGGGCTCGGCTTCGTTGGCTACTGGATCTTGGTGTCGGTCAGGTGGTTGGCTGGTGCGGCAGCGTCGCCGCGTGGGCGGCGAGGCCGTCGGCCATCTGCTGCATGACGCGTTGCATGACGCGCTTCATCAGCCAACCCAGCCCCCAGCGGGCGTTGTAGGTGCCGTGCCAGTGGATTGCCGTGCCGCCGTCGGATGTGGGCGTGAGGTCGATGACCGCCCGGTAGTTGCGGATGGAGGGGTTGAACGCGTCCTCGTAGGTCAGCTGCTTCTGCTCGACGAGCCCGGTCAGCCGTTCGCCGGTCACCGTCCGCCCGGTGCGGAACGCGCGGACCGCGCCAACGGGGTCGTGGCCGTCGGGATCGAGGCCGCTGGACCGTTCGACGACCAGGCTGTCCACGGCCGACCAGATGGGCCAGGTGCGCGCATCGACGAGCAGGCGCCACACGACGGCTGGAGGTGCGGTCGAGATCGCGGTCGCGTCGTAGCTCAACATGTCGTGAGTTCCTTCGTTCCTCGCCGCGCCCCTCGGAACTGCCCGACGGGGGCTGGGCGGTCATTTCGTAAGACGTCACCCCGAAACTAGGCGACCCGTGCGGTACGGGGACATGCGCCGGATTGGCGAGGTTCGATCAGATCTTGCGGTACACCGACGGACGGACGCCGACATGCCTCAGGAAGGCCGTCGACAGCGCGCCAGGACTGGCGAAACCGCAGCGCTCGGCGATTTGCCCGATCGTGAGGTCGCTGTCGGTCAGGAGTCCGCGTGCCCGTTCGATCCGGAGCCGGATGAGGTACCGGTAGGGCGTCTCGCCGGTCGCCGCACGGAAGACGCGGACGAAGTGGTACACGCTGAGGTGGGCTTCGGCGGCGATGTCGGCCAGTGTCAACGGTTCGGCCAGCCGGTCGTGCATCACGGCGATGCCGGTGCGGACGGCCGCGTGTTCGGGCCCCGGCAGGCGCTCGTGTCGGCCCTTGGTCAACAGATGGGTCGTGAGGAACTCCGCGGCGGACTCCGCGTAGACGTCGTCCACGCCACCGGCCGCGGGTAGTGCCCGCACGAGATGTTCGACCACGGGATCGCCGGCGGCCGCCACCTCTGCCGACAGCGTTTCGAAGTCCGGTGCTGAACCGCCGAGCCGGGCCGCTGCACGAGCCACGGTCGCAGAGGGGATGTGGACTTGGATGGTGCGCATCGCCGACGCCGTCCGATAGTCCCGCACGGTCTCCCGGCCGGGGACCATGAGTTCCAGAGCGCCCGGAACTCGGCGTCCGCGCACCGGTTTCCCGTCGGAACGCGTCCGCATGACCACATCCCCGGCCACGTAGAGCACCAGATGCAGGTCGGACACGCCGGGCAGTTGAACGTGGTCGGCCTCGGGAGCGTGGTCGAAGCACTGCACGAGCAGCGACCGCCAGCCCGCGCCGTCCCAACTGCAGAAAGTGCGCCGCACCAGCGCCGACGTATCCAACTCCGCGTACGGGGCGAGATCGAAATTGGGCGAGTCGAACACTTGTATCAGGCTTCCTTCCGGGGGGCCTGGTGGTGAATGCTTCTGGTCAGCCCGGCCGCGGTCAGGGTCAGATGCTGGGCCGGCGCGTCGGCCGCGGCATCGGCGTCGCGGGCCGGTGCCGCCTCCTCCAATCGACGATGCTCGGAAATGCCGTCCCGGCTGGGATTGCGCGGTGGATCACATCGCGCACGGTGTCCTCATCGGCCTGAACGAGTCGGGCGATGACCGGCACGGGCCCGCCGGACCATTGAGCCGGTTGTGCTGCGCGTGTCCATCGAGCGCGGCGACCTCGACTGGGAGGCGGTATGAGCCGCAAGTCCACGATGCCGGCGGTGCTTCCCGCCGCCGCTTCGACGCCTGACTCCTGCGGCCGACTTCCATGCTCAGCGTGACCAACCAGCGTGCTGAGTCACAAACCCCGGCCCGCCCGTGACAGATGATCTTCCGCATGATCAGCAGCTTCCACCAGGCGCCAGACCTTGGTCAATCCAGGCGTGGTCGCGGTGGGCCCGTCGCCACCAGCACTCAGCCAAGATCAGTCACTATCGGCGAAGACCGCCCGCGATCGCAAACTGCCCGCGGTGCCGATCATGGACGATGAGCGCTCAGCCGTCACTGGGGTGGGTGAGCAGGTGCGGAGCGTGCGTCGTAGGCCCGCTGCCGGGCGGCGATGTCGTCGGCGTGTTCGACCGCCCAGGTGTAGAGGTGCAAGAACGGCTCACGCAGCGACTCGCCGAGTGGCGTCAGCGAGTACTCCACCCCTACGGGCGAGGTCGGCAGGACGCGGCGTTCGATCATGCCGTTGCGTTCCAGGCGGCGCAGGGTATGGGTGAGCACGCGCTGGGTGACTCCTTCGAGCCGGCGCTTGATCTGGTTGAACCGTTTCGGCTCGGCCAGCACCGCCATCGTCATCATCGACCACTTGTCCGCGATCTGGTCGAGGATCGGTCGTGTCGGGCAGTCGGCGCGGAAGACCCACTCCGGCTCGCTGGTCTCGGTCACCTAGGTATCCTCCGCGATGCTTGAGATGCCAAAAGTGCGTTATTGACGCCGCTCGGCGATCACCCAATCATAGGTATACATCAGATACCTAGGGGCGCGGCAGCCACGTCGTATTGCCGTCGCCGCCTCCGGATAGGAGTCCCCCGGCGTGAGCCAGCCCACCTTCGCCACCCTGCACGTGACGCGCGACCGCGGCGTCGTCAAGGTCGTCATCGACAACCCACCCGTGAATGTTCTCAGCCTGGCGATGATGGCCGACCTGATGACGCTGCTGACCACGTTGCGGGAGGACGAGACGGCCAAGGTCGTCGTGTTCGAGAGCGCCGATCCGGAGTTCTTCATCGCCCACGTCGACATGACGCTCGTGGACGACGAGGACGCCGCCGCCGACCCGACAGCCGGGGCGCCGGCCGGGCTCAACGTCTTCCAGGCACTCGGCGAGGCTCTGCGCACCCAGCCCCAGGTGACGATCGTCAAGCTGACCGGGATGGCTCGTGGTGGAGGGGCCGAGTTCGTCGCGGCGGCCGACATGAGTTTCGCGGCGATCGGCCGGGCCGGGCTCGGCCAGATGGAGGTGCTGGGGGGCATCGTGCCCGGTGGCGGCGGCACGCAGTACCTGCTGAACCGGGCGGGCCGCAACCGCGCTCTGGAGATCGTCCTGGGTGCGGAGCTGTTCGACGCGCAGACGGCCGAACGTTACGGCTGGGTCAATCGCGCGCTGCCGGCCGACGACATCGACGCGTTCGTCGACCGGCTCGCCCGAAACATCGCGGACCTGCCGGACGGCACGATCGCGGCCGTCAAGGGTGCCCTGCCACCGCAGGACCTGGCCGCCGGGATGGTGCGCGAGCACGAGGCGTGGGCGAGCCAGTTCGCCCGGCCCGCCGCGAAGAAGCTGCTGCGTGGCGCGCTCGCGGCGGGCGCGCAGACCCGCGACGGCGAGCGGCGCCTGGAGCAACTGCTGCGCTCGGTCACGCTCTGAAGACCTCAGCCGATCGGCAGCCTGGCCAGAGCCGCGGACAGGACCGGGGCTCGCCGGGCGGGACATCGTGGCCTCGCTGCGCAGGACCCCTGACCGGCGACCCACAGCAGCTCCAGCAGAGCCGATCAATCTAGTCACACCGTTGCCGTGCGCAGCTCCTGCGGCAGGCCTGGCCTCTGTCCGCCGGGCCGGCTTGCGATCGGGGCAGCCGGTCTCGCCCGTCTGAGCGAGCCCGGCCGGTCAGGCGCCGCCATCCTGGCCGGATGTGCGGCCATGGAACTCAGATCTGGTTCAGGCCGCCGTCGACGTACAGGCTCGAACCGGTGATGAAGCTGCTCTGCTCGGAGGCGAGGAAGGTCACGGCGGCGGCGATCTCCTCCGGGCGCCCGAGTCGGCCCAGCGGCACCTGCGTAGCCAGGTGCCGCTTGAGGCCGGCGGCCTGCTCCGGGCCGCCGGCGAGCCCGGACAACCCGGGGGTGTCGGTCGGACCGGGCGTGATGGTGTTGACCCGGATGCCGCTCCCTTGAGTTCGTTGGCCCAGGTCCGGACGAACGGTCGGGTGGCGGCCTTGGTCGCCGCGTACACGCCGAACGCCTCATCGCCGACGTCCACATTGGTGGAGCCGTTCAAGATGACTGAGGCGCCGTCGTTGAGCAGGGGCAGTGCCTTCTGCACGGTGAACAGCGTGCCCCGGACGTTGATACCGAAGAGGGTGTCGAAGTGTTCCTCGGTGATCTGCTCGAGCTTCGCGAACGCGGCGACGGAGGCGTTGGCGAACAGCACGTCCAGGCCTCGTCCCCGGCTGCGGATCGTCTCATAAAGCCGGTCAAGGTCGGCCAGGTTCGAGATGTCGCCGATCATCGCGGTGGCCGCTGAGCCGATCGTTTCGACGGCCGCGTCGAGTTCGGTCTTGCGCCGACCGGTGATGAACACGTGTGCGCCTTCGGCCGCCAGTCGTACGGCACTGGCCAGGCCGATTCCGGTGCTGCCGCCGGTGACAAGAGCGGTCTTGCCTTCAAGTAGTCCCATGGGGACAACCTCCTTCGACTTCTGCAGCGATCGCTACAGAAGTCGAACGGTAGCACTTCTGTAGCGATCGCTGCAGAACGGGTAGGCTGCGGGCGTGAAGACCGATCAGAGCGGCCCCATGGGTCGGCCACGAGGATTTGACGCCGACGAAGCTCTCGAGCGCGCCATGCTGGTCTTCTGGGAGCACGGCTACGAGGGGGTCAGCCTGGCCAGGCTGACCGAGGCGATGGGCATCTCCACCACAAGCATGGATGCGGCCTTCGGCAACAAGGAGGAACTGTTTCGCAAGGCCCTGGAGCGCTACACCGAAGGCCCGAGCGCCTACCTGGCCCGGGCCTTGGAGGAGCCGACCGCCCTCGGTGTCGCCTCCGCGATCCTGACCGGCACCGTGCAAACCACCACCCGCCCGGCCCACCCCCATGGGTGCCTGGGCGTCCAGAGCGCCCTGGCCGCCGGCGACTCCGGGCTCGGAGTCCGTGACCTTCTCATCGCCTGGCGCAACAACGGCTGCTCCTGCGTCCGGGAGCGGTTCCAGCGAGCCGTCGACGACGGCGACCTGCCTCCGGAGAGCGATCCGGCGCTCCTGGCCCGCTATGTCACCACCTTGGCCTTCGGCATCGCCGTGCAAGCCGCGAGCGGTGTCGGCCGCGACGAACTCCAGGAGATGGCCGACGCCGCCCTCCGCAACTGGCCGCTCCCCTGAGAACCGCCCAGCGTTCCTCTTCGCGAGCAACGGCGCGCCGTAATGGCCGGTTCTCAACAAACCAACAACCATTTCTGCGATCACGAACTGTAACTGCACTCACTCAGAGCTGCATTGCGCTCCGGTCGCTTCGGCCCGATCCTGGGCCTTCGAGGTCGGCTTCTCCCCATCCAGTCATGGGTATCAGCCTGGCCGGCGGGCACAGGATGCCATTGCTTACATCGCCCCGCGATAACCCACAGTGCTGTGCCGGCCGAAAGTATCTTCGGCCGGTGCAGCACAACAGCCGCACTCAGGTGATCTGTCCGGTCGGCGGGATGGTGATCTCGGTGAGGTTACGTGCTTGGGTACCGCCGCGATGAAGGCCACCGTCTCGGCGATGTCGTCCGACTGCAGCACGTCGGTCTCCTTGACGCGGTCGGCCTTCAGCCGGCTCGCGTCGGCGTCGGTGACGTGGTCCGGCAATTCGGTGTCGGCCATGCCGGGCTCCACTGCCGCGACCCGCACCTTCTTGCGGCCGAGCTCGGTGCGCAACAGCCGGGTCAGATCCCAATCCTCGACCGCCAGGTCCCCGATGCGCTTACACCTGGTCGGCGACGTCGACGCGGCCCCTGCGGAGCCATCAGCAGGCCGCCGGGGCCCAGTCGGAGACGAAGATCCGCTTTCGGTCGGAACCGAACTACCCATGGCTACGAGCCCAATCTTGAACGCTGGCGGGGCGGGCTTCCACCGTCTGAGGGCGTAAGCGGCCCGTCCGGGCTGCTATCCGTTATCGCGCGATGTGCCGCTGCTCTCCAACTCGTGGCTTCTCCCGGGTGCAGACACCGACAGCGGCCGTCCGGTGTCCGCGGTGTCGTGAGCCGAAGTCGACCCAGGTTGGGGGTGGGTGGCCAGGTGGGCTTCGGTGGTGCCTTGTGGGCCGTTTAGCTCTGGGGGCGTTCAGCGGTTGATGTCGTCTAGCTCGGTCAAGTCCTCATGCCGAAGGTCCCCAGCCCATGTGGTTGAGGTGAGGAGTCTTAACCACATGATCGAGCCCCGGAGATAGAGCCCGGCCTCGTAGCTTTCCGAGGCTTTGTCGTAGCGAGTCGCCAGGCCACGCCAGGCCTTGATCTTCTGGAAGCAGCGTTCGACGGTGTTGCGCTGCCGGTAGCGCTCCGGATTGAAGGCGGCAGGCCGCCCACCGGCCGAGCCCTTCTTCTTCCGGTTGGCCTGCTGGTCACTCTTCTCCGGGATGACCGCGCCGATCCGGCGGCGGCGCAGATAGGCACGGTTGGCCTTGGAGGAATAGGCCTTGTCCGCGGCCACCGCAGCCGGGCGGGTCCGTGGCCGGCCCACCGGTCCGGCCACGCGGATCTTGTCCAGGACAGCGGTGAATCGCGGGCAGTCGGCGGCTTGGCCGGGCGTGAGCACGAAGACCAGCGGCAGCCCGGCGGCATCGACCGCGGCATGGATCTTGCTGCTCAGCCCACCTCGGGATCGGCCCAGCGCGGCAGCCTTCGCTCGCGCCTTGCGGCGTCGCCGGGTGGCGGCGCGCTCGTGCGGCGGCGACGCGCCGGCCTCGGGTGTCGCCTGGGGCGCATCACCCGCAGCACCGGCGGCTGCTCCGGCAGCGGAGCCCCCTTTTCCTCGGTCAGCGCCAGCTCCAACGCATCCAAGGTCTCCCCGGCGACAGCCAGCCCGGCCGATTCCTGATGCGCCCGCACGATCGTGGAGTCCACGCTGACCAACTCCAGCCCGACCTGTCCACGCGATGCGGCCTCGGCGATCAGTGCGTCCATCAGCCCTTGGAACACCCCGGCTTTGGCCCAGCCGTTGAACCGGGAGTAGACAGTGGACCACGACCCATAGCGTTCCGGCACGTCACGCCAGCCGGATCCGGTACGAAACCGCCACAAGATCCCATTGAACTGATCACGCACCCGCCGCGGCAGCGGCCCGGTAGCCGCCAACGGCAGATGCGGCTCGATCAAAGCCCACTCGGCATCGGTCACATCGAAGCGCGCCACATCCGAGTTCTACCAGCCACGGCCAGCCCACCACCGACCCTCACCAAGATCCGAACCCCAAACAGCTCCTCTAGGGGCTGTATGGAATTCGGATCTTCAGAGGAGTTGGAGGCATCGGATCCACAAGATGGCTCCGCGTAGATGAAGGCCGGCGAGGTAGCTGCCGGGAGTCTTTTCGCAGTAAACGGCGGCTGACGACGGGCGTACGAAAGTGTCGCGTGAACTTTCTGGCGGGATGCGTCGTCGTACTCCCCACGATCAACATCGCCGGGATCCGGGGGTTCACCATGAGCTCACTACGCGTGATCGCGCTGTCGGCCGCTGTGCTGGCCGCGGTCGGCTGTTCGGCCCAGACAGCCGAGCCACAGCCTGCCATCACCCAGACCGTCGCACCGCAGAGTCGCGCGACTGCCCCGGCCGCGCTGCCGCAGCAGCCCGTCCCGGCGTCCTCCTCCCTCTCACCTCCGGCCAACCTTCCCAAGCCGACGGCGACCACCGATATCGGGCCCCGTCCGCGCCCCAAGATCTGCGATCGTCGCGGCGAACACCGCGTACCCGTCCGCGACGTGCTGACCATCAGCGGCATCAGTGTCGACGGCGATCGTGTGGTGCTGAAGGCCAGACCCTCCACCCTGGTCTGCGGCCCTAGGGTCGCCGACGACGGCTATTACGAGCCAGTCTCCGGCCCCGCCAAGACCTATCGGCTGGCCCGGCGAGCCACGGTCATCCTCATGAACATGAGCAATGGCCCCGTGCCTGCGCGCTACAGTGTCGCGGCGTTCATCAAGCTGCTGCGCGCCACGCCCGAGCTGAACTTGGAACGTGGCGGTCTCGACCCGCATTTCCGCTCCTTCAAGACCATCTCCGTCGACCCATCGGACGGTATGGAGATCACCACGCTCTCTCAGCATTACCACCCATGACCGGCGACCTGGTTCATAGCCAGCACCGTGACGACCATCGCTAACTGTTCTCGGTCAACATGCTGGCCTGCTGCGCGGCTATGGCTCCGCGTAGGTGAAGGCCGGCGAGGTAGCTGTCGGGATTCTTGTCGAAGCGGAAGGCCAGTCCACGCCACTCCTTGATCCGATTAATGCAGCGTTCCGCCGTGTTGCGCTCTTTGTAGAGATCTGGATCATGGCTGATCGGGCGGCCGCCGCAGGAGCCGCGCTTCTTGCGGTGGGCGTGGTCGATCTTCTCCGGGAGGACCGCCTTGATGCCGCGTCGGCGCAGGTAGGCGCGATTGCCGCGAGAGGAGTACGCCTTGTCAGCGGCCACCGCGCGCGGGCGGGTGGGCGGGCGGCCGACAGGCAGGCGGACCTGGACGCGGTTCAGCACGGCGCGAAACTGCGGGTTGTCGCCGACCTGGCCTGGGGTGAGCACGAAGGACAGCGGACGGCATCGACGTTCGGGGACAGGTGGACCTTGCTGGTCAGCCCACCCCGCGAGCGGCCCAGCTTGGCTGCCTTCAGCCGTATTCTGCGCCGCAGTCGTAACCGCCGGCGTCCGCCCATATCCCCGTCCCCGTCTTCGTCGGGTCCGCCGCCCTGACCTTCTTGGGGGGTGCCCCTTTGGCGCAGCCCCTTTTCCTGCTCGGCGGCCTCCTCCAACGCCTGCACCAGTTCACCGTCCAGGACCATCCCGGCGGCGTGGTGGTGGGCACGGGCGGTGGTGGAGTCCACGTTGACCAGGTCAAGGTCGACCTGCCCTCGGGCAGCCGCCTCGGCGATCAGCGCCTGCATCAGCTGCTCGAAGACGCCCGTCTTGGCCCACGACCGGAACCGGTCATAGGCGGGTGGACCAGGGCCCGTACTCGGTGGGCAGATCCCGCCACGGGCTGCCGGTACGGAAGCGCCACATCACGGCGTTGAACTGCTGTCGCAGGTCCGGGATCGGGCCTCGCTCACCCAGAGGCAGGTGAGGCTCGATCAAGGACCATTCCTCGTCGGTGAGGTCTCCTCGTGGCATGGCGATGGCCTACCAGGATCCAGGCCAAGGTGCTCGGCATCGGTGGGCTGCTCGGCGGTTCTCTCTGGGGACTGTGAGGACAGTGGGGGCGCGCAATGATTTCAGTGCAGCAGAATGCGGTGACGCAGGAGGTCGAACCCCGCCCAGCCGTGCATTTGCCGCATGATTCTCTTCGTTCGCGTGTTGCCACCTTCCGTCCGGCCGTTGTGATGCGGCAAGGTGATGGCGGCGTTCACAGCCTCGCGGTCGAGCCCGAGGCCGTTGGCGAAGCCGGACGGCCGGGGCGAACTTACGGCAGCTCAGCAGCGTGCTCGGGCGGCGACTCGTGTCTGTGGAAGGTGCGCCGATAGGCCATCGGCGAGACGCCGATCGCCGCGTGCAGGTGGTGACGGAGCGAAGATGTTGTGCCAAAGCCGGTCTCGTGGGCGATGAGGTCCACGGGCAGGTCGCTCGCTTCCAGCAGATGACGAGCCCTGTCCACGCGCTGCCGGATCAACCACTGCCCCGGCGGCATGCCCACCTCCTCGCGGAAGCGGCGGATGAACGTGCGTACACTCATCCGCGCATGCGCGGCCAACTCCGGCAGCGGCAGCGGCTCATGAAGGCGCTCCAGGGCCCAGGCGCGGGTGTGCGCAGTACTGGCCGTCGACGGCGCCGGCACAGGCCGTTCGATGTACTGGGCCTGGCCACCCTCGCGCCAGGGCGGGACGACACAGCCACGAGCCACCTTGTTCGTCACCTCGCTGCCGTGGTCGCGGCGGACGATGTGCAGGCACAAGTCCACCCCGGCCGCCGCGCCCGCCGAGGTCAGCACATCGCCATCGTCGACGAACAGCACGTCTGGATCCACCCGTACGCGGGGGAAGAGCCGCTGGAAGTGTTCGGCATGGCCCCAGTGCGTGGTCGCCGGCCGGCCGTCGAGCAGACCCATCGCCGCCAGCACGTACGACCCGACACAGATCGACACCATGCGGGTGCGCGGCCGCACGGCCGCGAGCGCGGCGTGGAGCGGGTCCGGCAGCCGTCCCAGTTCGTGGATCATCTCGCAACCGTAGGCGGCGGGGATGATCAGGGTGTCCGCGGTCGCGAGGGCTTCGGCTCCGTGCTCGACGGCGATGGTGAAGTCCGCCGTGGTCCGTACGGGGCGGCCGTCGACGGTGCAGGTGATGACTTCGTACAGCGGTTCGCCGTTCGGGCCCTCGGCGATGCCGAAGACGCGGGAGGGGATGCTCAGCTCGAACGGGATCACGCCATCGAGGGCGAGTACGACGACGCGATGCATGGCGTGATCCTTGCGCACAATGGCAATCATGCCACTTCTTCCGGGCCCGTCCATCGCGGAGGCTGGTCACCGGCGCCGCAGTCGGCGGCGCACTCATCCCGGCTTTGAAGGAGCGTTCTTCCCATGAGCGAAGACACGACGGCGGCGCGGATGCGCGCGATCATCCAGGAGTCTGCGGGCGGCCCCGAGGTGCTGACCCTGGCCGAGGTGGACCGTCCTGAGCCGATGCCGACGGAGGTCCTGGTCCGGGTGCACGCGGCCGGCGTTAACCCGACGGACTGGAAGTCACGGACGCACGGCAGGCTGCTGAGCGATCCGCCCGCCATCCTCGGCTGGGATGTGTCAGGGGTAGTCGAGGCGGTGGGCTTGGGGGTCACTCGCTTCCGGCCGGGTGACGAGGTCTTCGGTATGCCACGTTTCCCGCACAAGGCGGGCGGCTACGCCGAGTACGTGACCGCCCCGTCGCGGCACTTCACCCGTAAGCCGGCCGGGCTCGACCACGTGCACGCCGCGGCGCTGCCGCTGGCGGCGCTCACCGCGTGGCAGGTCCTGTACGACACTGCGAACGTGCAACCGGGCCAGCGCGTGTTGATCCATGCCGCAGCCGGCGGGGTCGGCCATCTGGCCGTGCAACTCGCCAAGCATCTCGGCGCGTACGTGATCGGTACCGCTCGTAGGAGCAAGCACGCCTTCGTGCGTGAGCTGGGTGCCGACGACGTGATCGACTACACCGAGAGGGACTTCGCCGAGACGGTCCGCGACATCGACCTGGTCATCGACAGCATCGGTGGCGACTATGGGATGCGTTCCCTGCGGACGCTACGCGACGGTGGCGCCCTTGTCCGGCTCGCTTCGGAGCCTGACGAGGACCTCCTCCGGCAGGCCGGGGAGCGCGGCATCTGGGCGGGCTCCCTCCTCGTCGAGCCCGACAACGCCGCGATGGCAACGATCGCCAAGCTTGTCGATACGGGGCGGCTGCGCGTCGAGGTCGACACCGTCCTGCCGTTCGAGCAGGCGGCCAAGGCTCACGAGCTCGGCGAGACCGGCCGCACCACCGGAAAGATCGTGCTCACGGTCGCAGGATGACCTCACCGGCGGCAGGTCCCCGGGGTGGAAGTTTCAGAATCCCCTCGGTCATGACGAAGTGATGCGACCGGCCGATCAAACAGGGCCGGCAGGCACGGGAGGCTCGAGGAGCGAGCAGCCGCCCGGCACCTGACAAGTGGCTGGTTCTCATGAATGCTCGATTCCGCCACCACGACGAATGGCCTGCGCATCGCGTCGGGCCATCGTCAGTTCCGGAGCACACCCATCTTGGCCGTGCGGCGCGCTGGTCGGGGCTGCGTGGTCGCCCTGGTCGGCGACATGACTGTCTCTTTCTCTCGTACTCGGTCTGCCGCCCTGTGAGGTTCGGCGTTGCCCATATTATTCAGCCCGGCTTATCAATCGTCTCGTGCTTCGCGCTTGTTCCTCCGTCCCGGTACCGAGATGGTGGGGGCATGCCTTCTTGCGAACTCGTCCAGGTCAGCCCCCAGGTGGAGCTGTGCGTCCAGGCGTTCGGGCGCCGCGACGGTCCGGCGGTCCTGCTCATCGGCGGCGCGAGCCGGTCGATGGACTGGTGGGACATCGGCTTCTGCGAGCAGCTGGCCGAGGCCACGGGCGGGCTCGTCATCCGCTACGACCACCGCGACACGGGCGAATCGACCTGGTACCCGCCGGGTCATCCTGAGTACACGTTCGCCGATCTGGCCGCCGACGCCATCGCGATCCTCGACGCGCTCGGCCTGGCGCGGGCGCACCTGGTCGGCCTGTCCATGGGCGGCCAGCTCGCGCAGGTCGCCGCCCTTCGCAGCCCCGGGCGCGTCGCGTCGCTGACCCTGATCGCCACCAGCCCGGAACCACGCGCCCCGGATCTGCCACCGACCACCGGCCCGCTGCAGGCCCACTACGACACCGCCGTGCCACCGGACTGGACCGACCACGCCGCCGTCATCGACTACGTCGTCGCCCAGGACCGCGCCTACGCCGCGGCGTGGCCTGAGCAGGAGGAGGCCGTCACCCGCGAACGAGCGGCGGCCGTCGCCGACCGTACGGCATGCGTCCAGGCCAGCCACACCAACCACTACGCGATGCGCGGCCACGCCCGCTGGCGCGACCGGCTGGGCACCCTGCGCATGCCGGCCCTGGTCCTCCACGGCACCCGCGACCCGCTGTTCACCATCGAACACGGCATCGCGCTTGCCGCCGAAATCCCCGGCGCCCGCCTGCTGCGACTGCCCGGCATCGGCCACGAACTCCCGCGCCGCTGCTGGGACACCGTGATCCCGGCGATCGCCGCCCACATCACCGACTCAACGAAGCGAATGGACCACAGATGACCCACCGCATCGGCACCCGGGACGAATGGCTGAGTGCCAGCCGCGCTCTGCTGGAGCGCGAGAAGGAACACAGCCGCAACGGTGACCATCTGGCACGCCTGCGCCGCGAGCTTCCCTGGGTGCCCGTCACCAAGGACTACACCTTCACCACCGATGACGGACCGGCGACGCTGGCCGAGTTGTTCGACGGACGGTCCCAGCTGCTGGTCAAGCACTTCATGTTCCATCCCGACGCCGACGCGGGATGCCCCAGCTGCTCACTCACCGCCGACCATTTCGACGCCGCGATGCCCCACCTCAACAGCCGCGACGTGACCCTCATCAGCGTCTCCCGCGCGCCGCTGGAGAAGATCAACGCCTACAAGCGGCGGATGGGCTGGCGGTTCAGCTGGGTCTCCTCCCACGGCAGCGATTTCAACTACGACTACCGCGTCTCGTTCACGCCCGAGCAACAGGCCAACGGCGCCACCCCCAGCTCGACGTCCAACACCAGCAGCCGGTCCAAGTCCGCCCGCATCGGCCCGGTCAGCAGGTGATCGGCCTTCTCCAACGTCAACGCCCCCGCCGCATTACGCGCCGAGCCGACCATCTTCATCAGCACGACCACACCCGGCCGCACCACTTTCGAGCTGACCAGATGCTCGGCCGCCTGATGGAACAGCAGCGACGGCGTGTCATGCACCATCACCCGATCAAGCAGGAACTGCTCCAGCTCCTTCAGCGTCTCGCCTCTGGTCGGAACCGGTTTCCAGCCCAGATACTTCAGCACCAGCTTCAAATGATCGCTACGGGTCTGCGCCCGCCGCCCATACTGCTGCAGGGCCCCGGAAACACCGCCAACTGGTTCGCCAGCCGCTGCACCGCCGCCTGCGGAACCGACCAGATGTCGTCCGGCACGAACCATCGGCCAGCCAGTCACGCAGGTCGGCAAGCAGGGTCAGGTCGGCCAGGGCCTCATCACCAAAGGGCCGCGGGTTGGACTCGGAGCGGTGCGGGCTGGTCAGCACGTGCACCTTGGCGACCTTGCCTGCGTCGTGCACGGCGAACCCGGACGGCACGAAGCGCGTGTTCGGGCTCCTCCTCCCCCAGGAAGCGGCGGGCGTTGTGGGGGATCGGTGAGGTCGTAGGCGCGGGGCGCACGGGTACGTCTTTCGGGGTCGGCCGCGATGTCGTCAGCTCATCGCCGGGTGAGACTGTCTCAGCGCCGGTGAGACAGGACACGTGCGCAGCTTACTGCTTGAGTCGGGTCATCCGGCAGCGGGCGTGGAACCGGAGGCATCGTGCACGTTGCGTGGGAGGCGAAGCACGAAGCGGGTGCCCCGGTCGCTGTCCTCAATCCGCAGGCTACCCCCGGCCGCCTCGGCGATCTGCCGGGCGATCGGCAGGCCCAGCCCGCTGCCTCCGGCGTCCTTGTTGCGGGCGGAGTCCAGCCGGGTGAAGCGCCGGAACACCAGCTCACGCTTGTCCGGATCGATGCCCGGCCCGTCGTCCAGCACCTCCAGCACCGCGACGCCGCCCGGCCAACGCTCATCGTCCTCGTGCCGCAGCTGGACTGTGATCGTGCTTTCCGCGTGCCGGTCGGCGTTGTGAAGAAGATTGGTAAGCAGGCGGCCCAGGCGCTGCCGGTCAGCACGCACCTCCACGCCGGACTCAAGGCGGCATATGAGCCGCTTGGACCTCTGAGGATGCATCCGACACTCCTCGCTCACCAGCTCGCCCAGGTCGATCGTGGTGAGCACGGTGGGCGCGCCTGCGTCCAGTTTGGTGAGGGTCAGCAGGTCGGAGACGATCGACTCCAACCGTTTCAGGCTGGGCAGAAGGGTGTTGCCCAATCTGGTCACGGTGGTCGCCTCGGGCGCCAGCAGGGCGTCCTCCACTTCCGCGCGCATCGCGGCGATGGGGCTTCTCAGGTCATGAGAGGCATCGGAGGCGAACTGGCGCTGCTGGGTCATCGCGGCGTCGAGGCGGGCCAGGGTGTGATTGATGCTATCGGCCAGGTCGCTGATCTCATCGCGGCTGGGCGGCAGCGATACCTGGCGAGAGGGGCAGGTGGCGTTGATCTCGTCCAGCTCACTGCGGATGGCCCTCACCGGACGCAGCGACGCGGACACGATCCGGTTGCCTAGGCAGGTGATGGCGACCGCTAGCACGACCGCGGAGCCGATCACCAGGGAAGCCAGCCGGGGCTCGACCCACGCGGGGACCACGGGCGAGGATGCATAGACGGTCCAGTTCCCCTCCGGCCGGTCGGCCGACTGGGCGATCACGATGTCGCACTGTTCATGCCCGAAGACTCCGCCGCACACCACTCCGTCCCTGGTGTTCATGCCGTCCGGGGTGAACGTCGCCATCGGTGGCTTGCCACGCAGCGCCGGGGTCGACGCGACGACGCGCCCCTGGTGGTCGACGACCTGGACGTTGCGGCCTGGGTGCTGCGCAAGGGGGCCGCTTACCCTACCCAGGTCTTCCACGGTGATGGCTACACGGCCGCCGGCCGCGCGGATCTCCGAGCTGAGCGCGCTGGTGGCGTAGCGATGGATGGCGATCAGCAGGACTGTGGCCAGCAGCGTGCACAGCAATGCCGATACCGCGGCGGTGAACAGGGTGATGCGCCCGGTGATCGAGATGTTCCTGCTTATGGTCATCGTCCGTCTCCCTCGGCCGGTTCACAACCATGGCTGTTGTGACGTGTGCGGGGGAGGATTCTGATCTGGGCCCGTGGATGAACGAAAAAGACAAGTGGCCCCAATTACGACACTACGGATCATATCTACAAGCCAGAAATGGCACACGGGGGGCGTTGTCGGCAGGCCGCTCATAGCGGGGCTTTGTCGTGGTGGTTCAGCGGAGCTCCAGGGCGGATCTTGCCCGCGACAACGGCGCTTCCCGCAAGCTCCCGGCGAGTAGAGCGCCTCAAACGACCTGGAAAACAGGAACCGTCGGCCCGTGGCCAGGGGTTCCCGGCGGCCAGTACGCTGCCCGGAAGGTGGTGGGCGGGCCCGGTGGAGGGACTCATGGAGACTGTGCTGGTAGCCTCGGAGGTGGCCGCGCTGGTACCGGCCAAGGACCTTGATTACCTTCGCGACGCCGCCATCACCTCCTACACCTGCGCGGCATGCGGCGAGGCCGGCCGCGTACCCGAACAGCCAGCCGCGGTCGTTCTCCTGCGTGAGGGCTCGTTCAGCATGGCCACGCTTACCCACCGCGCGTGCGCCCCCAGCGCCGTGTTCGACATTCCCGGCTTGCAGGCCCGGATCATCGCCGAGGAAGAGACGACAACGAGTCGGGTGTTCTCCGCGTGGCTGCCTTACCCCGCCCTGCTGCTGGAGCCCGTCTCCAGGGTGTCCGTGGGCGAGGGTGACCAAGTGCACGGCGACCGGGTAGACGGCCTGGCGTCCTGGCTGCTGGGCCACGGCCTGCACCTGGTGGCCACGCCCGCTGTCGAGCCGCCTGCCGCGCCCGGCTGGGCCGCCGAGCTGGACGGCCTGGACGGCCTACGCGTGCTCAGCCCCACCGCCGAGCTGATCTACGACGGCACGCTCGGGCCTGACGAGTCCTGGCGCGCCGCCGTCACCGACCAGGGCGCGTGCGTGCTGCTGGCGGGCGCCGGTCTTGACCTCCATCGAGCGCCGGCCACGGCGGAGGAGCTCTACGCCCGCCTGGTGGCCGTAGCCGCCGCCGGCCGCCTCGTGGGCGGCACGGTCACCGTGCGCCCGGCCGGCCAAGGTTGACCGGAAGGTGCCCCGCGATGACGGGCATACGCGGGCGGGGCCGACATGATGGGCTCACCATGATGTGGTGCGTGGGCCTCGCCGCTGTTCACCATGAGGCCCACCAGCATGTCGTGATCCGCCCTGTGGTCGGTACATCGGACCGTAGCTGTTTCCCGAGGACGGGCCCAGCCGGGGGACGGCAACCTGGAGGAGCCGTGTCCTGGCTGGGCCCGCCGCCAACGGCACTCACATAGCCCGACACCGCGGCGGCCGAAAGGCCTCGCCGGCGCCGAGCTCGGCGCCAGAGCGTCCCTGGTCGTTGACAGGGGGCTTGACCGGCACCCTTTACATCGCGTGCTTGCCATGCTCCGCAGGGTGCGCGCATCATGCTGGGACGGGCAAATGGGATCCTAGTTACAAAAGTGGTGGCGAGGCGGGGACGCATCCGCGCAGGAGACCTCGAACGGGCCGCTGGAAATGTTCGCGGTTCGCACGCTGTACGACCAGTTCGGGCGCGAGATTTACGCACGCGCGGCCGCCGACCCGACCTTCAGCGCGGCGATCAGCGCGCAGGTAGCGGAGTTGCGGGAGCTGGAAGAGAGCGAGCCGCAGCTGTCCAAGCTTCTGTCCGGTAAGAGCGGCAAGGTCGCCCTGGACTTCTACCTGCTGGGCGACACCCACGCCGTCCTCACCGGCTTGCTGGAGGCCGCGCTACGTCCGGACGCCCGCACGCCGGCCTCGGTCGACCCCGACTTCGCGGCCGTACGCCTGGGCGCGGTGTTCCCTCTGGCCTTCGACGGCGGCCGTCCTCTCCGGCCGCCCCTGCCTGACGACAGATGTTCCACCGCCCGGCCGGGCACGCAAAGGCGGCCTGGCCACCACATTCACCGTTGCCTGGTCAGCGGTCTGACGGATCCTCAACAGATCCTCAACACGACCGATCTACCCTCCTCCCATACCGATCGATGGGAAGTGGTCATGGGGAAGCTTTCGCGGTTCGGGCTCGTCGTCGCAGGCGTGGTGGTGGGCGGCGCGCTCGCCTGGGGCGGGGTCGCGGCGGCGGGCCGGCTCTTGGGGCCCACGGTCACCGTCGTGAAGGAGAGCAGGCAAGTCCCCAAGGGTTATTTCGGCACGAACGTGGTGTGCCCGGAGGGGCAGCAAGCCATCGGCGGCGGCTACGCCTACCACGGAGACCACAGCCTGGAGAGTCCTGTGACCGTCGAGGTGAACGCGCCCGAGACCACCAGCGACAAGCCGGGGAGCGTGGCCGACGCCTGGGGTCTGTTCTTCCTCAACCCCAAGAGCAAGACGATCACCGTCGAGGTTTCGGTGATCTGCGCCCCCATCGGGTAGGGAGGATGTCGGGTCGCCGGGCTGGAACGGTGCGAGCGCAGGACGCGCCGAACGACCGCCTCGCTGAGCTGAGAGCCAAGCCGCACCAGTTCCCCGTGCACCCGTCGATGGCCCCATCCAGGGTTCTCCCACGCCAGGCGACTGATCAGGTCCCGAAGCTCCGGCGTCGTTCCTGGATGCCCGGGTCGATGCGGGTAAGTCCAGGCCCGTCGCCATATGCGACGATGCCACGCCAGCAACCGTGCCGGAGTGACAGCCGATGACCGCGCAGCGCCGCCGGTAACCATTGGGCCGGTCCGGCTTCGGCCGTCCGACCTGCCGCCACAGCACCGCCACCTCGTGCGCAGCACGGCAGCGGCGGGCGGCGCCTCGCCTCCTGAGGCACGAGCTGACAGCCGTAACAAGATCGCCACCGCGTGCGCCGCCTGGCGAGCCTCCGGCCGGGACCCGAGCAAGTCCTTTGGCAGTGGGTGCGTCCCGCACAGCGGATCGCTGTGCAGCGCTTTGCGACCATCGCGCAGCGCGCGACCGTGCTCACCATCGCTGGCGGGATCCGCGGTTCGCAGATCCCAGACTTCAGCCCCGCCTCATGTATCCATAATAATGTCTGTACCGTGATTCCCTCGGTTGCTAATATTATACCAATCACCAAAATCCGAGGCGTCGTCGTTGATATGCCCCGACTCGCGAGGAAGTGCGGTACGTGAGCGCAGCGCATTACGCATTCGCTCGGGGAGTTCACCTGCCATTCCAGCCCTTGGAGGTAGGACGATATGCAGGGTGTCCGGGGTGTTCTCCCAGAATCTCACGCTTACCCCCTCGAGGGGGTCCGGCCGCACATCCTCCGCTCGGTAGAAGCTGGATCGGACTTCTCTGATCAGGTTGTCCGTGTCGTTGATGAGGCGCTGTCGTATCTCATCGTTGCCCGTCGCCAGTGCGGCCAACTTGAGCAGGAATTTGTTATCATATCGAGGATCCTGCCAAGACAAACTATCGAACCAGTTTCGCAGTGCCAGCGCGTCGTCCTCATTCACCGGGTTATGACTACGAGTCGACCCCGGCGATCCCTTTTCGTCGTGGTTGGTACCCATTAGCTTCCTCCTTGGTTTTCGCGGATGATCTGGAGTAGGCCTTCGCCGACGAGCCTGATCACCAGGTCGAGCTTTTCTTGAGTATCTAGCGCTCCAGGAATTTCATGTACTGCGAAACGGTGATGTTCCGCGATGAATTTGAATGTCGGCTCCAGATATGCGGGACCGGCGACGAAATTGGTGGCGAACTCGATTCGGGCTTCGCTGGAGGTCGACAGTACCCTGCAGAAGAGGCTGGGGGTGCGAAAGAGCACGGACTCCGCATTCAAGCTGGGGATGGAATCCAACGAACGAAAATGGCCCGATCCCACCGCCTTTGCTTCCTTGAACAGTTTGTCGCTGAGACGTGCCTTCACCCGTTCGGCGAACGCTCCATTCTGAATAGCGTCCGCGAAACCATGGAAAATGTCTGCCATACGCTCCGTTTCGAACGAGCCGTCGAGGAAGCCGGGTGGAAGCGCTCCCCTGAGTTGCGCCTCGTCGTCGGCCATCACGCTGAGAGCTTCGATCATGAAGTCGACCCAACAATAGGCGTGGATGCCAACCGTTAGGTGAAGAGACGAAGAATGCGACGTGATGGCGTCATGGGGAAATCCGCGCGGCAGGTAAAGGACATCGCCCGGATTCAACGTGTGCTCCGAGTAATCGATGAGGTCAACGGAGTCATTCTCCGAGCCCGGGAGCGGAAGGTCCTTCGACGGAGTTCCCACGCGCCAATGCTTGACTCCATGCAGCTGCAGGATGAAGACGTCATGGGTGTCGACATGCGGGGCGAATCCCTGACTGTCCTGTGTGTGAGATACAGGTTTACGCCCACCCGATGATGAAGAGCGCCTTCAAGGTTCCGGCTGAGGTTTGCAATGGCTGCAGACCTCAGATGAACACCATTGATGACGACCGAGTATCCGTCTTGATATGCGCGATAAATAGCCTGAATATCCGGAGTGCCGTTACCGTGCTGTCGGACTTTCAGTTCGGACCGGTTCCCTCCTCGATCGGTGCGAGTGAGGCGCACATCTGGCTGGGTTCGAGTATTCCCGTCACATGTCGCGGTAATCAGTTCATCAACCGCATCCAGCCCCGGTAGATTGCCGAAATAATCAGTATGCTGTCTGGCGATCAGGAGGGGATGACTTTCCCAGTGGGATTGAAAAAAACCTGATGGAGTAATCGGATGCAAAAGCCAATCGAGGCTAAACTGCCGCGATACGGCCACGTTACAGACTGTCACGTTAAGAACCATATTGACAGCCCCTGTCGATTGCAAGGATCCGGTAGTCCAAAATAATAGAAAGTCCCTTGACCAAGGCCTGCCTCAAGGGCGGTGAGCCAGTCGTTGACGGCAGCGATATGCCCGGTCGCTTCGTAGCCGACGGCGAGTTTGTCGAATCGGGTGGCTGCGCCACGGTGACGTTTGAGCTGGTTGATGCTGCATTCCCACCGCCGAGCGGGCGCGGTAGTCGACCAGGTCGAACGCCGGCAGGCGGCCACCGCGGCTGCCACACCGCGGTCGGGCGGCAACACGATCGGCCGGTTTGGGATCAGGCCGCCGACGAGAAGTGCTCACCAAGACGATCGCCCGCTACGGCCGCGTCGACCTGCTCTGCATCGACCTATGCCGACATCGTGACTATGCCGAGTGCCGAGCTCCTCTTCCAGGTTCTGACCGAGCGGGAGGAGAAGAACAGCGTCGCCATCGCGTCCAACGAGTCGTTCTCGAAAGCGCACATGTTCGCGCGAATATGTGCGAGGTGCTGCCGAAGCAGCACGGGTTCCTGTCCGGGGGCGCCTGGTGAGCGTGGGCGTCGTTGTCGGTCATGGTCGTTACGCTCCTGGTCATGACGATCAGGTTCACCGCCCGAGTTGCGGGCGTGGAGGAGGAAGCCGACGATTGCCTGACGGTGGGTGTCACAGAGGGTAAAGACGGCGCTGGCATGGTGCTGCTGTTCATGTGTGGTCTGTTCGAGCCCGATGAGCAGGACATTGAGCTTGGGATGGACACCTATTGCCTGGTCACCGCAGATCAGGGCACCGCTTATGGCGTCATTGAAGAGGTGACGCTCCGTGACAGGCTACTGCGCGTCAAGGTGGCTGCCGACAGCCTGGATGCGTTGGGGCTGGACGACCACGAGATCGAGGCGTCCCTGGCTGTGGAGGATGACGCCATCGACCAACTGCGCGATGGACTGTTGCGTGTTTTGACCTATGGTCGGCCCGAAGCCCGTCCGTCAGTGATCGAGCTGTGATTGGCCAGCGAGTAGGAGCGGTACAGCGAACCGGGGTTACTGTCACATCTGTTGACATCGATGGCTGACCAGGCAACTCTTGGCGGGTGGCTGAGTTCGAGGGCGTGGCGTTCATCCGGTCGGATGTCGAGCGATTCTGCGGTGAGCCGGTGGGGCTGGCTCCGGCGATCCGGTTGCGGCGGCTCGCGGAGCTGCGGGTGATGTTGGCGGCGGTTGTCGCGGATGCCTCGACGGCCGCGATGGCGGACGCGCGGGGCGAGGGGTGGGGGCTTCGCCGGATCGGCCAGCATGTGGGGCTGTCGCATGAGCAGGTCCGGCGGATGTTGGCCGATACGCCGTCTGCGGGTGAGGTGGGCCGATAGAACCGGGGGCATGGCTTTGGCTCCGGAGCAGCGCACTTTGATCGGTGTGATCCGCGGTAGACGGTCACGCTCCACAACCAGTACCTGGCGGTCTGGCGGGAATGAGGGCTGCGAGGATTGGATGGTTGGCGCCGGGGGCTGCCGGGATACCTGGACGTGCTGCAGACCCCTGCACGGTGGCGCGTGGTCAAGTCGGCGACCGCGGTCAGGCGGTGGCGGGCGGGCTGGGAGCCGCGCGTCGCGTTGGCAGACCTGGGCGCCGTCCTGCGTCGGATGCTGTTCTTCCAGGAGCTCCTGGCCACGCTTGCACCCGCGTGAAGTTCGTGGACCGGGTCGGTTATTGGCCGGGCTGGGGGGTGCGCAGGGGCCGGAAATTGCCCGCGCGGACGATGTCGGGCAGGGAGAAGTTGTAGCGGCCGAGCATGTTGAGGTGCTCGAAGCCGAGGGGGCTGAGCCGGGCGATGTCGGCGGTGGAGACCTTCTTTCCCTCGGCGCGGATGGCGTCGATGGCGCGGCCGTGTAGATCGTGTTCCACAGAATGCAGACGTTGGTCATGAAGCCGAGCGCTCCGAGCTGGTCCTCCTGGCCTTCCTTGTAACGCTGACGGAGTTCGCCCTTCTGTCCGTGGAAGATCTTGCGGGCGAGGCGGGCTTCCTGGCGGTTGAGCTGGGTGTTGACGCGGCGGCGCAGAAGTTCGTCGTCGAAGTAGCAGGGCAGGTAGGTGGAGCGGTCGAGTTTGCCGAGTTCCATGAGGGCGCGGCCGATCAGGGTGGGGGTACCGCCGCCGGCGAAGTAGCGGAACAGCTCGGCGGGCCGGACGGCGCCGGTGCGCAGGGAGCCTGCGACGCGCAGGAGCTCGTCCCACTGGTCGGCGATGAGCCCGGTGTTCACGCGGGATCTGATCAGGTTGTCGAGGCTGCCGTAGTAGGCGGCGGGGTCGGCCCGGTAGAGGGTGGAGCTGCCGATGTCGGCCAGGCGCGGGGAGACTGCCAGCCGAGCAGCGAAAATCCGGAAGGCGATCTCGGAGGCGCCTGCGGTGTCGGAGACGATCTCGGTGGGCGGGAGGGAGGTCTCCTGCTCCAGGAGCCCTTCGAGGATGTAGTACCAGTCCTTGGGGTGCCGGGGATGACGATGCCGTGGAAGCCTGTGAACTGGTCGGAGGTGAAGTTGTCATAGGTGACGCCCTTGGCACCCTTGCCCTTGCCGAAGTACTTGGTGTTCGGCCCGGTGTTGATGGTCTTGATCCGTACGACGAACCGCAGCCCGTCGGCGGAGGCCAGCTCGCCGCCACCCCAGGTTTGCAGATCTCTTGCTGGGCGTGGTAGTCGACCAGGGCGGCGTTGGCGGCGGTCAACGTTGCGGCGCGGATGTAGTTCTGCTCGGCCCAGAACAGCCGGTCCAGGGCGAGCGCGGGTTCCTTGTTGTTGACCTTGGGCCGCATCCCGACGTTCATGGCCTGGGCGACGAGGACCGCGGCGATCGTCTTGATCATATCGTCCCTGCGGGGCGGCACGTCGCCGGACACGTGGGTGAAGGCGTCCAGGCAGCCGGTCCAGGAGTGCGCCTCCAGGAGCGCCTCGGGCAGGTCGACGATCGGCATCCGGGCGTCGACGTCGTTGCGCAGCGCGGTCAGGGAGGCGGGTTCGTCGAGTTTCTCAAGGCCGGTGAGGACCAGCCGGTCCTTGCCCTCGGATTTCTCGATCCGCAACCACTCATTGCGGGCGGTGTCGTCGTCGCCGGACAGGCCTGCGGCGAGCTGTTTGTAGGCCGAGTCCTGGGTGGCGGCCCACCGCTGCACGTCCACGCCGGGTTCGGGTGACAGGCCCAGGTCTCGGCAGACCATCGGGCGGGCCTTCTCCCATGCCTGCCCCGACAGGAGCCCGCGGTGGGGTCGCCCCACTTGGGCAGGCCCGGCACGAACAGCTCCTGGCGGCGCAGGCAATCGCGCAGCCGTTCCACGGTGGCGACGGTGTAGGCGAGCTTGTCGAACCCGCCCGCATTGGGGCCGCGTTTGGGGAACACCCGCCGGTGCCAGGCGGAGGTGAGGATCGCGGCGGGGACCTCCTTTGGCAGGATGGGGGTGCGGCGCCGTTCGATGCTCTTGAGGAAGTCGATCGCCTCCAGCACCTCGAAACCGCGTCGGTTGCCCTGGCCGCGACCCTCGACGGCGCCGGCGTGGAAGTCGACGGTCTTCATCAGCTTGGACAGGAACCGGCGGATGGTGGCGTACCGGTCGAGCAGCTGGTCCTGGAAGTCCTCGTCAGGTTCCTGGGCGACTTCGCCGCTGGTGTCGGCGGCGGCGGCATGGATCGCGGTAACATCCATCGCGTCCCGGGCGGCCCGCAGGTCGCCGTCGGGGTCGGCGGCCACGTCCCTGATCTTCAGCCACACCTCGCGCAGCACGATCGCCGCGGTGTCGAGGTCCTTGATCGTCCGCAGCCGCTCCTTGCCCGCCTTGAACGCCGAAGTCCGCACCAGGCCGCCGATGACCAGGTCGAAGACTTCGATCGCCTCGTCCGCCGAGCGCGGCTCGAAGGTGGCGGCGAACGCCACCAGGGTGGCGAGCTTGCGGTCGTCGGCCAGGTCCGCGACGGCCTTGGCGCGGGCGGCCTGGGCGAACCGGGCCAAGGCGGCGACCTTGCCGGCTGGAACCCCGGACAGGTCCCAGGTCGAGGCGCCGAGCGCCCGCAGCTCCACGTGCCGGTCCAGCGCCTTGACCACGCCGCCGCTGGACACGTCGGTGGGGCTCTTGCGGAGCCGGTCGAGCTTGGAGGCCCGCTGCCCCTCGGTCACGGTGACCAGGTCCTCCAGCGCGGCCTTCTGTGTTGGACTCGGCAAGGAGGCGAGGATCTTGTGCTGGCGGTGGGCGACCCGCTCTCGCACCTCGGAGATCACCCGTTCCAGAGTGCTCACCCCTGGCAGCAGGATCTTCGCCTCGACCAGGCGGTGGGTGACCAGGTCGAACAGCACGATCGGGCGTTCGTTGTTCGACCACGCCCGCCGGTACACCCAGCACGCTAACGGGATCGAGTGGTCCTCGAAGTTGTGGTAGCCGTAGGCCTCGCGGATCAGCTTCTGGTGATCCCAGCGCGCCCCCTTCTCCCCGAACCCCTTCAGCTTGGAGGAGTCGAGGCCGAGCTGCTCGGCGACGTAGTCGACCACCGCGGGCCGGAACGTCCTCGGGATCGGTGAGGAAACAGCCCAGGAAACGGGCCGTTCCAAGCTGAACGGCATAGCCGAGCTGGTTGCGGGCGCCGTTGCAGGCCATCGCCGGCTGCCGGGCGGCCGCGTCCAGGTGGAAGAACCCGCCCAGCTGGGTGATGTCGGGGACCTCGTTGAACCGGCCCCACCGGCTGCGCTGCTCCTCGGTGAGGAAGCTGACCGGCATCACGAACCCCCGCACTCCAGTGAAGACCGCGTATCACGGCCGCTACCGGCGAGATTCTCCCAGGATCAAGATCCTTTTCATGATGATCTCACCCTGTCCGGGCGACACCGATCGCCAATCGTGACGTTGCGGCAAGGCCGAGCAGGTGTTCGCCGCCACCGACGAAGTGCGGACCCGAGGGCACCGACAACCTGCTGGCGGCTGCAGCGGAAACCGGGTGGGTGGACCTGCAACGGAACCGGTTCGTACGGAAAGCGTCTTCCCGGGCAGCGGGTTCTCCACGCCATCGGCAAGCTCCAGCAGCGCGACGAACTCGGTGCCACCGACTCTGCACAGGTAGGCGTACCGGATGGCCATGAAGCGTGGCGCGAAGAACTTCAGCCTGACAGCGCGGCGTATCAGCGCCGCAGGTCGCGCCCCGCGAAAATGAGCCAGAGGTACGGCAGGGGCAGCATCGCCAGCCAGAACAGGTGCGCCTGATCCCAGTACCCGAACCCGCAGGTCGGCGGCCAGAGCCGGACCTGCTGCGGCAGCAGGATGGTCCCCAGCACCATCGCCAGCTGGACCACGACCGCAGCCATGGCGGCCTGCCGTCCGGGTGCGAACCGCACGGCGGTCGCCGCAGCGGCCAGCGCGATGCCGAGGCAGACGCCCGCCTCGATGAGCAGGTCGCCGATCGGGAACAGGGCGCCCTCCGGCAGGCGGGTCAGGATGTAGGAGAAGGCGGCCAGCCAGATCGCGATCGCGGCGCCACCGGGCAGCAGGCAGCGCAGCGCCTGCCGGACCCATCGGGGGACCGCGGCGGCGCCGAGGTCGGCGGACATGGCATCGACCAAGCCGAAGGCCGCCGCCGCGCCGAGCAGGGTGCCACAGATGCGCATGAGCACGAGCGCGTCGCCCCCGGGCAGTGCCTCCCCGTACTCCACCAGGCTCACCAGCCCGGCTGTGAAGGCGGCGACCATGACCAGAGGCCCCCAGTCGATGGCCCGAGCGAGGGGGCGCACCAGCAGGAGCGCCAACCGCCAGCGGGATGGTGGCGGGGTAGGGACGGCCGTGGTGGGTGCAGCCGCGGTGGAGGAGGCGGTCCGGGGGCGGGCGGGCAGTGTCACAGGCATGGCGTGGCTCCCGTCGGTGCGTTGAACTCGCGTTCCAGCCCGAGCAGCGGCAGGGCCTGGCCGATCGTGGTGGTGGGCTTGACGAGCGTGTCCCAGTTGGCCTGGACCTTCTCGCGGGCGTCAGGGGAGGCCAGCAGCAGCTTGGCGTAGCCGATCTCGGCCGGGCCCCAGTCCAGACCGGACAGGCGTCCGCGATCATCGTCGACATAGAGCTGCCGCCGGGCCTCGGGGATGGCGACTTGGCCGATGAGCCAGAGTGCCACCACCGTGCGGGCCTGACCGCGCACGTCGCACGGTGCGGCGCGCCGGGAGGGGTTGAAGTGCTTGGTGGCCGAGTCGTACAGCCCGGTCGCCCAGAAGGCCACGTCCTCGGCCAGCATCCTGCGCTGGTCGGGATGCCCCCAGCTCATCGGCGGCCGGATCACGCCCGAATCGTCGGCGTAGCTCCAGGTCGGGCTCATCTGCCGCACCTGGGGCGCCCGGGCCCGCAGCGCGGCGGGCAGCACCGCCACGAGCGGCTGGACCGCTTGTTCCCACAGCGGGATCCACGGTTCGTAACCAGGAAAGGCACAGTAGGTGAGCCCTTGGCGCTCCGTGCAGCGGTAGGCATCGGGGCCGAAGTAGCGCTCACGCACGCGGGAGTCCACATGGTCGACAGTCAGCTCCACGTTCGTGGGAAACCTGCTCGGTGGCCGGGTAGATGCCGCGATGGCCCCCGAGGGCACCGCGACCGCCAGCGCCACCACCACCGCCACAGCGGGTGCCGGCCGTACCCGATGCCTGAGCAGCGCGATCCCGCCGAAGACGGCGGCGACGGCGAGCACGTACACCAGGTGAACCAGCGACGGGCGGTCGGGCCAGTCCGGCTGGTGGACCTGCATCACCGGCAGCAGCCAGCGGGCCTGTCCGTTGGCCGGGTTCATGTAGATGAAGAAGCCGAGCACGGCCACCACCAGCGGCCCGGCGATCAGCCACCGCGTCCAACGGCCGACGGCCACGCCCAGTGTCGCGGCGAGGACTGCGGCGGCAACCGCCGTCAGTGGCTCCCACACGTCCAGCCGCCCTCCGGCGGGGCCGCTCAGCAGCCGGATCGCCAGGTAACCGCCTACGGCCACCGTCGCTGCGAGCGCCGCGACCAGCGGTGTGGCCAGCAGCAGGGCGCACGTGCGGTGCTCGGCCCGCCCGGGCAGGCCGGCGAGGCTTTCCGGCATGCCGTGCCGCCCGTCGCGCGAGGTGGCCAGACTCGCCACGAGCAGGACCGCCGAGGCCAGGCAGGCGGCCAGCCCGCTGGCGTTGACCGGGTCCATCGTGAGGTCGGGCTGCTGATCCCAACTGAGGAAGGTCTGCAGCGCCAGCACCAGGACGGTCGCGCCCCACACGAGCGGATGCCGCACCAGCCTGCGCGCCTCGAACAGGAACAGCCGCCGCGTCACGCCGCCTCCCCGAGCAGCACGAGGTAGCCGTCCTCGACACCGGGCGCTACCGCGTCTGCCGCCGGCGGCCGTCCGCCGAGCGTTCGGTAGCGGCCGTCGGCCGTCCGCCAGAACAGCTCCGACGTGGAGGGCGGCGCGTCCGACAACCACACCCGGCCGTCCGCGACAGCCGCGAGCTCGCCAGGGGTGCCGTCGAAGACTGCCCGACCGTCCCGCATGACGACCACCCGCTCGCACAGTGCGGCGACATCCTCGGTCTGGTGCGTCGACAACACGACGACACGGCCCTCGCCCAACCGCGAGACCAGCGCGCGAAACACCATCCGCTGCTCCGGGTCCAGACCCACGGTCGGCTCGTCAAGGATGAGCAGATCCGGCTCGCCCAGGAGCGCCTGGGCCAGCGCAAGCCGCTGACGCATGCCGCCCGACAGCTTGCGCACCTTCGTCCCGGCCTGATCGGTGAGGTCCACCTCGGCCAGTACCCGGCGCACCTCGGCGTGCCGGTGCTTTCGGTCGGTCAGCTCCTTGAGGATCGCCACGTAGTCCACGAGGTCGAAGGCGGTGAAATGCGGGTAGGAGCCGGGGCTCTGCGGCAGGTAGCCTAGCCTGCGCCGCAGCGCGGTCCGCTGCACGCGATCGGCCGGGTCCAGGCCGAAGGCATCCACCGCGCCGCCGTCGGGAGCGAGGGTGGTCGCCAGGCAGCGCAACAGGGTGGTCTTGCCGGCGCCGTTCGGGCCGAGCAGGCCGGTCACGCCGGTGCCGAGCGTCAGGTCGAGGCCATCGAGCGCCCGTTTGGCCCCGTAGGTCTTGGTCAGTTCCTTGATCTGGATCATCTGGTGCTCACTTTGTAGAAGCGGTACATCAGCAAGAGAGCGGCCACGCCGTACCCGATCTGCGGGGCGGGACCGAAGACGGCCAGCCAGCTGCCGATGAAGCGGCCCGTGCCGACGATGGCCAGCCACGCACCGCCCACGGCGAGGGCGGCGATCGGCACCGGCAGCCGGCTCGACAGGGCCAGGCAGCCCGAGGCGGCGGCCAGCGCGGGCAGCAGCCAGGCGGCGGCCAGCCCAGGTGGCGCCGGCAGCAGCGGTGAGGCGAGCCCGGCCAGCACGACCGACACCGCCAGCACCGCCGTGGCCCTGGTCAGCAGCAGTCGCGGCCCTGACAGGGGGGTGGCAGCCACCAGTTCGTGGGCGGGATCGACGCGCGGCCCGTAGGCCAGCGCGATGCCCGCCAGCGGCAGCACCGGCGCGACGATCAGGAATGCGGGCAGCAACTCGGCCTGCTCGCGCGCGGCCACCACCGCGAACGCCAGCACCGCCACCACCGCGGCCAGCCAGGTTCGGCTCAGCGTCGGCGTCGCCGACAGCAGCCTGGCCAGGTGGTCAGGCACCCCGCCGTGCCGCAGGAACCGCTCGGACAGGCTCGGGCGCGGCGTGATCAGCTCGGCCTCCAGCCTCGCCCAGGACGCTGCGAGCCAGTCCTTGTCGTACGGCACCGCCGCCCGGCAGGCAGCGCAACGACCGAGATGCGCGTCCACGGACATGGCCAGAGCCGCTTCGAGCCTGCCTTCGAGGTAGCGCTCACGCAAGTCATCGGGGATGTGCCAGCTACTCATGACAGCTCCTCGCGCAACCGGGCCCTGGCCCGCATCGCGCGGGTCTTGACCGTGCCTTCCGGAATGCCCAGGAGACCGGCGGCCTCCTTGGTGGTGAGGCCGTCGAGGACAGTCGCCTCGATGACGGCGCGCAACTCTGGGGAGAGCCTGTTCAAGGCGGCGCCGAGGTCACCGTGCTGCACGCTCAGCAGGACCACGTCCTCGGCCGAGGCGACCGGCGAGCTGCCGTCCGGTTCGATGCCGGAGCCGACCCAGCGCGAGCCGCGCCCACGCAGAGCGGAGATCAGACGGCGGACGGCGATCGTCCACAACCAGCCGGCCGGGTTATCGCCGCGGAAGCCGCCCGCCGAGCGCCACACGGCCAGAAAAGTCTCCTGCAGCGCGTCGTCGATGGCGTCCGCGTCGGCGCAGCGGCGGGCCAGCCGGGCACGCAGCCAGGGAGCGTGGCGCTGGTGGAGGATGCGCAGGGCGACGGTGCTCCGCGCGGCGACAGCGGTGATGAGGTCGGCGTCATTGCTTTCCGCAGTGACGTCCGGGGCCGCGCGTCGCCGGAAGGGAAACGGTCTCACGGTGTATCTATCGCACGACCCGCACGGGACGGTTCTCCGGGATCAACTCTTTCGTGATTCAGGGCGCGGAGCCCTCCACACGCACCTGTTCACCGCAAGGAACATCACAAAGGCGGCTGCCGGCGCCAACCCTGCCAAGAGGCCTGTACAGGCTCCCCGCAACAGTGTCGACAAACAGGTTGTTTGCCGACACTCACGAGGGTCGATCAAGAGCCCAGGTCAGATGTGTCGGTAACTCGTGTCGGGTTTCAATGTCGGATAACACTACTAGGAGTAGATTTCGACACATGCTTTTCGGCTACGCGCGGGTCTCGACCGCGGACCAAAATCCCGATCACCAGATCGACGCTCTCCTGCGCGCCGGAGTGGCGCGAGAGAACATCCACATCGACAAAGCCTCCGGTGTGAAGGCCTCGTGGCCGAAGCTCGACTTGGTGCTGCAACTGCTGCGCGAGGGCGACAGGCTCAAGGTCACCCGGTTGGACCGGCTGTCCCGGTCGGTCCACCACCTGATCGACCTCGGCGCCGACCTCCGGGAGCAGAAGATCGGCCTGCATGTGATCGAGCAGGGCATCGACACCGACACCGCCGAGGGCCGCGCCATGTTCGGGATGCTGTCGGTGCTGGCCGAGCTGCGGCGCGAGCTGATCATCGCCAGCACCCTCGACGGCCTGGCGGCCGCACGGGCCCGCGGGAGGGTCGGCGGACGGCGGCCGCGGTTGACCCCCGAGCAGGCCGCGCTCGCGCAGGAACTGTACGACGCGCGGGTCAAGACCGTCCAGCAGATCGCCGATCTGTTCGGCGTCCCCCGATCCACCGTCTACGGGCACCTGGACAAGGACACCACGGCGCCCCGGCAGCCGAAGAAGAAGATGCCAGCGAAGGCGTAGCAGTCAACCAATCAGGTACTCCAGGCAAACGCGGCGCTGGCGCACCATGAAGCCGCCGAACTTGGCGATCAGGGCCACGGAATCAGTAGCCGTCAGCAGGGTCAGACCTCGACCGCCACCAGCAACCGCTGGCGCTGCAGCTCACCCGATCCGCCCACCCGGCGCTTCTCAGCCACCCCGCAGGTCGCCATCAAAGCGGCGACCCTCGCCGGCCCGTTGCCCGGCAGCGCCCGCAGGATCTGCGAGACCCGCGTTCGCTTCACCAGTTCCTCGCCGCCGGCCGCCCGATCGAACACCTCGGTCAGGGTCGTCTCGCCCGACCGCAACCCCTCAAACAGCTCCCCACGAGCCTTCCGCGCCGCAGCAGCATTCTCCAACGCCTGCGCCCGCTGCTCTGCGGTCAACGCCGGCAACGCCATGAAGGAGCCTCCCAAGATCGGATTCTCTGTGCTCCCGCCACCTCAGCAGGGCACCGCCCCCATCAGGGACCATCTCTGTCAACAGATGTGACACCAACCCCGGTTCGCCGCACCGCTCCTACTCGGAGGCCTACTTGGTGGCACCTACTTAACGGCAGGTCGAGGAGGGGGCGGGCGGCAGCCAAGGCTCGCTGACTGCTGTGCCCGGGATTACCGGCGCAGTGCGTATTTGTGCGCCGACCGACCGGCCCTGCGGCGTGTGTACTTTCCGAGGCCCGCAATCCGGCGGGCCGCGTCATCAAGGGGATATATGTTCGAATCACAAAGACTGAGACGTGCCGCTGCGTTCGCCGCCGCCATGTGCGCGGCCGGAATCGTTGCCGCGCCCGCCTCGCCAGCGCAGGCCGCCACCGTGTACAAGGAGCTCGAATACCGCGGCAACGCCTCCAAGCTGGTCCTGACCGCGGAAGCGAACTTCAACGGCTCCTTCGTCCTCCTCAAGGCCGACACCAACAGCACGCTCGGCCAGTGGGAGCAGACGGCGACCGTCTCCTCGGGCGGCGGGCAGTCCGCCTTCATCTACACGCTGCGGGCCAGCCTGGAGACGGGCTCTCCGCTGTGCCTGACCGCCAAGAACACCGTGGATGTGGTCGTGGCCGCATGCAACAACACCGACAGCCAGAAGTGGTTCCACCCCACCGCCGTGTCAGGCCCTGGCGGCACCCTGCCGACCAAGAACGTCGCCAACCTCCGGCACCTGGGGCAGAGCCAGTCGTCCTCGGCAACATCGCTGTCGCTGTTCGGGCCGATCGGCGTGCACTTCTGGGCCAAGCGCACCGCCTGAGCCGCTGGGGCGCGACCAGGCGCAGGACCCGGCACCGCGAAAGCCTCCGACCTTGGCACAAGGTCGGAGGCTTGATCAATCTGGCCTGCCCTTAACGAAGCTGTCACCAGGTACACGCGATTGCGTTGTCCCTGCTCAAAACCGCCTGAACTTGGAGATGGCCAACTGTGCGATCAACGCGCCGCTCGGTCGCGGCGGCGTCGGGCGGCGCGGATCTCGGCGTCGGCGACCTTGTCGTCGAGCAGCGCGTACAGCTGCGTCGTCTCGGTGGAGGCGTGTCCGAGGCGGCGGCGCACGGCCTCGATGGAGACGCCGGCGTTGATGAGCTCGCTGGCGTGGGCATGACGCAGCCGGTGGATGTCGATCTCGACTCTCGCGGCGGCGCAGTAGGTCTGCCAGCGGTGGTGGGCGGCGTCGTAGGACAGAGGTCCGCCGCGGCCGTTGATGGACGCGCGGAACAGCGGCCCGGCGCTGTAGCCCGCGCGGGCCAGGTAGAGCTTGAGCAGGGTGACGTAGCCGCGGTCGTCGAGCAGGACGGTGCGGACGCTGCCGCCTTGCTGTGGACGCGGACGTGTTCGTCGTCCAGGCGCAGGCCGAGGTCCTCCACATACAGGCCGCACACCTCCGAGGCGCGGGCGCCGCACACATAGGCGGTCTCGAACAGCACCCGATCCCGCAGCCGGTCCAGCGGCAGGTCCTTACGCGGCCGCCGCGAGCAGATCACCGCCAGCACTTTAGCCACGTCGGCGGCCACGGCCGGGCGGGGCAGGCTCTTCGTCACCTTGACCGTGTCGATGCGGTCCATCGGGTTGGCGGCCAGGAGGTCGTGGCGGACCGCCCACTTGGCGAAGGAGGCGACGGCGGCTCGCTTGCGGCTGGCCGGTGACAGGTCGGCGAGCTCGGCCAGGAAGGCCCGGATCGGCGCGGCGGTCAGTGCGCCGATCTCCTCGCCGTGGTGGGCGGCGAAGGCGATCAGGTCGCCGCGGTAGGCGCGCCGGGTGTGGACGGAGGCGCCGGCGTTGGCCAGGTCGGTGAGGAAGTCGTCGAGGTGGCGGGCAAGCGGGTGTGTGCGGCCGAGCTGCTCAGCGATGACTGGATCCATCGTGCCGACCCCCGTCCGCCGAGTTGCCGGATAACCGGGAAACGAAGCCTCCGCGCCGGACGACAGCCGCCCAGCTCGCCCTACCCCGATGATCGCTATCTTGCCGGATAACAAGGGTTATGCCGCAACCCTTCCGCACGTCTCTGGGATCCCGAAACGACAGCCCTTGGTCAGTGTCCGCACCGAGAATCTCGCGCAGCATGCTCCCGAGCGCGGGCATCGACCAGCACGTCCATCCCTGCCAGCGGAACCCGAGGGGTAGTGCCTACACCTGCCGCTTGCGGGCGGCGGCATCACATTTCCACCGTGTCACAGCTTTTGGGGAACCAGGTGACGCCCTTCGGGAGACAGCACGGTGAAATACCTACTCACGAAGGAGAGGCGTTGAGTGCTGAGACGGTCGAGATCGACGACGGAGAACTGATCCGTCGTTCGGCGCACGACCCAGAGCAGTTCGCGGCGCTGTTCGACCGCTACGCCCAGCAGATCCATCTGTACGCGGCTCGGCGGCTCGGCGCGCAGGCCGCCGACGACATCGTGGCCGAGACGTTCCTGGCGGCCTTCCGCAGGCGCGGGACGTATGACACGTCGTTCGCGCTGGCCAGGCCTTGGTTGTACGGGATCGCCACCACGTTGATCGCCAGACATCGGCGGCAGGAGGAACGGCTGCTGCGGGCGCTGAGCCGCACCGGGGTGGACCCTCTGCCGGAGGCACTGGACGACACCGTGGCGCGCCGGGTGGCGGCGCAGGGCAGGGAGCGTGAGCTGGCGGGGGCGCTGGCGTCGCTGCCCCGTGGGCATCGGGACGTGCTGCTGCTGGTGGCGTGGGAGGACATGTCGTACGAGGAAGTGGCGCGGGCGCTGGACATCTCTGTGGGGACTGTGCGGTCACGGCTGCACCGGGCGCGGAAGAAGACCAGGAACGTGCTAGGGGATGAGGAGCTGTAGTGAACGAGCTGAAGGAGTTTCGCCGGAACACCCCGGCGATGACTGACAACGCCGCGACTGCTGCCAAGGCGCGGCTGATGACAGCGATCCACGAACCGGAGGTCACACGCAAGTCGGCCGCGTCCGGCACGAGAAGGTTCGGCTGGCGGATCGCGGTGGCGGCGGCTCTGGCCCTGGTCGTCGGCGGGACCGTCGTGACGCTCAGGGACGAGCCGGGCATGGCACCGGTGGCCAGCGTGACCGAGCTGGGCGAACGCGCCGCCCGTGCGGCCGAGAACGACCCCACGCCCGCCCCGGGCCCCGGACAATGGCTCTACACCAAGGAACTGCAGCTGACCGGGGTCGAAGGGGACGTCGACCGAGACCAGCGTGACACCTGGGAACGGTGGACAAGCGTGGACGGCAAGCGGTCGGCCTGGTACCAGGGCAGCAAGCTGATGTTCCAGGGCAGCGCGATTTTCAACCCGGCTGAGCTGGCCAAACCGCCTGTCACCCCGCCGGGGGTGATCGCCAAGATCAAGGCGGCCATCCTCGACGAGGACCGCCGGGGGCCGCAGGAGCTGAACGGCCACGTCCCGCCGGTGAGGCTCTTCATGGAGATCAACCAGCTCATCTCCGAGCAGTGGCTCGCCCCCGAGGTGCGGGCCGCGCTCTACCGCGCGCTGCCCACGATCAAGGGCGTCACGGTGACCCAGGATGTGCCCGTCGCCGACGGACGGCGAGGCGTCGCGTTCAGCATCACCGAGGCCGAGGCACGGAGCTATCTCGTCCTGGACCCGCAGACCTTCCGGTATTTGGGCACCAACTCGACGCGGCTGCAGGATCGGACCTACGAGTGGGCCGATGGCAGTAAGGAGACCTTCAAGGCGGGCACGGTGGGCCTGACGGCGCAGCTGGAAGCCACGATCGTGAACCAGCCCGGCCAACGCTCCTGATCGCAGCAGAATCAGGCCTGACGACGATGACCAGGGCGGCGGTCCAACCGACGCCCTGGTAGACAGCATTGTCAGGAAGACCAGGGAGACCCCGGTGCTGCAGTGACCTGGCGTCAACGCAGTCTCCGAGCCTCTTCATACCTCCGGAGGAGGCGGTGGCCCGGTCAGGTCCAGCCGCCGGTCGCGGCGCAACTGCACCGTCCCGTACGGCGTCATGTTCGTGGTGAGCAGCGGAGTCAATCCGCGGCGGTCGACGTCGGTGAGCACCTCCGCCCACTCCGGCTCAGCAAGGCAGTCTTGAATCATCAGGGTATTGATGTAGCCGAGGCTACTCTGCAAGATCATCAAGCAGAGCATCGCCACCTCCTGCTCCTCGCGCCTATTTGAGGCCGGCTCCCCGCGCTTACCGAACCGGATGTAGTCGTTGACCCCGTTGTAGTTCTCCACCAGGTTCAGCCCGGACTCGGTCTCATGCTGCAGGTCCCGTCACGGAGCCACGGTCGGCGCCGCCGTACAGATGGTCGTGCTCTCGCCTGGCAGGAATGAGGCGGTCGAGGCCATAGGAAAGACGATCGTATGGACAGTGGCTGCCGCGAGTATCGGCCCAATCATCGTCTGTTTCCTCCTGGAGCGACGTCGGCGCTCTCTGGCAGCTGCGGAGTCGCCGTAAGGCTTATGCGCACTATTCCTTGTCGCTCGTCTCACAGGCGGGGGCGAGGATCGAGCCAAGGCATTGTCCCCGACCCCCACCGTCAAGGGCTGGTTACCAGGCCGCATGGATCTCTGGTAGGAATCCCAGGACATCAGGAGATCCGAGGGGGATCAAGGACGTGACCCGTCCGTCGTCGACCCTGCTCAGTGGATCGAAGTTCCCCGCGAGCAGCAGATGGTTCCCGGTGCCGTCGTAACGGATCAGGTTCCAGCGCGCGATGCTGTTGCCGTCGTGGCTTCTGCTCAACAGGGTGCGAATCTTGCGTCCGTCTCGGATGGAGTACTCGTCTATGGTGTAGCGATGCGGTTGCCGACCGTCGGACAGTTGGGTGTGGCCGATCAGCATGCTGCGTCCGTCCGGGTTGATCGTCGAGGTGGTGGCGTCGTCTCCTGGAGCTATGACCTGGCTGGCTGCGAGGGTGGTGCCGGAGGCGGTCGTGTCCAGAACCCGAGCCTCAGATTTGACCATGAGACCGAGCGTGCGGCGATCGGCCGCCCAGGAAAGGCTCTGGATCTGTCCTGCGTTGGTCGTCCATGTTCGTGTCGTTCCCGTGGGCAGATCGACGACCGTGAGCTGGGCCCCGGGGCAGAAGCGCAACGTTTTCCCTTGACCGCACACCTTGCCGTCGAGACTGTAGGCAAGTCGAGTGCCGTCACCGGTAACGGCGAGGGAGCTCGCTGTTGTACCGATCACCTTTGGGATCACGTCGGGAACCAACTCGGCTGGTTTGCCTTGTTCATCGACCCGAGCTCGGTAGAACCTCGTGCTGCTTACCTGTGTCTCGCGGGACTTCACACTCTGGGCGATATAGAAGGTCTCGCCGTCGCCGGCGCCCGCGAGCAGGTAACCACCGGGCTCCCGGAAGCTTCCCTCCGGGGTCGGAGGCAGCCCGAGTCGGCTCGCGACCTTCCCGGTACGGGCGTCGTGGACCGTCACGCCGTCATTGCCGGCGATCAGCAGGAAACGCGGACCACCCAGGGTTTGCGTTGCGGGCCTGGTTGGAGTCGTGCCTCCTGTTCCGGCCACCATGGCGGCGACTGTGCCGATGACCACGACGACGAGCGCGGCCGCGAGCGGAACCGCCAGGGCGAACCGGCGCGTGGGAATGCTCTTCGTTCGCGCCGCCTGTTCGGCAGGGCGCAAGGTTTCCGGGCGAACCTGTTCGGCGTCGGCGGTGAGGGCATCCCGGAGCTGATCTTCGAGCCATGACGTCATCGCTTTCCCTCCAGTTTGACGGTGAGTGCCTTCAGGGCTCGAAAGACGGTCGATTTCACTGTGCCACGGCTGATTCCCATGGCTTCGGCGATTTCTGCCTCGGACAGGTCGAGGTAGTAACGCAATACCACGGCTTCTCGCTGGCGGCGGGGTAAGGCGCGTACTGCCTCGGACACCTCCCGGCGTGTCTCTCCGAGCAGCGTGGCAGCCTCCGCCGACCGAAATGGCGTCTGCCGCTCGCCGGTGAACCTGCTCATGATGGACCGGCGCCGGTGAACCATGCGGCATCCGTTCAGGACACTCGCCCGTAGGTAGGGAAGGACTCGATCATGGTGGGTCAACCGGCTCCACCGGCGGTGCAGCGCTGCGAAGGCGTCCTGGACGATGTCCTCGGCCGTTTCCTGATCGCCCACCAGCAAGAACGCCAACCGGACCAGGCCCAGCCGTTGAGTCAGGAACAGTTCGGCCACGACAGCCTCATCCATGGCCGCAGCAGGCGGCGCTCCCTGTGGCGATGGTGCTGGTTCTTCCACCGCTCGTTGAATCGCGAATCGCATACCTCTTCCATGCATACTCGCTGTCCAGGTTGCCTTATGAGACGGAAGTCACATTTGCTGAGAAGCTGGTCCAGCAAAGGCTCACGCTCCACCGCCGGCTCGCCCGCGACTACGAGACACGGCCCGACCATGCCGCGGCCATGATCCGCCTGGCCTCCATCGACAACCTCACCCGACACATAACAGGCGAAACCACCCCAACCTGGCGAGACGCGCAACCGGCAAACAACCACAAACTACGCTCTTCAGACGCCCTCTGAGACGGCCGCCCGCGCCGAGCGCCTGGCCTGGCAGTGCCTCCGGCATTGGGTCATCGCGGAGGCACTGCCGAGGCCGACATTGGGAAAGCATCCGTCCGGAGAATCGCTGGATCCGTAGAGGGATCTGCTCGCTCGCTGGGCTAGTAGGGACTTACCTGGATATAGAGATCCACCCAGCTAGTGCCAGGCCTGCAGTCATAGTCATACCATTCACCTCTCTGCAGCCCGAGATTTCCGCGCTGAGAGCATGACCACCAAGGATTCGGCCCGTAGAAGGTGTCGTAGTAACGGAAGGGCGACATCGCGCTGACAGAAGTAGCGTTTGCCGTTGCCGCGTGAGCGGGTGCGGTCGCGAGGAGACCGGCCGCCAGGATGGCGCTCACGCCCGCGAGCGCCAGGGACTTCTTCATATAGATCTCCAAATTCGTACGTGCTTTGTGAATTCACAAAAGCGCTTCCACCAAGCATTATCGCCGTGGCCCGAATCCTGCCGCGAGAACTTCGGGTGAATACGGGGGGAATATTGATTATGCATGCTTTGCGTACATCCCCAAGGTCGGATGCGTCGGCATCTCAGTGAGCCCTCTCTCGAGAGCCATCCGATAAGCGCAATAAGGTTCTCGTATTCTGGATCGCAATAATGTGGAGTTGGTAGGTATAGTGCCGCGGGCGAGTGAGGGCTCGACAGGAGGTTCGCCCTGGGTCCTGCCGATCTGCTGCCTCACCGTCATCTTCGATGGTTACGACCTGATCGTGTACGGCACCGTCGTCCCGGACCTGCCGGCTTACGAGGACTGGTGCCTCACCCCGCGGAGGCCGGACACATCGGCAGCCTGGCCCTGTCCGAGATGGCCGGTTCCTTCCCGACGAGCCGAGCGACACCTCGGCCGGCTGAGACTGAGCTTCCCCCTGTCGGGTGCTGCCGCCCGACGGGCTCAAGGACCTGTACAACGACGGCTACCCCACCTGATCGGCTTCACCTGGGATATACCGGCGACATACCGGAGCTCGCTACGGTGACGGGCCTGTACCTGATCATGTCCGAAGGAACTAACGTGATCCGTCTCGCGCTCGTGACCGTCTTCGCCGTGTTGCTGTCGATGATTTCCGGCGTGTCCCACGCCATGGTTCCGGGCGCGCTGGGCACGGCGGGCAACCTCATGCGTGAAGAGCAGCCGCGCGCCGACGGGATCAGGCACGTGGACACCAAGGCGATCATCGCGGGGCTGGAAGCACTCAACGCGAACACCTACGTCTATCCGATGGCCGGTGACAACGTGCACTGGACCGACCTGCGGGATGAGTTCCTGCCCGCGGCGGCCGCCGCCGGGATCGACGTCTGGGTGCTGGTGTACTCGCCGAGCCAGGAAAGCTGCTGCGTGTCCCGGCCGTTCGGGCACGACTACGTTGCCTGGTCTCGCGAGGTCGCCACCCTCGCCAAAGATCACCCGAACCTGGCCGGCTGGACGGTGGACGACTACGCCTACGATCTCAAGACGTTCACCCCCGCCTACGTCGGGCAGATGCGGTCGGTGGCCAAGGCGATCAGCCCCGCGCTCAAGTTCGTCCCGACCGTCTACTACGTCCAGTTCACTGACGCGTTCATCGCCGAGCAGATCCCGCTGGTGGACGGCGTGGTCTTTCCCTTCCGTGACGAGCCGTACCGGGACACCTCCTGGTCGTGGAGCGTGTCGTACCAGGTGCAGCAGCTCGCCAAGCGGCTGCCCGGCACCGAGGTCTACCTGATGCCCTACGCGTACCCGCTGAGCCACGCCGCCCAGAAGCCGACGGTGTCCTACGTCGAGGCGGTCACCAAGAAGGGGGTCGAGCACGTCCGTAGCGGTGAACTCGCCGGGGTCCTGCAGTACAAACTTCCGTTCGTCTCCCGCGACCAGGCATGGACGCGCCCCGCGGCCGACAACCTGGCCCGCACGGGCGACGGGCGGCTGAGCTTCGTCGTCCAGAAGCAGACAGCCACCAAGGCAGGCATGTCGTGTGGCGCGACGCGGAGAATCGTCCTGACCTCAGGGGCGACCACGCGGGTGGTGAGCTTTTGGCACCGCGACGCCCGCGGGCCGAAGCATCCGGCTGGATACCACGTCAAGCAGCTCCTGCTCAACGGCAAGGTGATCTGGGAGCAGGACGTCGCCGCCGACGCGGCGGACACCTGGGTGAAGGCGACGGTCGACCTCACGGCCAAACTGAGCGGGGCGACGAGCGCGACGCTGCAATGGCGCCTGTACGAGCGCAGGGGCGTGAGCGACTACTTCATCGACGTCAGCGTGGACGACATCGCGCTCACTGGCCTGGCGATGAGCGACCCGGGCGTGGAAAACGCCACCGTCTGGACGCCTACCCTGGCCCGCCAGGGCGGCGCGGTCTATTGCTCCGCCCAGGTCTACCACGAGAACTACGGCGCCGACCTCGGTGCGCGCATCGCCAAGCTGTATGCCACCGGGTGAATCCGAACTCGAGCCGGAGGACTACGCCGCGGTGATGGAGCACGTGAGCGGCGCGGCCGCCGCTCCCTCAGGCTGGCGGGGCGCGCCCGCGCCATGGGCCCGTCCGACGCACACCGTCGATATCGGCATACCTTCGTTATACCGCCGGACGATACAGTTCCCGCCTCGATGATCGTCACCAAGGGAACCAAGCTTATGATTCGCTACATCGGCTGCGTGCTGTTACTGGTAGCGGCGCTGTTCGGCCCGGCAAGTCCGGCAAGCGCCGCCGCACTTCCTGGAGAGAAGACGAACTACGTCGTCTCCTTCGGATCACTTCACGAAGCGTCCGGAAGCAACTGGGTGCGCCTGGGCACCTACACATTCACCTCCAACGGCCGGGTCCGTAGCGACACCTGGGCCTGGAGCCAGACCGCACCGGCCGCGCGCGTCGGCACGGGCACCGTTCCTGGGGGAAAGTGCTCCGGCACGTCGACCACCGTAAGGCCGTGCGACATCAAGACCGCCAACGGGTTTCTCACCCCCGCGACAGAGGTCAGGGCGGGATCCTTCACGATGCACGCCGACGCTTCCGGACGTCAATACGTCAACATCGCCTGGGACCAGACCGCGTGGCGCACCGAGGAATGGTGGGTCGAAACCGCGCCTGACGGTACGTACGCGCGCCTGACGTTCAAGTACGCCCGCAAATTCACCCACGGTTACGGCTACGGCAGCAACGCCGGATTGACCGTGCGGCGGCCGATGGAGGCGGTGCTCGGGCATGACGCGCCGCTGACCATGACCTATCACCGCGCGACCAAGGGGAGCATCGCGTACGTCGACAGGACCTGGAACATGGGCCAGTACATTCGATGCACCGACACGACCTGGTGCCTGACCTACAAGACCGCATCGACGAGCAACTGCAAGTGCGCGGCGCCGTACGACAAGGACCAAAGCCTGCAGAACTACATTCAGCAGGTGACCAGCAAGGACCGCCGTGACACGCACTGGCACTGGTGCAGCTGCCTGGCGAAGGGCAGCCAGTGCTACAAGGGCAACTCCCATGTCTACCCGTTGCTGCAGATCATCGATGACGAAGCCAGGTGGCGTGGCTGGGTCGGCGTCGAGGCTTCCTTCTACCCGTACAACGACCAGGCGGATCCTCGTCGGAACGACATGCTCTCGGTCTTCCGCGTCACCGAGTGGGCTTGACGTTGTCCGCAGGTGGGAGCGTGATCCTCCATCGGTGTAACTCTTGCTCAGTGGCCCAAACGATCACGCGGTCAGCGCGGAGTTTCAACCCCGCTTCGGCGCCGGTCAGGCCCCAGCGTGCTCCGGCGAGGTCGAATCGGTCGGTGATCAGGTGGCGGCAGGCGCCTTCGATCACGCCGGTCGCGATCGGCCATCCCGCTTCGAGCGCTTGGTCGTCGCGCAGGTGTTCGGCGTTGTCGGTCAGGTAGCGGACGCGGGCGTCGACGCGGGCCCGGCCGTCACCTCCGCGTGGGAGGGGGACGTGGTCCACAGGGCCGTGTTCCCCGCCTTCCCTGCCCAGCAGGCGAGATGGTGTCAGGGTGTTCGGTGCCGTGCCCAATCGGCTGGCCTGCTCCAGTGACAGCTCGGGCGGCCTGGACGCGCAGGTGGCGTCGTGCCGTGCCCAGCGGCACGTCCAGGATCTGCTTCAACGCGTACGTTCCGCGGCCGCCGGCGTGGCCAGCTTCGTGGCGGCGCGCATGAGCGCTGCCCTGGCCGTGCCCGGAGTCGCCGGATCGTCGGCATGCATCATGCGGGCCATCTGCGGAACCGCGTACCACCAGCCCGCGAGGGCCAGGATGAGGAAGGCGAGGTCGGCGCCCGGTACGTCGTCGCTGATCAGGTTCGCCTGCTGGGCTCGGGTGAAAGCCGCGACCTTGGTGCGGTAGTAATCGGTGCGGGAATCCTCGTCGGGCACTTCCGGGAGATCGAGCAGGCCCTCCCACAGCAGCAGCCGGGTCAGCTCGGGGTGCTCTGCGTGGTAGTCGTACACCGCGGCGGCGTACGCGGCGACGGCTTCCGGTCCGTCCAGGCTGTCCAGCGGAACGGCCGCCGCGACCTTGTTCAGCTCGTCCGCGAGCACTGTGGCGAAGAGCTGGGATTTGTCGCCGAAATAGGTGTACAGGCGTTCCTTGTTGATCCCCGCCCGGCGGGCGATGCGCTCCATGGTGGTGCCACCGATGCCATGCGCGGCGAACTCGGCGACCGCCGACTCCTTGAGTCTGCGTTTGGTCTCGGCGGTGTTCCAGGCCATGTCCGACAGCATATCCAACGCTTGCGTTGCAAATCTCCCGATGGAGCGTTAGCGTAATATCCAACCCAAACGTTGGAGTTGGAGTTTGCCCAGCATCATGAACTTGCCGCAACGCCCCATAGCCGTGCGGCCAGGCAGCGTCCCCCTGCTCGTCGGCACCGCGCTCGTCGTACTCGTTCAGCTCTACGCGGCCATCCCGCTTCACCAGCTCGTGGCCGACGATTTCGGCTCCTCCGACGTAACCACCGCGCTGGCCGCCGGATACTCATTCGCCTACGCACTAGGGTTCCTGATCTACGGGCCGTTGTCGGATCACTACGGCCGCCGGCGCATTCTCGTCTCCGGCCTCGCGGCTCTTACGATCGCGACGCTCGCGGTGAGCCTCGCCCCCTCGACGGGGGCCCTGGCCGTCTTGCGAGCCATACAGGGCTTGGCGGCTGCCACGTTTGCGCCGACCGCCCTGGCGTACCTCGGGGAGGCGCTGCCCCCTCCGCGGCGTGCCACCGCGATCGGCGCCATCTCGGTAGCCTTCCTCGCCGCGGGAATCCTCGGACAACTGGCCGCCACCGCCATCGCCACCGCCGCAGGCTGGCGCGGGACCTTTTCCATCGGCGGCATCCTGCTCGCCGCCCTCACCCTCGCGGCCTTCGTCATCATCCGCGAACCCGAGGCCAACCGGCTCCACCAGCCTCTTCCGGCACGCTACGCCGGTCTCCTCCGGCTCGCCCTCCGGCCCCGTTCCCTGCTCCTCGCGCTCGGACATCTGGTCGTGCTGGGCGGTTTCGTCGGAATGTACAACCTGCTCGGCACGCATCTGACCTCGGCCGGTCTTTCCGCCACCGAGATCATGCTCGTCCGCACGGCCGCCCTGCCGTCGATGCTCTGCTCTCTGCTCGCCGGGCCACTGGCGGCACGCCTCGGTTCGGCACGTACCGCACTGACCGGCTTCATCCTCGCGGCCGCGGGCCTGGCAGCCGAATCCGTGCTGGCCGACGCACTCACAGGCCTCCTCGCCGCCAGTGTCATCTTTGTAGCCGGCGTCGCTGTCCTCGTCCCCACGATGATCACTCTGTGGGGCGAAGCCGCGCATCCCGCGCGAGGCGTCGGGATGGCCGTCAACGGGTTCGTCCTTTTCCTTGGAGCCGGTCTGGGCTCCTATGCCATCGAGCTACCGAGAGGTTTTGGCGGCGCGCTCGGCGTTTTGTCCGGGTTGTACGTCGCCGCAGGCGCCGTCGTCTATGCGGCCTGTGCCCTGAGGGGCCGCCAGCGACCGTGACCATCCCATGTCGTTTGCCGCCGAGTACACGCCCGTATCGCCACGTGAGGAGTTGTGTCATGCCTCGTCTGAATTCCGTCGTCCTTTCCGGGGTCGCCGTTGCGGTCCTCGCCACCTCCGGAGCGGCCTACACCGCGACCACCCGCGAGATCCCGCCGACAGCCGCCGAGCCCAGGACCGGCCGACAGGAGATCACCATGTCGCCCGCCACCGAACCTCCGACCGCCGGCGTCAACGGCGCCCGACGCCTGGAGGCCGATGCGCTGAACGGTACCGGTCTCCGCATCCCCCGCGGGTGGGAGATCGTCAGGGTGCGCGAGGAACGGCACGACGATCGCGATGTCACCGTGATCCGCCACCAGCCCGACGGTTACCGCCTCGGCAGCCCCCACACCAGCCTCGTCCTCGACGCCGATGGCACGATTCTGGGATTCACCCGCCTCCAGAACGGCAATCACGGCCCGCTCCTCCACGCACGTCGCGCCGAGGAGATCGCTCTGCGCTTCCTGCGGCAGGTGGCGCCCGACCATGCCGAAGGGCTCAGCGTCAACTGGGTCGCGCAACACGATGAGACCGTGACCCGGCCCGATGGCACCACCGAGACGATCTCCGGGATGAAAGTGAAGATGCATCACGACAACGGCCTCTATACCTGGGTCATCCTCGGCCCCGACGAGACCGTGCTGACCTATGAGCGCGACATCACCTGGGACTCCAGTCGGGGACGCCGAGGAACCCAGATGTGGCTCCACGACTCCTGGATCGCCGCCTACGAGGGAACCGGCCCGCAACCCGCCTCCATCGCCTCGGCGGCGGAGCGGGAGGTGGTCGAACCGCATCGGCTTGTCCTTGCGAGGAGAGGAGGTCATCGGGTGTCAGCGGTCTGCGCCGGTGCGTCCTCGGGATCGTAGGCGTAGATCCAGCCGTTGGCCACCAAGGGGTCCGCGTCGGCGAAGGACTTGTCGCGGGCCTGTTGTTCCGGCCCGTCGGGCAGGTGGTTGACGTGGGACCTGGCGTGGCTGACGTCCTGCAACCGGCTGGTCCGGGGGATCCGCAGCGTCTCGTAACGCCGCAGGGCCCGAGCCGGATCGTCGAGGTCGTCGGGCCAGGCAGCGGGCGAGGACGGCGGCGTCCTCGACGGCCTGAGCCCCCCCGCGCGAAGAAGGGGACATCGGGTGGGCCGCGACTCGACGGTATAGTCCCCCGCCGGGCGAACGCGACGAGGTTCACGAACCGTCCAGCGGAGACGGGGTAGTGCACCAGATGGTGACCGGGCCCGATCCAGAGGTCTGGGCGTTGCGCCGGGAGAAGGCCGACGCCTGCCCAGCCGGCGCGGTAGCAACGCCTATGAGCCGGTGCCGGGGCAAATGGCCGGATGGCGGGCCGCGCACGATCTGTCGTGCGCACGCCTGGCATTACACCGCGCCGTTCGGTGATGAGGCAGCCTGGACCTGCCCGTCCACAGCCGGGCTGGGGGGCTCACCCCGAGGTGTGGACACCGATTGTCATGCGGCGAGCAGCACCTTATCGATGGTTTGCTGCTCGTAGTCCATCGGGCTCAGATAGCCCAGGGTGGAATGTCTCCTGCGGGTGTTG
>NZ_JBIEIS010000045.1:0-106681 GCF_043496855.1 Nonomuraea sp. JJY05
GCTGCTGGCCGACCGGGGCTACGACCCGGTCATGGGCGCCCGTCCGCTCCGCCGTACGATCCAGCGAGAGCTCGAGGACTCGCTGTCGGAGAAGATCCTGTACGGCGAGCTCCGGCCGGGGCACGTCGTCAAGGTGACGGTGGACGGCACCGGGCTCGTCTTCACCACAGACAGCGCGCCCGGCGACCTGCGTCAGGGCGTGGCGGCGTGTCCGAACGTCTCGGCCGGCTGACCAGCCAGAATGCCGATCGCGCCGGCTGGCCGGGTCCAGCACCTGGCGGCGCGACCTGCAGTGTGACGGCTTCGATCTCTGCGAAGGTCAGGATGAGCGCGAACACTCCGCTCCGGCCTCCGGCCCCGGGGCGAGAACACGGTACGGAACGTCCTCCTAGGAACCAGCGTGCAAGGGCCGAGCCGGGGAGACGTTCGCGGACCGCCCATATTTCACACAATGCATGTCCATTTAGTCACTGACAGGGCGCATACTGAGACCATGAGGCCCCAAGCCGTGCCCCGGCGACCCTTGCCTAACAGTCCCTTCAACGTTCCGGACGTTCCCCTGCCCCCTGTCGAGCACTTTGTGGCAGGAGATCGGGCGAGCCACGACAAATACGGCCTCGGTCGGGTCATCGCGGTTGAGCAGGATGTTGCCGTTCTCGTCGATTTCGGCACTGAGACGTACCGCATAGCCGCGCCGTACGCCAAGCTCGTGAAGCTGTGACAAGGTCGCGCTCTTCGGCCGGCGCTCGTTCAGCCCTTCAGCGCCCAACAGGACCGTCGAGCGTGGCAACCGCTCCTCGACCGCGCCCCGTGAGGCATGGAGCATGTCCAGATCTGCCAGCTCCACCGCCGCTGCCCTCCCGGACTTCCCCGACGCGATCACTCACGCCTCCGGCACGGTGCGGCATCCTTTCCGGCACAGCTAGGCGTAGGCTGGTCTGGCCTGAGACTTTCCGCATGTCGGCAGCCGCGTTGACATCGCCTCGGTCGTAGCCGGTCCTTCACGCCGGAGACAGGCGGCACGCCAGATGCCGAACCAACACCGTCTCGTCGCGCCCGTTGCTCCCCAACCGGCCCAGGTGTTCCTGGAGCCGACCTTGGCCCGAGACGGAACGCTCGCCGACGGCGGCACCGCACACCCGCGCGCGATTGATCCAGCCGTAACGTTCGGCCGTCTGCGCGTCGAACAGCTCCGCACCCAGGACGATCTCCAGAGCGCGGTTGCGGCCCGCCCGGTTCAGCAGGTACTGCGTGCCGCCGCCACCGGGCACGATGCCGCCCAGCACCTCCATCTGGCCGAGCCCGGCCCGGCCGATCGCCGCGAAACTCATGTCGGCCGCCGCGACGAACTCGGCCCCTCCACCACGAGCCATCCCGGTCAGCTTGACGATCGTCACCTGGGGCTGGGTGCGCAGAGCCTCGCCGAGTGCCTGGAAGACGTTGAGCCCGGCCGGCGCCCCGGCTGTCGGGTCGGCGGCGGCGTCCTCGTCGTCTACGAGCGTCATGTCGACGTGGGCGATGAAGAACTCCGGATCGGCGCTCTCGAACACGACGACCTTGGCCGTCTCGTCCTCCCGCAACGTGGTCAGCAGCGTCATCAGGTCGGCCATCATCGCCAGGCTGAGAACGTTCACGGGTGGGTTGTCGATGACGACCTTGACGACGCCGCGGTCGCGCGTCACGTGCAGGGTGGCGAAGGTGGGCTGGCTCACGCCGGGGGACTCCTATCCGGAGGCGGCGACGGCAATACGACGTGGCTGCCGCGCCGCTAGGTATCTGATGTATACCTATGGTTGGGTGATCGCCGAGGGGCGTCAATAACGCACTTTTGGCATCTCAAGCCTCGCGGAGGATACCTAGGTGACCGATACGAGCGAGCCGGAGTGGGTCTTCCGCGCCGACTGCCCGACACGACCGATCCTCGACCAGATCGCGGACAAGTGGTCGATGATGACGATGGCGGTGCTGGCCGAGCCGAAACGGTTCAACCAGATCAAGCGCCGGCTCGAAGGAGTCACCCAGCGCGTGCTCACCCATACCCTGCGCCGCCTGGAACGCAACGGCATGATCGAACGCCGCGTCCTGCCGACCTCGCCCGTAGGGTGGAGTACTCGCTGACGCCACTCGGCGAGTCGCTGCGTTCTCTCACCTCTACACCTGGGCGGTCGAACACGCCGACGACATCGTCGCCCGGCAGCGGGCCTACGACTCACGCTCCACACCTGCCCACCCACCCAGTGACGGCTGAGCGCGGGTGTGTTCCGCGGCCGACGCCCCTACCCGCCGGCACTACCGACCAAGGTGTGGATCAACCAGCCACCCACCACGCTGCAGAACGACACTCCAGAACCACACAAGTAGCCTGACGTCTCATCTGGTTTGACAGGTTCCGGAAAGGTCTGGTGGCGTTGCTGCGCGAGGGGTGGCAGGAGAGCAGGCGCGTCCATCGTCCCCGCGCTTGAGCGGCAATGCCGCGCTGCTCGCGCGATGGGGCCGCCCATACCGGCGGGTGCCGGTGTGGGCGGCCTTGAATGGCGTTTACGCGCTGGTGCAGGTGTATCCGGATGGCAGGGCCGTGTTGCCGTCGGGACGGCTGGCCTGGAAGCCGAAGCTGGTGGTGCTGGCTCCGGGGGCCAACGTGCCGTTATGGCTCACGCTCTTGGCCGTGACGGTCTGCCCGCTGGTGGTGACGGTGGCGTTCCACGAGCCGGTCAGCGTGTGCCCGGCCGGGAGCGTGAAGGTGACCGTCCAACTGGTGATCGTCGAGGTACTGGTATTGGTGATGGTCAGCGGTTGGATCACATAGCCCGAACCCCACTGGGTCTGCACGGTCGGCGTGGCCGTGCAGGCTCCGGCGCCGCCGCCGGTGGTGGTGACCTGGACCGTGTCGGACACCGGCGAGACGTTGCCGGCGGCATCCCGCGCGCGGACCTGGTAACGGTAGGTGGTGCTCGGGGTCAGGCCCGTGTCGCCGAACGAGGTCGTGGCCGAGGTGCCGACCTGGGCGAAGGTGCCGCCGGTGGCACCGGGTGCGCGCAGGATGTCATAGCCGGTCACCCCGACGTCGTCAGTGGAAGCGGTCCAGGAAAGGTTAGTGCTCCCGGCGGTGGTGCCGGAGGCCGCCAGCCCGGCCGGGGCGGTCGGTGGTGTGATGTCGCCTCCGGTGGAGGCCGTGGTGAACGTGACGAACGCGGAGTTGGCCGACAAGTTGCCCGCGCCGTCCCGTGCTCGTACGTAGACCTGGTATTGGGTTTCGGCGGTCAGCCCGGTCAGGGTGATCGAGTTGGTGGTGGACTGGCCGAGTAGCGGGTCGGTGGCGCCCTGCTCCCGGTAGACGTTGTAGCCGGCCAGGCCGGAGCCGCCCTGGTCGGTGGATGCCGTCCAGGTCAGGGTGGCGCTGGTAGCGGTCACGTTGGAGACGGCGGGAGTGCCCGGAGCGGTCGGCGGAGTGGTGTCGTTCGTGCTCTGGAACTGGTTGAAGAAGTTCCACACCACTCCCTTGGTCCAGGTCCGTGCGCCGTCGTCGGCGGTGGACCCGTCCACTGGGCCGGGGGTGTGCCCCCCGTCGAACGCCGCCCATACGACCGGGTACCCGGATCGGCATCCCGAGTAGGCGGTGACAACGTGCGTCAGGCTGCCCTGTGCCGGCTCGGGCGGGTTTTGGGCGGTGCAACCGTTGTTCCTGACGAACGTGTCGCGCAGCGACCGGCCCAGCGAGATGTTGAGTACGTTGTCCCTGAGGCCGTGTAGCCCGATGTAGGCGATGGGCTGGGTGCCGCCGCTGCATCCGCTGAGCTGTCCGCCTGAGTAGACCGCGACCGCGCGGAAGACCGTCGCCCGGGCGCAGGCCAGGGCGTAACTCATGCCGCCGCCGTAGCTGAAGCCTCCGGCGAACAGCTGCGTGGTGTCGACACACAGGTCCGCTTCGATCAACCTGATCATGTCGTCGACGAAGGTCAGGTCTTGGCCGCCGGAATTGGCCCAGCCGTTGTTCAGGCCCTGGGGGGCGACGAAGATCGCGGTGTTGTTCGCCAGTTGCCTGAGCCCGTAGTAGGACCAGGTGAATCCGCTGCTCCCGCCTGAGTCGACGTCGTTGGCGGTGCCGCCGTTCCAGTGGAACCCGAAGATCAACCGGTAGGGGTTGTTGTTGTTGTAGTTGTCGGGAATCCTCAGGATGAAGGAGCGAGACCGGCCGCCGCTCTGAATCGACTGCGCACCACTTCTGAGCGTTGGAGTCTTGCCGCATCCTGGCGTCGCCGCGGCGGCGCTCGCCGCGCGTGACGTGGTTTCGCTGCTGCTCAGCGCCGTACCACCGGTGGCCACCACGAGAAGCGCCGCGACTATGACAGCGGCGAAGACGGATTTACGCCGCAACATCACTCACCTGCCGGTGGCACTGCGGAGAGGGGCGGCACCAGGGCCTCGGTTAGCGTCAACATGAGGTTGATCAGTCCTCTCATCCGTGCAGACCTGGCGGCGGCTGGAGGCGTGACGGAAGCATTGTGTTATCGGTAACATCGCTCCGCCGGGCCTGCCCTCCGCCGATGGGTGGGGGTGCGACGGAGCAAATACGAGGCGTGCAGGTCCCGTCAAGGCGTGGCTCGCTCCTCTGTCGGACGAGCGGCGAACTCTTGCCTGCCTTGCTGGCACGTATCGCATCGTTCACCCGGAAACGTACTGAAAGTTTCAGGGCAGCAAACATGCTACGCCTGGCCGACGCCGAGTTTCCCAGAAAACTATGAGGTTGGATCCAACCCTGCCCGGCCCCGGCCGCACTGCTTCCAAACGCTCCTCGAAACTTCCTGAACATTGACCGGACAATTTTCGAAAGCATCGAACCGGTTCGCTCCAGGGGCGTTCTCACGTTCATAGCCATGCAGTCTTTCGATGCGTGGAAGCGGTCTCCCGCCTCGGTCACCCACACGCGGGTCATACCGAAGCCGCTGCGCTAATCGCCGCCTAGTCGGATCCACGCGGGTACGAATTCTTCATCCCGCGGCCCATCAGAGCCGGCGAGATCCACCGGATCCGCCGGGGACCCGCAGGCCACCCCGGAGAGCGCTCACGCCCAGTTCATACCGTTGCAACGTGGTCTGCGTGATCACTGACGTGCAGTGGATGGGGCTACCCGGGTTCCAGGAAGTCGATGCCGAGAAGGCCACGGAAGTCGCCATTTCGTTGGGACCTCTTCGTCGTCTGGATCGCCGAATGCCGCCCGTATCTTGGCAGCGCCGTACTGGCCTTTCGGGTTGCAGATCGCGCGCCGATCCAGTAGTAGTGCATGGTCGGCATGCCGTACTCGGCGCCGTTGGCCGACATCCCGTGATCTCAACTGCGCCGAGGTTGGCCGAGATGAAGGCGAGCCCGGTGATCCAGGCGGGCAACGACCTCCCCGAGAGCAGGAAGTCGAGGCTGCCGGAGACTCTCCTGCGCGCGGCCACCCCGATCAGCAGGACCACCGCGAAGTAGACCGAGATCAGCACGTAGTCGACAACACCGGCGCCGATTCTCACCGAGACTCTCCGGCTTTCAAGGCGGTCTTGAGGACGTCGATGGCCTGGGCCATGGCGGCGCTGGTGGCCTCGGTGGCGCGGACGGGGTTGAGCATCATGAAGTCGTGCAGCGTGCCGTTGTAGCGGACGCTGGAGGTGGGCACCCCGGCCGCGATCAGCTTGCGGGCGTAGGCCTCGCCCTCGTCACGCAGCACGTCGTTCTCGTCGACGACGACGAACGCGGGCGGCAGGCCCTCGAGGTCGGCCAGGGAGGCGCGCAGCGGCGAGGCGGTGATCTCGGCGCGCTGGGCGGGGTCGGTGGTGTAGGCGTCCCAGAACCAGGCCATCGCCTTGGCCGTCAGGTACGGCCCGTCGGCGAACTCGCGGTAGCTGTCGGTGTCCTGGCCGGCGTCGGTGACGGGGTAGTACAGGGACTGGTGCACGAAATGCACGTCACCGCGCTGCTTGGCCGTGATGGTCAGCGCCGCGGTCATGTTGCCTCCGACCGAGTCGCCCGCGACGGCCAGCCGGGAGGGGTCCAGCCCCTCCTCGGCGCCGGACTTGACGATCCACTGGGCGGTGGCGTAAGCCTGCTCGAGGGCCACCGGGTAGCGGGCCTCGGGCGAGCGGTCGTACTCGACGAAGACGACGGCCGCGCCCGCGCCGACTGCGAGCTCGCGCACGAGCCGGTCGTGGGTGCCCGCGTTGCCGATGACCCAGCCGCCGCCGTGCACGTACAGGACGACGGGGAGCGTGCCCGTCGAGCCGACCGGCTTGACGATCCGCACCCGGACGTCGCCGACCCCGGCGGGGACGACGATCCACTTTTCGTCCACGTCCGGCTTGGCGATCGGGGCGGCCTGCAGGTCGTCGAGGACCTTGCGGGCGCCCTCGGGGCCGAGCTCGTACAGGAACGGCGGCTTCGAGGTGGCCTGCGCCAGCTCCCAGGCGGCGGGCTCGAGGATGTGCTTGTTCATGATGTGCCTTCTTTCGCTATGGATCAGCTGCGTGCTTCGGGCGGCACGTAGGCGAAGGTGGGACCGGCGCCGCCGGGCAGCGCCATCAGGGCCTGCGCCTGGGCCCTGAGCGTGAACATGGTGCGGGTGGCGTCCGTGAGCCGCTTCGGGTCGCCGTTGAATGCCTGCTCCAGCAGGTTCAGCAGGGTGCTGTAGGTGGTGTCGAACAGATCCTGCGCCGCCCGTACGGCACTGCCCGGCTCGGCGGGCCGCGGGTTGGGCGGCATCGGGAGCACACCGGCCGGGTCGAGCACGAGCTCCTCCCCCGTGGGCCCGGATTTCGGGGTGTCGCCCCGCTGGTAACGGCGGCCGAGCTTGAGCTCCTGGAAGCGGTAGTAGTGGGCGACCTCTTTCCGCTCGGGGTGGAGGACGTCCTGGTCACCGTCCCACACCTCGGCGCGGGCGTTGCCTTCCCCCTGCTCGACGATCTCCTTCAGCGCGCCGAGCGCGGACTCCAGATCCTCGACGGCGAACAGCGATCCGGCGGTGTGACGGAAGCGGGCGCCGCTCACCTGCCGGGCCGGGTCGCCGCAGAAGACCTCCTTCTCGCCGAGCGTGTCGCACAGGTAGCGCAACCCCTGCTCGATCGCCGCGTAGAACTGCCCGATCGTCTCGTAGCCCTCGTCCTCCGGCGGCGCGCTCGGTGCCGCCGGCTGTTCCAGGCGCAGGAACATCTCCAGCGCCTCCGCGCCGAACGGCACCAGCGACACCTCCAGATCGCTGTGCGGCAGCTTGCGCGGGTGCGGCGGCAGCATCTGCGGCATGTCGAGGCGCGGTGTGCCGCCGACGGCGTTGAGCAGGTTCGCCGCCAGCGCCAGGTGCAGCATCTCCTCCACGAAGACGCCGCTCACCACCTCGACGGCCGCCGGGTTGCGCTCCGGGTCGAGGGAGTACAGCGCGGTCAGGTACGGCGGCAGCGTCGCGTGCTCCAGCTCGATCGCCCACTGCAGGTGCTCGCGGAGGCTGCCGAGCGTGCCGATCCGAACCGGTCGTTCGTGGTTCATTCGTGTCATACCTCGGGTTGTTGGCATGGCGGATCGGACCGCCGGCCGGTGGGCCGGCGGCCTGGTTCGATCCTGGGATCAGGCAGCGATGACGGCAGCCGGTGCCGTCACGCTGCGGGTACTTCGCCGGGGTTCAGGACGGGCGTGGCGCGCGGCGGTCCGTGCGCTGGGCCAGCTCGGCCTCTTCCACCAGCGTGAACATCGGCTTGCCCGGCTCGCACAGCATGGTGACCGTGAACCGTACCGGGACATCGTCGCGATTGTTGCCGTCCTGGTAGTGGATGACGTCGCCACCCGGCTCCCAGAACGCCTCGCCGGCGCGGATCACCCGCTCGGGCTCCCCTTCCAGCTCCATCAGCATCTCGCCCTCGAGGACGACGCCGAAGGCGGGACCCGGGTGGCGATGCGGCGGCGCGCCCGGGTCTCCGGGCGGGTACTCGATGACCACGGTCATCGCGTGCGCGCCCTCGGGGATGAACGGAGGCTGCGCCTCCTGCAGCACGGTCAGCGCCGTCTGCCACGCGGTCGATCGTGGCTTGTCCATCGCCCGGCCCTACTTCGTGGTGGACTGGTCGAGCCAGTCTTTGTAGGTGATGGTGCCGAGCTGCGCGCCGTCACCGGGCACCAGCGACCGCTCGCCGAGCACGCTGCCGAAGTAGCGCGCCTGCGGGTCGGTGACGACCTCGCGGGTGTCGCCCCAGGCGGCCAGCGCCTTGCGGAAGAACTCGTCCATCTTGTACTGGGTCGGTCCGGCGATCTCGATCCGTCCGTTCAGCGGCGTCCCCACCGCGGTCCTGCCGACCGCCTGGGCCACGTCGTCGCCCGCGATCGGCTGGAACAGCACCGGCGCGATGTGCACCTTGCCGTCGACCGTGCCCTCGTCGGCGATGCCGCGGGCGAACTCGAAGAACTGGGTGGAGTGCACCAGCGAGAACGGGATGCCCGACGTCTCGATCAGCTTCTCCTGGGCGATCTTCGCCGCGAAGTAGCCGTTCTCCGGCATCCGCTCGGTCCCCACGATCGACACCGCGACGTGGTGGCCCACGCCCGCGGCCGCCTCGGCTGCCAGCAGGTTGCCGGTGGAGGTCTGGAAGAACTTCATGACGGCCTCGCGCTCGAACGAGGGCGAGTTCGACACGTCGATCACGACCTGGGCGCCCTTCAGCACCTCGGCCAGGCCCTCGCCGGTCAGCGTGTTGACGCCGGTGTTCGGCGACGCGGCCACGGCCTCGTGGCCGTGCTCGCCCAGCTTCTTCACCAGCTTCGACCCGATGAGCCCGGTCCCGCCGATCACCACGATTTTCATTGTTGGCACCCTTCTGGCTTTCGGGGCGCTGTGGTGCGCCCCTGTCGTCAGCTAAGACAAGGCAGCCCCCTCAGTTGTGACAGGTGGCCTCGTGTTCGAGGACGAGCCTGGTGAGCTCGACGCGCGAGCTGACCCCGAGCTTGGTGAAGGCGTGCCAGAGGTGCGTGCTGACCGTGTGCGGCGACAGGTAGAGCCGATCGGCGACCTGCTTGTTGGTGGCGCCGCCCGCGACGAGCCTGATGATCTGCAGCTCGGAGGCGGTCAGGCTGTCCCAGCCCGCGGTCGGCCTGCCGGACACCGCGCGCGAGCGGCGCTCGCCCAGGCCCTTGAGGCGGTCGCGGACGCGGGTGGCGTCGTGCTCGGCCTCGGCCTGCTCGTAGAGCCGCAGGGCGGTGTCCAGGTGGCCGACCGTGCCGGTGTCCTCCAGCGCCGCCGCGAGCACGAGCGGCCGCGGGATGTCCCCGTACAGTTCGACGGCGCGGTCGAGCAGGGCGTCGTCGCCGTCCACGAGGGCGCGGGCGTGCAGCGCGGTGGCCGCGAAGATGGGGATGTCGGCGTTGAGGCGGTGGCGGGTCTCGGCGAACTCGGTGACCAGGACCGCCCGGCTGCGATCCCCCGCCCGCAGCGCCAGACGGACGAGGGCGACCTCGTCGGCCGGGTCCGCCGGGCAGGACAGCGCGGAGGCGGGCCTGTGGTAGGACCCGGCGGCCTCGGTTGTCAGCTCCATGGCCCGCGCGTGGTCGCCACCCTCCGCGGCGACCTGGGCGGCGAGCCAGGCGCCCGCCCGCCGGATCTGCCCGGCCTCGACCCGCATGATGGATGCGGCGAACTCCTCGCCGCGCGCGAGCTCCTCAGGGTCGCCGGTGTTCAGGGCGACGCGGCCGAGCACGTAGCGGGCCGTGATGTCGTCGAAGTTGCCGGGCCCGAGCTCGTCGGACATGGCCAGGACCGCCTCCGCCTCGGCCCTGGCGTCTCCGAGCCTGCCCGCGTCCAGGTAGATGCGGCAGCGTGCCATGCACCACAGCCGCAGCTGGTCGGCCTGGCCGTGGTGCCTGGCCCTGCGCACGCCGTCGTCGGCCTGGGCCAGCGCCTCCTCCACCCGCCCCAGCATGCTGAGCAGGAGGGACTTCCAGACGCCCGGCAGCCACAGCACATCGGTGCGGCGGGCGTCGCGCGAGGCGGCGACCGCCTGGCCGGCCAGGTCGAGCGCGCGGTGGACGTCGAGCCTGTGCTCGGCCACGATCGAGCTCACGCCCAGCAGCGTGGCGCGCGAGGCCAGGTCGGCGGCCTGGTCCGCGGTGGCTAGTGCCTCGGGGAGCAGGCCCTCCGCCTCGGCGATCTCCTCGGCGTCGATGAGCGCCAGGTTGAAGGCGAGTAGGGACATCAGCGGGGCCCGGGTGCGGGGTGGCAGGCCGGGGAGCGCGATGCCCGCGCGGCTGTGTCGTACGGCCTCGGTGAAGGACTGCTGGCCGGCCACGAGCGCCAGGCCCAGCCGGATGCCTGCCTCGACGTCGACGGGCAGCGGCCGGCGCAACGCGGTCTCGGCCAGCGCCAGGGCCTCGCCCACGCGGCCCGTCCTGGTGAAGAGCGGCAGCGACTCGGCGATGAGGCCCGCCTGGCGCATCGGGTCGAGGGCCGACAGCTCGATCGCGCGGCGGCTCATCTCCACGGCGGCCGACGGTGTGACGATCGCCAGGTCGCGGGCGGCCTGGCGGAGCAGCCCAACGGCGGCGCCGTCGCCGGGCTCGGCGGTCTCCGCGAGGTCGGCGGCGATCCGCACGACCGGGATCCCCTGGGCCAGCCGCAGGTCCACGGCCTGGCGGCGGAGCGCCTTGCGGAGCGTCGCGGGCAGCGCCGCCTGGATCGCCTCGCGGATCAGGTCGTGGCTGAACACCAACGCGCCGTCGCTCTCGGTCAGCAGGTCGGCCATCAGCAGCTCGTCCAGCGGTTCGAGCAGCGCGACGGCGGATTCGCCGGTGAGCTCGGCGAGCTGGTCGAGGGAGACGGTCCTGCCCAGGACCGAGGCGATCTGCGCGGCCTTCCTGGCGGCCGGGGACACCTGCTCCAGACGATGCTGGACGGAGGCGTGGAAGCGCAGCGGCAGGCGCCGGTGGGTCAGCCGCGCGACGCCGTCGGCGACGGTCACCGCCCCCTCGTCGAGCACGCCGTTGATCAGCTCGTTGATCAGCAGCGGGCGGCCCTCGGCCTGCTGGGCGAGCTCCAGGATGCCGCGGTCGGGGGTGGCCGCGAGTAGGTCGCCCGTCATCGCCGCGACGGCCTTGCCCGCCAGCGGGGCCAGCGTGAGCAGGTGGCCGCCGGGCAGGTTCAGCGCGGAGATCGTGGCGCGCGCGTCGGGGGTGAGCGGCCCGGTCCTGGCGGCCAGGATCCAGGCGAGGGGGTGCGGGGACAGGCGCTGCGGCAGCGTTCGCAGGGCCAGCAGGGTGCCCTCGTCGCACCACTGGAGGTCGTCGATGGCGATCACCAGCGGCGCGGCGAGCGCGGCGCGCTCCAGGTACTCCTGGAGTTCCTGCAGCAGCCAGTAACGCCCGGAGGAGGTCGCAGGAGCGGCCTGGACGGCTTGGGCGGGGAGGATCCGCTCCCCGCCGGTGTGCAGGGCGCCGAGCAGGGCGCCGAAGGGGATGGTCTGGGCGTCAGGGTCGCCCCCGCCGTGGATGACGCGGAGCCCTGCCTCCTCGGCCATGTGGCGCGCCTCGGCGAGCATGCGGGTCTTGCCGATGCCCGGGCTGCCCTGGATGAGCACGGTCGCGCCCCGCCCCCGCGACAGCGCGGCCAGGCAGGCGCGCAGGGCGGTGACCTCCGACTGCCGCCCGCGCAGCCGGTACTGGCCGAACTCCGACGCGGCGCCGGCCTTCGTTTCGCGAGCGTTCACGCTGCCCTCCGCTGGGTGTCGTAGGTGTCACATGCCTTCCGTTGGCCTGTGGCCGTTCTGCCCGGGAAGGTACTCATCGGCGCCGGTGCTGAGCGAGACCGGCCGCCACTGGTCGAGCTCCTGGGCCACCCGTTCGAGCTTGGCCTCGACGCGGGCGACGGCGTCGGCGCCGAGCTGCAGCCGCAGCGGGGGGTCGTCGACGTCGAGCAGGTCGACGATCGCGGCGGCCGCCTTGCGCGGATCCCCCGGCGGGAGCGGGCCGCGGTCGAAGGCCGCGGGCAGCATGCTGAAGCGGCCGAGCTCGACGACGGTCGTGCAGACGCCGGTGTCGTCCAGCTCCGCGCGCAGCGCCTCGCACAGCGCCTCGACGGCCGCCATCGTCGCGCCGTACAGGCCGGAGCCCGCCGGGGTGGAGAAGCCCGCCGCCGACCCGACCGCGATGATCCGCCCGGTCTGCTGCGCGGTCAGCACCGGCAGCACCGCACGGGTCACGGCGAGCATCCCGACCACGTTGGCGTCGAAGAGGGCGCGTGCCTGCGCGTCCGTCGTCTCCCGCAGCGGGGCGCGGGCGGTCCTGGCCGCGTCGTGGACGACCACGTCGATCCGGCCGAAGCGGCGCATCGCCTGCTCGACGGCCGCCTCCGGGTGGGAGGGGTCCAGCTCGAGCGGGAGCACCTCGCCGATGGCCCCGGCGAAGGCGGCCGTGACGGTCGTCAGGTCGCGGCCGGCGGCGGCCACCCGATGCCCGCGCCTGAGCGCCTCGCGGGCTACCTCGTGGCCGATGCCCCGTGCAGCGCCCGTGACGAACCAGACAGCCATGCCTGCCCCCCGGGGTCGGCCTCCCCGGGTGGGAGGCGGGTGATGGCACCGTGCCATCCGTGGGCCGCGCGACACATCACACGATCGTGCGATCTTTCACGGTACGGCCAGCTTGCTCGAGCTCCTTAGCTGCCTCGACGACCTTGGCGTGCTCGCCCCGACAGGCAGCCGCGCACAGCGCCTCGCTCCAGGCAGCGAGCTCCTCGATCGTCAGCTCGGTCGCCTGCCGGTAGGCCCGCAGCAGCGTACCGAAGTCGTTCGACCGTCGCCCCCTGTCAGGCGGAAGGCGGAACCGGCAACTTCTGCCTGTCGTTCTGCCTCGTCCAAAACTGAACTACTTGCTTGCATTGTTCTGCGCACCCCCGGAACCGACAGATGTGGAAGCTGCCCTCCACGGAAAGGACGAGCACATGAGCCGCACAGCCACAGCGGGCATCTCCGAGCTTTCCGAGGACCTGCCGGCGGCCACCGACTTCCCCATGCTGCCGCTGCGCGGCAGGGATGCCGAGCTGCTGATCATGCGTGACCGGCTGCACGCCCTGCGGCGAGGGCAGGGCGGCGCCGTGCTGATCGAGGGCGCGCCGGGCGCGGGCAAGTCGCGGTTGCTGGCCGAGATCGCCGATCTGTCCACTGCTGCGGGGCTGCGCGTCCACGCGGGCGCGGGTGTGCCCGACGGGCCCGCCTTCCCGCTGGCCTCGCTGCTTGACGCGCTGCTGTCCGGCCCAGCGCCGCTGGTGGCGCGGGCGCAGTTGCTGGCGTTGAGCCAGGCAGAGGACTACCGGTTCTGGCTGCTGCGGGAGCTGCAGCACGAGCTGGCGCGGACGGCGGCCGAGACGCCCTTGGTGATCATCATGGACGACCTCCAGTGGTGCGACGCCGCAACCCGCAGCGCGCTGCGCACGCTGCCCGCCCGCCTGTCCGGGGCGCCCATCCTGTGGGTGTTGGCCGGGCGCGAGCAGTACCAGGGCGGCCCGGCGCGCGCCTGGCAGGTGGAGCGGATCGTGCTGCGGCCGCTGTCGACGGAGGCCGTGGCGCTCCTGGCCCAGGACATCCTGCAGGCCGTGGCGGAGCCCGCGCTGCTGGAGCTGGCCCGCAAGGCCGACGGCCGCCCGCTGCTGCTGGTGGAGCTGCTGAACGGGATCCGCGAGGAGGGCGCCGTCACCGTCAGGAACGGGATGGCGCACCTGCGGGCCGCCGAGCGCATCCCGATGCGCTTTCGCTCCTCCGTTAGGCATCGGCTGGACCAGCTCTCGCAGCTGGCCCGCGACAGCGTCCGCTTCACCGCCATGCTCGGCCGCGACGTCGACGTCGAGGTCCTGGCCGAGCTGCTGAAGTGCTCGCCCGTCGAGTTGATGGGCCCCCTGCAGGAGGCGGTGGGCGCCGACCTGCTGACCGACACCGGCGGGCGGCTGGCGCTCCGCAACGAGCTGGTCCGCGAGGCCGTCAGGATCAGCGTGCCCGCCGCGTTCAAGAACCTGGTCCGCCGCCAGGCCGTCGACGTGCGCCTGCGGCGCGGCGCGGCGGTCATGGAGGTGGCCGCCGACCTGGCCCAGGTCGCCCAGCCGGGCGACCACGAGGCCGTATCGCTGCTGCGCAGGGCCGCCACCGACCTGGCGCCCACCGCCCCTGCCACCGCGGCCACGCTGAGCGCTCGCGCCCTGGAGCTGACCCCGGCCGACCACCCCGACCGCCCAGCGCTGGTCGCCGAGCGGATCATCCTGCTCTGGCTGAACGGCCACGACCTGGAGGCGCAGTCGGTCGCCGACAACGCCCTGGCCGGGCTGCTGGACCCGGAGGCCGAGGCGCAGGTCCGGCTCAGCCTGGCCAGAGTGTGGAGCCAGCGCTCCTTCGCCGAGGCCGTCAGGCAGTGCCGCCTTGCGCTGGCCTTGCCCGGGCTGTCGCCGACGACCAGGGCGCAGCTGCTCACCCTGCAGGCCCTCGCGCTGATCGTGGCCGGCGACACCGTGGAGACCGGCCGCGTGGTCGGTCCCGCGCTGCGCGCCGCCGCCTCCTGTGGCAACCGCGCCATCGAGGCCACCGCGATGGCGGTCGAGGCCAGCCTCGCCTCCCACCGCACGAACTGGCGGCACGCCTTGGACCGCCAGGACGAGGCCGTACGGCTGGCAGGCGACGCGGGCATTCTGCACTCGCTGTGGCTCCCCGAGCCCTCCTGGCAGAGCTTTCTGTGGAGCTCGGCGGGCGAGTCGCTGCGCGGGCTCGAGGAGATCGACCTCGGGTTGCGCAGGGCGCGGGAGAACAGCCAGCCGGCGATCGTCAACCTGTGGTCGATGTACCGCGCCCGCATCCTGCTCGACGCGGGACGGCTCGCCGACGCCCGTGCCGAGGCCGGGGCCGTGCTGGAGTGCCAGGAGGCGGGTAACGCCGCCGACCTGACCGCCCGCTACGCCCTGGGCAGGGCCGCGCTGTACGCCGGCGACCAGCCCGGCATCGCCCGCCTGGTCTCCGACGGCCGCAGGATGGCGGGCGACGAGGCCCCGTCGGTGGCCAGGACGGGCGCCTGGATGCTCGCGCTGGCGTCCGACGGCGAGAACGACCCGGCCCGCGCCATGGCGTACGCGCGGGTGGCGGTGCCGGGCGGCGCGGCCGCGAGCACCCCGGTGGACTCGGCTGACGACGTGGTGTTCGTCCGCATGGCGCTGCGCGCGGGCGACCGCGAGGCCGCCGCGGACATGGTGCGCGTGGCCGAGGACAGAGCTGGGCGCAATCCGGACTTCCCTTTCCTCGTCGCCGTCGCCGAGCACGCCTGTGGCCTGCTCGACGGCGACGCGGCGATGCTCTCCCGAGCCGCCGAGACGTTCGCCGGCTTCCCGCGGCCTATCGTGCGGGCCTCGGCGCTGGAGGACGTCGGCCGCGCGCTCGCGGCCACGGACCGGCGGGCGGCCGTCAGCCACCTGGGGACCGCGCTGGAGCTGTATGAACAAGCCGGCGCACAGCGCGACGCGGCCCGTGTACGGCAGCGCCTGCGCGAGGCCGGGATCCGCCGCCGCGGCCGCAAATCCGGTGCCACCCACGGCTGGGACAGCCTGACCGCCGCCGAGCTGCAGGTGGTCCGGCTGGTGGCGCAGGGCGCGACCAACCGGCAAGTGGCCGAGCGGCTGTTCCTGTCGCCGCACACGGTCAACACCCACCTGCGGCATGCCTATACCAAGCTGGACGTCAACTCGCGCGTGGAGCTGACCCGGCTGGTCGTCGAGCACGACGGCTGAACCGCGACCCATCGGAAAAGGAGGAGACGGCCTCATGGCCTACCTGCCCATCGGCGAAGACGGCCGCAATCCGGTCGAGCTCTGCTACGAGGACTACGGTGAGGGCCGGCCCGTGGTCTTGCTGCACGACTGGCCCCTGTCCAGGCACATGTGGGCGGCACAACTGCCCGCGCTGGTGGAGGCCGGATACCGGGTGATCGCCTACGACCGCAGGGGGTTCGGCGACTCCTCCCGCCCGTGGGACGGCTATGACTACGACACCCTGGCCGGCGACCTGCGCGCCGTGCTGGAACGGCTGGACCTGGAGGAGCCCGCGCTGGTGGGCGCCGGCATGGGCGCGGCAGAGATCGTCCGCTACCTCAGCAGGTACGGCACCGCCGGGATCGGCCGGGTCGTGCTGGCGGGGGCGGCGCTGCCGTACCTGTACCGGTCCTACGACAACCCGCAGGGCCCGTGGAGCGCCACCGACTTCGATCGGCTGCAGGCGCGGCTGAGCTCCGACCGGTTCGCCATGGTCGACGCGTACGTCACCCGGATGTTCCGCGCCGAAGGGCAGGTGCTGCTGAGTGAGCAGCACCGCGACCACTACCGCGCCCAGGCCGTGGCCGCCTCGCCGCGGGCGCTCGGCGCCGGGCTGGCCACGCTGGCTCGCAGCGACCTGCGCGGAGAGGTCGCCATGGACGTGCCCGCACTGGTCATCCACGGCGAGCACGACGAGATCGCCCCGCTGGCCGCCATCGGCGAGCTGGTCGGGGGCAGCGCCCTGGAGGTCATCCAGGGCGCGCCGCACGGTTGTCAGGCCACTCACCCCCTGCGCTTCAACCGCGAGCTGCTGCGGTTCCTGGCGAACGGCGGGTGATGGTGGTTCCCGCCCTCCCTTCGAGCACCGCGGCGGCGTCGCGGGCGTAGACGTGGGGGCCTGCCCGCGCCGGGCAGCCGGTCGGCCGGCGACCTGAACATCAGCGCCGGCGCGGTCGCGCCGGCCGTGACGAGCACGAACGCCACCAGCGAGATCGGGCCGAACGCGGCAGGCGCGGACGGCAGGGCGAACACGCCCGTCCCGATGACCGAGCCGACCACAAGCGCGACGGCGGTTCCGAGACCGAAGGAAGCGGCCGCCCTCTTCCTTGGCGCTCATGCGGTCTTCCTCAGCGGGATGTCGGCAGCGAGCAGCCCTTCCAGGTCGCCGAGGTCGCCGGTGCGCGCCGCGTCGAGGAAGGCCCGCACGAGCTGCTGGTAGGTGGCGGTGTCGACGGGCTGGCTGCGGTCGGTGGACAGGCGCTCGTGGGCTCGCCGTACGAGCTGACGGGCGTGGGCCTCGGCCAGGTGCAGGACCTCGGAGATGCGCCGGTAGGGGTAGTCGAAGGCCTTGCGCAGGATGTAGGCGGCGCGTTCCGCGGGCGTCAACTTCTCCAGCAGCAGCCGGACCGCCACGTCAACGGCCTCGTGCTGCTCGGCCGCCGCCTCCTGCCCCGCGCTGCTGTCGCCCCACTCGACAAGCCAGGGACCCGCGTACGTCTCGCGGCGCTTCCTGGCGGACTTGACGACGTTCAGGGCGAGCCTGGTGGTGGTGATCGCGAGGAACGCGGGCGGGTTGATGACGACCGAGCGGTCGGCGCGCTCCCATCTGAGCCAGGTTTCCTGCACCACGTCCTCGGCCTCGCCCACGTCACCGAGGAGGCGGTAGGCGATGGCGAACAGCCGGGGACGAGTGGTGACGAACATCGACTCGCCCTTGTCCCGGTGGCGTTGGCAGACGGTCGTCATCGTTTCTCCAGCGAGAGTCAGCGTCAGTCGGAGACCCCAGCAAACGCCGGGCGGGATCCGGCGACATCGCACGGATGCTTGACATTCGGGATGAAGCCGCCACCGTCGCTCCCCGCCGCGAGCCCGCGAAGCCGGGAAGGTGATCTCAAGTCTTCGTGTGATGTCCCCGACGGGCGCGGCTGGAACGGTGGAGCACGCAAAGCGACCGCTGGTGCGGCCACGGGGATCGCACCAGCGCGTCGCCGGCCCTGATTTCCTTGTCGAAAGGCTTTCTCATGCTTCGTCGATCGACCGCATGGCGGGGTGCCGCCGCGGCTCTCGGCCTGGCCGCCGTCGCGGTGTCCACCACCCCGGCCATGGCCGACAGCTCCGCGCGCCGCCTGCCCACGGTGGTGCTCGTCCACGGCGCCTTCGCCGACGCCAGCAGCTGGGACGGGGTCGTCGCCCGGCTGCAGCGGCGCGGGTACCCGGTGATCGCGCCCGCCAACCCGCTGCGCAGCCTGTCGGGTGACGCCGCCTACATCGCCAGCGTCGTCAGGAACGTGCACGGCGACGTGATCCTGGTCGGCCACTCCTACGGGGGCAGCGTGATCACCAACGCCGCCCGCCAGGCCTCCAACGTCAAGGCGCTGGTGTACGTGGCGGCGTTCCTGCTGGACAAGGGCGAGAGCACGCAGACCGTGCTGGACCCGAAGAAGTACCCGGGCAGCCTGCTCGGCCCAGCCACGCTGGACCAGCGTCCCTACACCGACACCGCGGGCAAGGGCGTCGACCTGTACATCAAGCAGGCCAGCTTCCCCAAGGTGTTCGCGGCCGACCTGCCGCTGTCCCAGGCCCGCAGGATGGCCGCCGAGCAGCGGCCCTTCGGCGTGGCCGCCTACTCCGGCACGTCCGGCTCCCCGGCGTGGAAGAAGATCCCCACCTGGGCGATCATCACCACCCAGGACAAGGCCATCGATCCCAACGGCCAGCGGTGGATGGCCAAGCGCGCCAAGGCCCACGTCGTCGAGGTGAAGTCCTCGCACGCGATCTCGGTCAGTCACCCCGGCGCCGTCGCCGACGCCATCGTCGACGCCGACCGCGGTACCCGCTGACACCGGGCAGGACCGGCCCGCTCCTCGCGCGCCGGTCCCCAGACCTCCAACCCTTCAGGTGGCGACCATGAACACAGCACCCATCACGCCCCTGCGCTGGGCGGACCGCGGGGCCTGCCTCGACAGCGACCCCGAGCTCTTCTTCCCGTTCTCCTGGGAGGGCCTGCCCGCCTGGCACCTCGCGCTCGCCCGGCGGATCTGCCAGGGCTGCCCGGTGCGCGTGCAGTGCCTGACCTGGGCCGTCGAAACCGGCGAGGCGGACGGGATGTGGGGCGGCACCACCCCTGACGAGCGCCGCCGCATCCGCGCCACCCGCGAACGGCGGGCCGGGTGAGGCATGGTCAGGAGGCGAGGCTGATGCTGGCGGGGATGCCCTGCCGGGTCATCTTCGCGTACGGGCACAGCGCGGCCGCCTGCTCCAGCAGCGGGGCGGCCGCAGCCGTGTCCACCCCAGGCCAGTTGACGACGAGGTCGGCGCGCAGCTGGTACCCGCCGTCGGCGGGATCCCTGCCGAAGGCCACGGTGGCCTCCACCGAGATCGCGGCCGGGTCGAGCAGGTGCCGCCTGGCCAGCAGGCTGAGCGCGCCGTGGAAGCAGGCGGCGTATCCGGCGGCGAAGAGCTGCTCGGGGTTCGGCCCCGGGTTGTCGCCGCCGAGCTCGTCGGGCATCCGCAGCTCCAGGGAGAGGGTGCCGTCGGCGGACCTGGCGTGGCCGCTGGCCCGCCCGTGGGAGGAGCTGCCGCCGGTCACGGCGACGCGCGTGGAGTAGAGCGGCTTGAACTCCGCCCCGTTGTAGTCGTGGTCCGTGGAGAGGATCTGGTCGTTCACCGGCATGCCCTTCAGTGCCAACGCTGGAGTTTGTCGGGGTTGAGGACTATCCACACCGCCGTGACCTCGGCTCCGGCCACGCTCACGCTGACCACCGCCACGGCCTTGCCCGCCCGCCGCAGCACGAGCCCCGTCCTGCCGTTCACCGATCCGATGGCCAGCTCGGTTCCGGGCTGGTCGATCAGCAGCGCTGTGACGACCCGCGCGGCCGCGTCCGCACCGTAAGTCGGCCGTACGGCGACGCGCACCTTGCCGCCGCCATCGCTGACGACCATCGCGTCGGCGGCCAGGACTTCCCGCAGCGCCTCGGTGTCGCCCGCCTGGCAGGCCGCGGCGAACCTGCGAGCCACCCGGTCATGCCTGGCGAGCATCGCCTGGCCGTACCCGACCTGGTGCGAGGCCGGACCCGGCACGGGCTGGGCCGGGGTGACCGGACCGCCGGGCACGTGGTCAGGGTCGGTTTCGGGGTCGGCGAGGAGCTCCAGGCAGATGCTGCCCGCTGTCCGCGTCAGCCAGGCGCGCGGCACCGCGATGGCGGCGCGTTCCTCCTGGTCGAGGGCGTACCAGCGGCGGTAGGTCTCCTGGACGACGTGGTCGGCCGTGGTGTCCGAGCCGAACATCCACAGGGCGATCTCGAGCAGGTGCTGCCGTTCGTCGAGCATCTCCGCCAGCGACTCGGCGCCCGCCTCGGTCATGGTCTGCCGCCTCCTTCGGTGTTGGCAGATAAGACCGGACAGCCCGTTACGTTGTGACAGTGCGGCTACGAGACCGCTCGAATGCCTCGATCTTGGCCGGGTTGAGGATCCACAGCAGGTGGTGGATCCCCTCGCCGGAGGCCTCGATGGCGAGCAGGGCCACGCCGCTGCCGCCCCGGGTGACGAGCACTCCTGGCAGGCCGTTCATCTCGACCCACGTGATGGCGGTGCCCGGCCAGAACCGTGGCGAGAACGCGGCCACGAACCTGGCCACCCGCTCGCTGCCCAGCACGGGGAACTTGGCCGATCCCCTGATGCCGTCGCCGTCGGAGGAGCTGACGACGTCGGCGGCGAAGAGCTTCTCCAGTGCGCCGACGTTCCCCGTCTGGGCGGCGTCGAGGAAGGTCTCCAGCAGGCGCCGGTGCTCGAGCCGGTCGATGGGCTCGTGGCGTACGGCGGTCAGGCGCCTGCGGGCTCGGCTCACGATCTGCCTGACGTTGACCGTGGTGAGCCGCAGGATCTCCCCTATCTGCGGATAGGGGTAGTCGAAGGCCTCGCGCAGGACGTAAGCGGCGCGCTCTGTGGGATTGAGCCTCTCCAGCAGGAGCAGAAAGGCCAGCTCCAGCGCTTCGCCGCGTTCGGCGCCGACAGTGGGGTCCAGGCTGGTGTCCACGGGTTCCGGGAGCCAGGGGCCGATGTAGGACTCCCGCCGCACGCGCGCGGACTGGGCCAGGTTGATGGCCAGCCGGGTGGTGACCAGCGACAGGAAGGCCGGCGGGTTCTCGATGGTCTCGCGGTCGGTGTCCTGCCAGCGCAGCCACGCCTCCTGGACGATGTCCTCGGCCTCGGCCGCGCTGCCGAGCATCCGGTAGGCGATGCCGAACAGCCGCGGGCGCAGCTCGATGAAGGCGGACGCCGCTCGATCGAGAGCGTCCGCCTGTTCCGGGGATTTCGCGTTCATGTGCCCCACATCGATTCGCCCGTTGGCCTGGGCAGGGGTTCATCAGCCTCGCGCGTGGTCGGCAGCGTCGAGGATAGTCGCTGTCACGGCGTCGGGCTGGGAGGCCGCGAGCGCGTGGGAGGCGCCGGCGACCTCGCGGGTGCCGCGCGAGTCCGCGCGCTCGGCCATGAAGCGCAGTGCGGCAGCCGGGATGTTGAGGTCCTTGTCGCCGTGGACGAACCAGGACGGGATGGTGCGCCAGGGCGCCTCGTCGACGGCGAGCCCGTCGGACAGGGCGCGCTCGGTCACCGGCCGCTGGGTCGCGGCCATCAGCGCGGCCTCCTCGGTGTCGAGGTCGGCGCAGAACTGGCGGTGGAACTTCGCGGGGTCGATGCGGAGCTCGTTGCCGCCGGAGGCCACCGGGTAGGCCTGCAGCGCCTGGCCGAGCGTGCTGCCCTCGAACTTGCTCGACAGCAGCAGCGCGCTCTCGCCGGGCTCGGGGGCGAAGGCGGCGACGTAGACCAGGGCGCGCACGGCCGGGTTGCCCGCCGCCGCCTGGCTGATCACCATGCCGCCGTAGGAATGGCCGACCAGGACGACAGGGCCGCCGATGCCGTCGATCACGTCGCGCAGGTAGGTGGCATCGCCCTCCACGCTGCGCAGCGGGTTGGCCACGGCGACCGTGGTGAGCTGGTTGCTGCGCAGGCGCTGGATGACGCGGTTCCAGCCGGCCGACTCGGCGAAGGCGCCGTGGACCAGGAGGACGACGGGTTGGTTCATGGGATTGCCTTTCTGGCTGTTCACTCGTGGAAGCCGATCTCGCGATGGGTGCCGTCGCACAGCGGTTTGTTGCCGGAGTGGCCGCAACGGCACAGCGTCATCCGGTTCCTGGTCTCCAGCGGCTCGCCGGTCTTCCAGGTGAGGGCGTTCTTCTGCTCGGCGGAGACGATCTTCCGCTTGCGCCGCAGGGGGACGCGGGCGTACACGACGTACGGCCCGTCGCGGAGCACGACGATCCGCTGGTGGTCGCCCGCGCTCCAGCGGCGTAGCTCAGGCGGGACGTACTCGAAGGTCGGGCCGCCCCGCCGCATCAGCTCCCGCGCCTGGACCTTGAGCGCGTACATCTCCCCGGTAGCGACGGCGAGCATCCTCGGGCTGCCGTTGAAGGCCAGCTCCAGCAGATGGAGAATCGCGCAGTAGGTGTGGTTGAACTCCTCCTGCGCGGCGCGGTCCGCGGGGTTGGGCGTCATGGGGAACACCCCGGTGAGATCCACCGAGAGCTTCTCACCGGTGGGCCCGGACTCAGGGGTGTCCCCGCGCCGGTAGCGGCGGCCGAGCTTCAGCTCCATGAAGCGGTAGTAATGGGCGACCTCGTCCTGGTCACCGTCCCAGACCTCGCTGCGGGCGGTGCCCTCCCCCTGCTCGACGATCTCCTCAAGCGCGTCCAGCGCGGAGGCGAGGTCGGTGACGGCGACCAGCCTGCCGCCGGTATGGCGGAAGTCGCCGCCGCTCACCTGCCGGGCCGGGTCGCCGGAGAAGACCTCCTTCTCGCCGAGCGTGTCGCACAAGTAGCGCAACCCCTGCTCGATCGCGGCGTAGAACTGCCCGATGGTCTCGTAGTCGTCGTCCTCCGGCGGGGCGCCGGGCGGTGCCGGCTGTTCCAGGCGCAGGAACATCTCCAGCGCTTCCGGGCCGAACGGCACCAGCGACAGCTCGAGGTCGCCGTGGGGCAGCTTGCGGGGGTGAGGCGGCAGCATCTCGGGCGTGTCGAGCCGCGGGGCGCCGCCGACGGCGTTGAGCAGGTTCGCCGCCAGCGCCAGGTGCAGCATCTCCTCCACGAAGACGCTGCTCACCACCTCGACGGCCGCCGGGTTGCGCTCCGGGTCGAGGGAGTACAGCGCCGTCAGGTACGGCGGCAGCGTCGCGTGCTCCAGCTCGATCGCCCGCTGCAGGTGCTCGCGGAGGCTGGCGAGCGTGTCGATCCGCGGCTCAGGCAGCGTCGTCACCCGGCCGCGAGCCGTCCTCCAGCCCCTCGACCGCGTCGCGCAGCACCCGCAGCTCGATCTCCTCGCGCTCGACGTCCGTCGGGTCGTACAGCCACTCGGTGACCGGCCGCTCCATCTCCTCCTCCGGGTGGCTGGCCTCGGCGATGATCAGCTCCTCCTCGATCTCGACGTGGAGCTCGTACAGGAACTCGTTCTCACCGTTCGGGGTGCTCATGTCTCCTCCATGGGTTGTACGGCCGGCCTGCTGACCGCGTGGATCAGACGGACGGCGATCTGGCCGGTGGCGAACAGGCGGGCGAAGCGCTCGCCCTGGCGGGCAGCGAGCGCGTAGGCGGGATCAGCCCGGTGGCGGCGGGCGACTACCGCGGCGACCTGGTCGGCGCGCCGCGACCACGACAGAGGCGCCCGGCCGGGCTGGTCGAGCTGCTCGAGAACCTCGAACCCGGCGCCTTCGAGCAGCGCGTCGAGCTCCCGGCAGGTGGGAAAGTGGTTGCCGTCGGGGACCTGGAGAACCTGCGGGCCCCTGGCCACGGCCACCGAGAGCCCGAGCGAGGCGCCGGGCTTGAGCACCCGCTGGATCTCCCTGAGCACCGCGGCCTTGTCCCGCACGGTGCACAGCACGCCCAGGCACCAGGCGGCGTCGGCGGTTGCCGGGCGGAGCGGGATCTCTCGCCCGTCGGCCGCTATGACCGGCAGTCCGAACAGCCGGGCGGCCGCGCGGCCGGCGGTCGGCATCGGCTCGATCAGGATCGGCCGGACCCTGAACCGCTCGGCCGCCCAGGCCGCCGGCCCGCCGACTCCCGCGCCCACATCGAGCAGCCGCATCCCGGGCGCCAGCTCGCACGCCTCGGCCAGCCATGCCAGCGCCGCGGGGCTCGCGCTGCCACGGCAGGCAGCCGGTACGGCATGCCGCTCCCCGAGCAGCTTGACGGCGTCGGCGGTCCAGCCCGCGACATCGTCGAACTCGGCGACCATCGCCAACGCGGTCACAGCAACTTCTCCCGTTCAGTGATGTGGCCCGATCGCCAGCTAAGACAGGACAGCCCCGGCACTTGTGACAAGATCCGGCTACTCGACGAGCTTTCCCGCGGTCGAGACCTCGCGCATGAGCGCCGCGATCTCGGCGGGAATCGGCGGGATGCTCTCCCGCTCCACCGAGCCGGGGCCGGACCACACGAGGTTCACCTGCAGTGCGGGGTCGAGTTCCGGGTAGTCGGAGCGGTTGTGGCAGCCGCGGGTCTCGCGGCGCTCGATCGCGGTTTCGATGGTCGCGCGCGCGGCGAGCGCCGCGGACTTCAGGTCGAAGGCGTGGGCCAGGTCCTGGAAGCCGGCGATGTCCGGGTGCACGCCTATCCCGCTGATGCGCGCCTCGACCGCGGCCAGTTCGGCGAGGCCTTTTCGCAGGCCGCCCTCGTCGCGTACCACTCCGGCGTGCTCCGTCATGATGTCGCGGAGCGCTCGCTGCAGCGACCGCACGTTCTCCGGGCCGTCGGCAGACAGGAGCTCGTCCACTTCCTCCCGCGCCGCGGCGAGCGCCTCGGCGGAGCGGCGCTGGGCGTCGAGACCCGCGGAATACTCCGCCGCCGCCTGGCCGACGATGCGGCCGAAGACGAGGAGCTCGATGAGCGAGTTGCCGCCCAGGCGGTTGGCGCCGTGCAGGCCGCTGGCCGCCTCCCCGATCGCGTACAGGCCGTCGACGCCCGTGCCGTGGTCCTCGGGGCGTACCCAGACCCCGCCCATCGAGTAGTGCGCGGTCGGCGCGACCTCGATCGGCTTCTTGGTGATGTCGAGCATCTGGAGTTCCAGGAGCGTCTGGTAGACGCGAGGCAGCCGCGTCATGATCGTCTCGCGCGGCAGATGCGACACGTCCAGCCACACGCCGCCGTCCGGGGTGCCGCGACCTTCCTTGATCTCTGTGTACGCGGCCAGCGCGACCCGATCGCGCGTGGACAGCTCCATCCGCTCCGGGTCGTACCTGGACATGAACCGCTCGCCGAGCCGGTTGCGCAGGATCCCGCCCTCGCCCCGTGCCGCCTCGGATACGAGCGTGCCTGCCGCGTTCTCCGGCGCGATGAGACCAGACGGGTGGAACTGCACCAGCTCGGGGTCGCGGACGCGGCAGCCGGCCAGGACGGCCAGGCGGAAGGAGTCGCCGGTGTTCTCGTCCCTGCGGGAGGAGGTGCGCCGCCAGATCCGGGTGTGGCCGCCCGCGGCCAGGATCACCGCATCGGCATGGATGACGTAGCGGCTGCCGTCGGTCAGGTCGAACCCGTACGCGCCGAAGACCGCGTTGTCGCGCACGAGAATCCGCGTGATGTACACCGTGTCGAGGACGCGGACGTCGAGCTGGGTCGTCCGGTTGATCAGCGTGCGCTGGATCTCGAGTCCGGTGTAGTCCCCCGCGTACGAGGTGCGCCGGAAGGTGTGGGCGCCGAAGAAGCGCTGGGAGATCCGCCCGTCCTGCTCGCGTGCGAACGGCATGCCGTACCGCACGAGGTCCTCGATGCCACGCGCGGCCCCCTCGGTGACGATGCGCACCGTCTCGGGGTTGGCCAGCAGGTAACTCTCCTTGAGAGTGTCGGCCGCGTGCTGCTGCCAGGTGTCCTCGGGGTCCATCGTGGCGAGCGCCGCGTTGATGCCGCCCGCCGCGAGCGAGGTGTGTGCGTCCGCCTTCGGCCGTTTGCCGACCGCGAGGACATCCACCCCGCGCTCGGCGAGTTCGACGGCCGCCCGCAGCCCGGCCCCTCCGGTCCCGATGACCAGGACGGACGTGGCGATTCTGTTCTCTGATGCGTGCATGATGCTCCTTCAGCTACGTGCCGCCCAGATGGAGACGGCGACCAGCGCGACGCAGGCGGCCGCGATCAGCGCGACCACGGCGGCCACCCCGGTCCACGGCGCCGCGAGCGGCGACAACACGACGGCGCCGACGCACCCTGCCACGGCAGTGCGGGGGATGACGGAGTCCGCGTCGACCAGCGCGTGCACCGCCCGGAGCAGGATGAGATACACCCCGACCGGGATGGCGACCGCGTAGCCGATCGCCATCGGCGATGCCGCCACCTGGCGCCCGCTCTGCTCCACGGCCACCTCGAGCCCGGCGCCAAGAGCCGCCAGCGCGGCGAAGATGCCGAAGTGGCCGTACCCCCACCAGTACGACCGATGACGCCGGTCGCTGAGCCCCTCCCCTGCCTCGACCAGGAAGTACAGCCACCACAGGGCGAACAGCAGGACGAGACCGGATCCGGCGATGACGACGAGGGGACCCGCTTCGAGCGCCCCTTCAACCCCTCTGCTCGCGGCCAGGACACTCTCGCCCAGCAGGATGATCGTGAACAGGCCGTAGCGCTCGGCGATGTGGTGCGGGTGCCAGGTGGTTGCCCTGACCCGCTCCGCCCACCACGGCACGGCCAGCTCCAGGACGACCAGGCAGGCGAAGATCGGCAGCTGGAGTGACGCCGGCAGGAGGCCCGCCTCCACGAGAGCGAGCCGGAGCAACCAGCCCAACTCGGCCAGCCCTATGCCCGCGGCGTAGCGGAGCCCCGTACGACGGCTCGCCGGATCTTCGAACGCGGCCCTCAGCCATTGGGCGACAAGCCCGATCCTCATGATGAGGTAGCCCAGGGTGATGATCCCGTAGTCGGAGTGGCCGACCGCGGCGGGCACGCCGGCGGCGAGGACCAGCACCCCCGCCATCTGCACCATGGTCAGCAGCCGGTAGGGAACATCGTCGGTGTCGTAGGACGAGGCGAACCAGGTGAAGTTCATCCACGCCCACCAGATCGCGAAGAACACCTGGAGGAACGGGACCAGCCCGGTCAGGCCATGACCTTCAGCGATGGCGTGCGCGAACTGCGCCGTGATGGCCGCGACCGCGACCACGAAGGTGAGGTCGAAGAGGAGCTCGAGCTGGCTCGAGGCGCGATGCGGCTCGTCGACGGGCCGGGAGCTCATCCTGACCCGGATCCGGATGGTGGTCCTGGTTGATGGCACGCTCACGCTCCTGTCGCTCTTGCGGTGTCCGGTTCGCCAAGAAAGACCGGACGGCGTCGCGATCTGTGACAGCTCGTCGCGGTGGTTGTCACAAGTCGGGAGGCCGCTCCTCGCCTTCTCCGAATCGTCGCGGCAGGAGATCGCCACCCAGGGCGTACGTGTCGCGGTCACCCAGCCAGACCACGTCGCGGTCAACGAGATCCTCATCCGCCCAACGGATCAGACACAGTAGCCACCAGCTTCTCGAATTCCGCGCGCACCTCCGCCGCCCTCTCCACGTCACCGGACCGCTCGAACTGCCGCAGCGCCTCTGCGTACGCCTCCCTGGCCTCCTCGACCCGTCCCGCACGCCACAAGACGAAGCCGAGCCTGGCCTGGGTGCGGCCCAGCGCCAGGCCGATCGGGTGCGCGCGCAGTGCCGGCATCGCCTGCTGGTAGGCCTCGATCGCCTCCTCCCAGCGCTCAAGCTCGGCGTAGGCGGCGCCGAGATGGTCCAAGGCGGTCCCGAGAGAGAAACTGGTGATGGCGGGGGAACCGCCGTACGAAGGGTCACTCAGCATTTTCACCAGGGCGAGATTGCGGTCCAAGGATTCCGAGATCTGGCCCGCCCTTCGCAGGGCGGTGATGTAGGACGTCGCAGCCTGGGGATAGCTCTCGAGGTCTCCGGCCTCCAGGAGGAGTTCGGCGCCGCGCCTGGTGTAGTCGAGGTGCCGCTCCAGGCTTCCCGGGGTACGCCAGATCGCCCAGGCGGCGTACACCAGCGCCCACCCCTGCTGGCGTATGTCGCCGACGTCGCGGGCCAGCTCCAGCGCCCGCAGCGCGGCCGCCTCCGCCTCCTCGACGCGGCCCTCGCACGTGACCAACGCCCAGGACAGGTAGTTCAGGTGCACGGCCTCCAGGAGGCGGTCGCCCATGGCCCGCGCCGCGCTCGACGACAACTCGAACACCTCGCGCCAGTAGCCCCACCGTATCCACTGGTCGGAGAACCAGTGCATCGACTCGGCCACCTCCACCACCGTCGCGTGCTCGCCACGCTGGGCCGCCGAACGCAGCGCCTCCAGCCAGGCCGTGCCCTCCGCCTGCAGCCAGTCGCTCGCCTCCTCCTGGCTGCCCAGCGGGACCAGGGACCGCCAGTCAGGGGGCGGCGCGCCGTACTCGGGCTCGAACCAGCGGCCGGCCACCACCGCGACCTCCAGCAACCACGACTCCATCCGCCGCCTGGCCCGCTCCTGCGCCTCGATCGGTTCCTCCTCCGACAACCGGGCGCGGGCGTACAACCTGACCAGGTCGTGGAAGACGTAACGGCCGGCGTACGGCGAGCTCAGCAGGCCCAGCTCGGCCAGTTCCTCCAGCGCGTCCTCGGCCTCGATCAGGTCCACCTGGGCCAGCACCGCGACCATCGCCACCCCGAAGTCAGGCGCGGCCGCCAGCGCCAGCCGCCGGAACGCGCAGCGCGCCGTACCGGACAGCTGCTGGTAGGACAGCGTGAACGCGGCGGCCACGGCCAGGTCGCCCACCGCCAGGGCCGCCAACCTGCGCTCCTCATCGCCCAGCCGGTCCGCCAGCTGGCTGATCGTCCAGCCAGGCCTGCTCTGCAGCCGGTTACCGGCGATCCGCACCGCCAGCGGAAGGTTCCCACACAGCCTGGCCAGCTCGGCCACGCCACTGGAATCCGCCGCGGCACGCTCTTCCCCGACGATAGCCCGCAGCAGCCTGCCCGCCTCCTCGCTGGACAGCTGGTCCAGTGGGATCTGCCGCACTCCCTCCAGCCCGGCCAGTGAGCGGCGGCTGGTGACGATCGTCATCCCCGGCCCGCGCGCCGGCAGCAGCGGCCGTACCTGTGCCTCATCGGCGGCGTTGTCCAGCACGATCAGGCACCGGCGATGACCCAGCACCGCCCGGTAGAGTCCCGCCCGCTCATCCTCATCGCTCGGGATCTCTCGCTCGACCACACCCAGAGCCTTCAGCAACCGCGAGTGCACGGCCCCAGGCGCCAGCGGGACGCTGTCCATACCACGCAGGTCCACGTAGAAGCAGCCGTCAGGGAACGCCTCCCCCAAGTGCCGGGTGGCGTGAACGGCCAGGGCTGTCTTCCCGATCCCGGCGGGACCGGAAATGGTGGCCACCACCGCGCTTTCCCCGGTCTCCGCCTGCTCGGCGAGGTCACGCAGCAGATCGAACTCCCGCAGGCGGCCGACGAAATCCCCTGTACCGCGCGGCAGTTGGCCCGCACCGGTGACCGGGCCGCTCAGCCGCGGCCGCCCCACCCGTGCAGCCTCGGCCAGCTCCGCTCGCTGTTCCTCATCCACCCGCAACGCCTCGGCCAGCGCCTGCACCGTGCGCCGTTGCGGGCTGCGGCTGACACCTCGCTCCATGTCACCGATCGCCCGCACGCTCACGCCCGAGGCGTGCGAAAGCTCCTCGATCGTCAACCCCGATTCCTGCCGCAACCTGCGCAGGAGCGGGCCGAACGAGCTGACCATCCGTCCTCCTCGGTCTCCTCGATCGAACGCGGTTACCAGGTTTGGTCGCCGGCGCGGACCAGCAACTCGTTGATCGCGACCCGCCGGTCTCGCGTGACGATGTAGCCGATGGCGTCCGCCACGTCCTCCGGGCGCAGCGCTTCGATTCCGTCGATCCGCCGGCGGGCCGCGTCCCGGACGGTGTCGCTCAGGTGGTTCACCAGCTCGGTGTCCACGGCCCCGGGCTCCACCACGCTGACCCGGACGCGCTCGCCGAGCAGTTCCTGGCGAAGCGACTCGGTGAACGCGTTCACACCGGACTTGGTCAGGCCGTAAACGCTGCTCCCCGGCCGGGCGACCCGCCCGGCCGTCGAGCTGACGTTCACCAGGTCTGCCACCTGCCGGGGGGATGTCGACGCGGCGTAGATCAGGTGCGGGACGGCGGCGTGCGTGACGTGCAACAGCCCTGCCACGTTGAGCGAGATCATCCGATCCCACTCTTCAATGGTGGTGTGCAGCGCCGAGTTGAGCAGCATGATCCCGGCGGCGTTGACCAGGATGTCCAGCCGTCCGAACCGGTCCAGCGTGTCCTGCACCACGTCCTCGGCGCGCTCGGCTTCGGTGATGTCGGCCTCCAACCCGACGGCCTCGCCGCCCAGCATCGCGATGTCGCTCGCGACCCGGTCCAGGCGGTCGCGGCGGCGGGCTACGAGAGCGACCGCCGCGCCCTCACGGGCGAGGCGGCACGCGGTCGCGGCGCCGATTCCGCTGCTCGCGCCGGTGACGAGCGCGACGGCGCCGTCCAGCGGCTGATCATGAACTGTCCCCACGACCGTGTCTCCCGCGTTCAGCCGAACTGCCTACGCGACGAGACTCGCGCAGCCGACCCCCGGGCCGAACCAGGGTGTCTCACTGGTCAACCGGGGCCAGGGAGTGCCCCGGCGGCGGGGCTACGCCTCGCCGCCTGACAGGACGTCGCCGAGCTGCTTTCTGGAGCTGATCCCGAGCTTGGTGAAGATCTTGCGGAGGTGCCACTCCACCGTGCGCGGGCTCAGGAAGAGCCGGGCCGCGACTTCGGGGTTGGACAGGCCGTCTCGCACGAGCAGGGCGATCTGCTTCTCCTGCGCGGTCAGCTCGCCGCTCATCGAGGAGCTCTTGCGCTCGCGGACATTCTCCCCTGTAGCGAGGAGCTCGCGGCGGGCACGCTCGGCGAACGCCTCCATCCCGATCGACACGAACATCTCGTACGCCGTCCGCAGGTGGACCCGCGCCTCGGCCCGCTGCCGTTCCCTGCGCAGCCACTCGCCATACAGCAGGTGAGCGCGTGCCAGCTCGGGGCGCAGGAGTGTACGGCCCAGCCGTTCGATCGCCTCGCGGTAAAGCCCGTCCGCGGCGGTGGCGTCGGTCAGCAGCGCACGGCAACGAGCCAGAATTCCCTGTGCCCAGTCCGTGTCGCACGGCTCTGTCGCGTCCACCAGGCCTTCCAGCGCCCCGCGAGCAGCCGTGTCGTCCCCGGCGCGCGCCGCCGCCTCGACGAGCTCGGGCAGCGCCCAGTTGGAGACGATCAGGTTGGCGCTCTCGCTGCCGGCATGGGCCGCCGGGAGCGCAAGCCCGTAGCGGGCGAGGCCGTTGTAGAGGATCGCGGCCGCCCACTGTGCGGTGGCGGCACCGTTCAACTGGCCGCTGGCGGCTGCCTCCTCGATCGTGGCCTCGATGAGCTCCATGGCCTCGGCCTCCTTGCCCTGCATCGCCGTCAGCAGGAGCTGCGTGTGCTGCGCCATGGGCACGCCCGTCGCATCGGCGGCGGCTTCCGCTTCTGCGACGAGCGCGCCCGCGGCGGCGAGGTCCCCGCTCAGCACGGTCGGTATCCCCAGCGAGTGGAGATAGACGGGAAGGTCGGACACGGCGCCGGATCTGCGCACCTCGTCCAGTGCCCTGGCGCGGGTCTCGGGCATGGCCAGGTCGTCCCAGACGAGCGGGCTCACGCCGAAGGCCGCCCAGCCCCATTTCAGGAGGTCCTGAACGGGGCAGTCGGCGAGCGCGGCCTGCGCCCTGCGCAACGTGGGAAGCGCGGCGCTCCTGCCGTCGGTGATGAGCAGCGCGAAACCCTCGAGCACGAGGTCCAGGAGCCGCGGGCTGCCCTCGGGCGCGGGGAGTTCCCTGATCGCCTGGGAGACGGCCAGGAGGCTGCCTCGGTTCGCCGCGCCGAACGACGCGGAGCCCCAGGCGATGAGGTACGTCTCCCGCGCCAGGTCCAGGTCGAACGGCTGCAGCCGCCGCGCGGCTTCCAACAGCATCAGCGGCGCCTCGTTGTCGAAGCCGGTCGCGAAGGTGATGTGACCGCGCGTCAGGTGCGCTCGTACGCGCTGGAACTCGCTCTGGGCATCCCGGTCGGCGATGTCGGCGAAGCGCCGTGCGGCCTCGATGTCACCCGCCCTGAGGCTGGCGTCCGCCGCCATCAGGGCACGCTCGGCACGCCGCGAGGTGTCGATGGTCAGAGCCACGGATCGCTGCAAAAACGCCGCCGCGGCCGCCAGCCCGCCGCGCGCCTGTGCCCGGCCGGCAGACCGTTCCAGCTCGGCGGCGACGCCCTCGTCGGGCGCGGCGGTCGCGGACGCGAGATGCCAGGCACGGCGGTCCGGGTCGGCCTTCGCGTCGGTGACCTCCGCCAGCGCGAGGTGGACCGCCCGGCGATCCCCTTCCTCCGCCGAGCGGTACACGGCAGACCGCACGAGCGGGTGACGGAAGATCACCCGCACGCCGAACTCCAGCAGCCCGTCCGTCCCGCCCGCCAGGACTGTCGCGGGAGTGACGCCGAGCCGTTCGGCGGCACGCCACACCAGCGAGGGGTCACCGACCGGCTCGGCCGCGGCGACCAGCAAGAGCAGCCGGGTCTGCGCGGGCAGGCCCTCGATCCTGGCCAGGAAGCTCTGCTCGATCCTGCCGGGCAGCGTGTCGGCGTCAAGGACGCCGTACCCGCCCGCCATCCGGGTCACCGCCAGATCACGCGGCAGCTCCAGCAGGGCCAGCGGGTTTCCCCTGGTCTCGGCCACGAACCGGTCGCGGACGTGTTGATCGATCTGGACGTGCGTCACCGCGGTCAGCAGGGCGTGCGCGTCTTCCGCCGTCAGGCCGGTGACCTCGAGCTCCGGCAGTCCGCGCAGATCCTGGGTCTGTTCGCGAGAGCCGAAGACGAGGGCGACCGACTCCGCGAGGAGCCGCCGAGCGACGAAGCCGAGGACCTGCGCCGAGGCCCGGTCCATCCACTGCGCGTCGTCGACCACGCAGAGCAGGGGACCCTTCTCCGAGGCGTCAGACAGCAGGCTCAGTACGGCCAGCGCGACCAGGAAGCGCTCGGGCGGCGCTCCCCCTCGTATCCCGAAGACCGTCTCGAGGGCGTCGCGCTGCGGTGCGGGAAGGTTCTCCAGCTGATCCAGCAGCGGTGCGCACAACTGGTGCAAGGTGGCGAAAGCCAGTTCCATCTCGGACTCGACGCCGGCCGCACGCAGCACCCGCATGCCCGTCGCCGAGTTCGCCGCGTACTCCAGCAGCGTTGTTTTCCCGACTCCCGGCGCGCCGTGCACGACGAGCACGCGGCTCTCGCCCATACGGACAGCCGCGATCGTCTGATCGAGGAGAGCGCGCTCCGGTTCCCGCCCGACCAGCCCGGTGTTCTGACCCTCCCGGGAGCCCCGCCTACGTCGGTTCACGGTCCCCCGCTTTTTGCACCAGTTGCACGTCTTTAAATACACCCAAGGCACGCGCCAGGCCAAGTGGTACGGTCTGCGTCTCACCAGCTGAGCCGGTAGATCATCGTCGCGGATGCCGTCCACGAGCTCGGATACGACACCATCGGGGCTGAGGCAGTGTTCCATGTCCGGCCGGGCGTGCGAACGGCACGAGGTCGGTGCGGGGCCATGGGCCGCCCCGTGTGGCTTGTGGCGGGTTGACACAGCTGGTTCCCCGCGACGCGCCTCGCCACGACGCCGCCATTTCGCGGCAGCTGTCACAAGCCTGGAGGCTGCCCGGTCTTAGCTGGCGACTGGGGGCAACGAGGAGCGCGGCGGAGCTATTGCGGCATGACGAAACCTGTGAACCCCTCCGGAAAGGAAGCACATGAGCAACACGTTGAATGGACTGGTCGTCCTCGTCACTGGAGCGTCGTCGGGCATCGGCGAGGCCACTGCGCTGGCCCTCTCAGCGGAAGGGGCACGTGTCGCGGTCGGGGCCCGGCGCGCCGACCGGTTGGAGTCGCTGGCGCGCAAGGCGCCCGGTGAGGTGCTGGCCCTCGAACTGGACGTGACCGACCAAGAGTCGGTGCGGGCCGCGGTCGCGGCGACCGTCGAGCGCTTCGGCGCCCTGGACGTCCTGGTGAACAACGCCGGGGTGATGCTCAACGGCCCGATCGTGGGTGCGGACATCACGCAATGGACCCGCATGGTCGAGACCAACCTGCTCGGCTCGATGTACATGGTCCATGCGGGTCTGCCCCACCTGTTGGAGCGCAGGGGCACGATCGTGCAGGTCTCCTCGACCTCGGGCCGGATCGCGTCGGCCTACGCCGGTGTCTATGCCGCGACGAAGTTCGGCATCACCGCCTTCTCCGAGTCGCTGCGGCAGGAGGTCACCAGCCGGGGTGTGCGTGTCGTGGTCATCGAGCCCGGCTTCGTCGCCACCGAGCTGACCGGCCACAACACGGACCCCACGATGCGGGCCGCCGCACAGAACATGGCCGCCTCCATGCGCACCCTGCAGCCCGAGGACATCGCCAACGCCGTCGTGTACGCGGTCACCCAGCCGGAGCACGTCGCGGTCAACGAGATCCTCATCCGCCCGACCGACCAGATCCAATAGGGGAGTGACACCGGCCCTCGCAAGGGCGACCTTCGCCACGCCGGACGTGCCATTGGTCGCAGGACCGAACGCGGCGGCCGTACACACCGTCACGAGGAAGGCGTCGGCATCCCCGCGTCACCTCCTCGCGCAGGGCCGAGCTGGGCGCTCAGGTCAGAGACGTCATCGATGGCTTGACCGCCTTCTCGTCGCTCCGTTGCTGCGACGTCGACACCTGGCCTGAGGGCGCCACCCCGGCGGAAGCGGGCGCGTCGATGCCTGGCGACAGGCTGCTACCGCGAGCCCAGTACCGCTGCACCCGCGCGATCACCATTGACGCGACGCCGGAGCAGGCGTGACCATGACCGGTCCAGGCCGGGTGCGGGCGCGCCAGCCGGTACGCCGACGACCTTCTGGATAACTTCGGGGATCCGCAAACGGGCCGTAGCCCGACGCTGATCGGACCTAGCGGGCGACGTCGGCGGCGAGCAGTTGTTCCAGTCCGGCGAGGTCGCCGGACTGCGCGGCGGCGACGAACGTCCGTACGAGGCGCCAGTGCGCGGTGGTGCTCACCTGGTGGTGTCGCTCGGTGGCAAGGTGGTCGCGGGCGCGTCGCAGGAGTTGCCGCGCATGGTCTTCGCTCAGGTGGAGGATCCCGGAGATCTGGCGGTACGGGTAGTCGAAGGCTATGCGTAGGAGATAGACCGCTCGTTCGCCGGGGGTCAGTCTCTCCAGCAGCAGCCGGATCGCGGTATCGACCGCCTCGCGTCGTTCGGCTGCCGTCTCGGGGCCGACAGAAAGGTCTGTTGTCTCGGGAAGCCAGGGGCCGACGGAGGTCTCGCGGCGCCTGCGGGCGGACTGAGCGACATTGATGGCGAGCCTCGTGGTGGTCAGCGCGAGAAACGCGGGCGGGCTGATGACGACCGCCCGGTCGGAGCGGGCCCAACGCAGCCACGTCTCCTGCACCACGTCCTCGGCCTCGCCCACGTCCTGCAGGACGCGCAGACCGATCGCGAAAAGCCGGGGCGCGGCGCTGACGAACGCCGAAGCGTCTCCGTCCCATCTCATGATCGACCGGTCATCGGTCTGCTCTGCGTGGTCTCTGTGTGACTCGAACAGGTTCATGGTCACGGTCCCGGCTCCGTTCGCCCCTGGCATCCGGCGATGCCACTGCGATCACGGTCGCCTCTCGGGCCCCTCCATCGCGCCCTGGGGACACCCTGGTCGGTACCCTGGCCCGGAGTTACGGGTGCCCACTGGCCCCGTAGTAGGTACCGGGGGCAGGAGAGGCCCTTCAAACAGTGAGGTCCTCGGCGGTGCCACCGGGGACCTCAGCGGGCAGTCGGTCGTGCCGCCGTTCAGAGACTGACGTCCTGTTTGATCATCGTCCACCTGATCGACGATCTGTGCACCGGCTCACCCCGCGGCCAGTGTCACCGGCAAATTGCCCGGGTTGACGGCAGAACGGTAGGCTACCCGTCGATCTAAGACGTAGCGTCGGCATCCTCCTACGTTCGACAGTCAAGGGTCAACGGCGGGCGGTGCCCATGGCAAGCAGAAGTCCCGGGTCGCGGCTTAGTGGGCGGCAGATCGAGTGCGAGACGCTGGACCAGCTCGTGGCGACGGTGCAGGGCGGCCACAGCTCGGTCCTGGTCCTGCGCGGCAAGGCCGGCATCGGCAAGACGGCGCTGCTGGAGTACGCGCGGGCCAGCGCGTCCGGCTGCCGGATAGCCAGAGCGGCCGGCGTCGAGTCCGAGATGGAGCTGGCCTTCGGCGGACTGCATCAGCTGTGCGCCCCGTTCCTGGAACATCTCGGTCGCCTGCCGGGGCCCGCAACGCGACGCGCTCGAGACGACGTTCGGCCTGAGCGCGGGAACTCCACCGGACCGCTTCCTGGTCGGGCTCGCGGTGCTCAGCCTGCTCGCCAAAGTGGCCGAGAGAGAGCCGCTGGTCTGCCTCGTCGATGACGCCCAGTGGCTTGATCAAGTCCCCGCGCAGACCCTCGCCTTCGTCGCGCGACGCCTGTTCGCGGAGCCGATCGGGCTGATGCTCGCGGTGCGCGAGCCCGGCCTCGAACACGAGTTGACGGGGCTGCCACAGCTCGAAGTGGGGCGGTTGAGCGACAGCGATGCCCGCGCTCTGCTGGACTCCGTGACTCCTGGACGACTCGACGAGCAGGTCCGGGACCGGATCGTGTCTGGGCGATCTGGTGCAAGCCGAACTGGCCAGGCTAGTAGTGCTCAAGGTTGCCGGTTGATGACATTGATGCGGTGCAGGCGTTGATGACGGCGACGAGGTCGAGGCTCCACACACGGTTGACCGGGTAGCCCAGGCTATGTGTGACAGGAAGCTGGGTGTGACGTAGGTCTCATCACTGTCAATCCTCCGGGATCGTGGAGACGGTTGTATGCCACAGCGGCCCTGAGGAGGGCCGATGACGCTTGTCTCTTCTCGATCATGTGAGCTAAGCCGCGGGGATGGTCCCTCGACCGCCTCATTGGCACGTATTACGTGCCCGCGCTCCCCGCGCACGCAGGGACGGTCCATGGCCGCTCCCGGCGCCCCCCGCGAGGCGGCGGGTGTGACGCGGTCGCTCCAGCGATCACGCACGTGAGGGCCGTACGTGCGCGCTCCCCCTATCAGAAGGAGAGGCCATGCGGCGCAACCGGGATGCCACCAAGCCGTGGAGATTTGGCCGCGTACCCACGCCCGCCCCAGGATCTTGAAGATCAGCGCCATCTGGCCCTGGAAGAGCGCGTTCCTCACCTGCCCGCAAAGCCTTCGTGCGCTCCCAGCACCCGGCTGACCAGCACAAAGACACCCCGCCGAGCACGGAAGGAGTGACCGCACCGCCCTGGGCCCATGGAAGCCGACGCCCACCCAAGCGCCTCGGGCGTCCACGACACGCCGTACGGAAACACAAAACGGATGATCAGGCGAAAACCACCGCCAAGCGGAGGCCCTCACCCGAGTCGGCTGATGGCTGAGGCATCGAGGTCAACAGCCGGCTGGTGTCACAAATTCGAGGCGTCGCCGGTCTCCATGGGTATGAGTCAATCCCTGGAATCGAAGACCGGCGTTGACGGGCCGGTAACTGTGATCAAGAGCTACACCGTGCCGGCGGACGAAGCCGACTATTTCGTCGAGGTGTACCAGGAGAACGCCCGGATCATGTCGACCCAGCCCGGCTTCCTCCGCTCCCGCCTGCACAGGCCGCTCGCCGACGCCCCTGAGGTGCGGTTCGTCCACATCGCCGAGTGGACCTCGGGCACCGCGCTCGACAAAGCCACCGGCAATCCCGAGTGGCATGCCTCGTTGCAGCGCATGTTCGACGATCCGGGCCTTCACATCACCTCAGAACCTGCCAGCTATCGCGTCGTTGTCGAACTTCACCCCTCCTGACAACAGCGATTGCCACCCGCAGCACAAGCCGGCATTGACCTATGACCAATGCTCACAAGGACAACACATGACTACTGAGTCCGCACAGACGAGCACAACCAACCGCCGCACGTTCTTGAGGCGCGCGTCGGTCGCCGCCGCAGTTCCCACCGCCGCCTCGCTGCTCGGCGGTTTCTCGGGCACCGCTGCCGCGACCGACTCGCCCGGCCTTCCGGACTACGCGCCGGTCCCTTCCGCATCGGTCGGGCCCGCGCCCAACGCCGACGGCTACTTCGTCGGACACATCGAGGGCAACCTGTACTGGGTCACCGACTCCTACTACCAGGCCATGTTCCTCACCACGCGGGACGGCGTCGTGCTCGTCGATGCCCCGCCCACCATCGGGCACAACCTGCTGCGGGCCATCCAGGAGGTGACCCGTGCCAACGGCAGGCCCTCCAAGGTCACGCACCTGGTGTACTCCCACTCTCACGCCGACCACATCGGAGCTGCCTCCATATTCGGCAAGGACGTGGTGCGCATCGGCCACACCGAGACCCGCCGCCTGCTGCGCATCGATGCCGACCCCAACCGTCCGGCACCTACGGTGACCTTCGACGACCACTATGTCCTGCAGGTCGGCGGCGAACGCCTCAAACTCGCCTACCGCGGCCCGAACCACTCCCCGGACAACATCTTCGTCTATGCGCCCGACTACGCCACGCTCATGGTCGTCGACGTGCTCTTCCCCGGCTGGGTACCCTTCAAGGGCCTCGCCGCCTCCCAGGACATCCCCGCCTGGATCAAGGCCCATGACATCGCCATGGAGTACCCCTGGCGGACCCTCGTCGGCGGCCACCTCGGCCGTCTTGGCGTCCGCGCCGACGCCACCCTCCAGAAGCAGTACGTGGCCGACCTCCTGGCCAGCACCCGCGCCGCCTCCGCCTCGGTCGACCCCACCCCCTATTACGAGAAGTACGGGCCGGCCGGCAACGCCTGGGCTATCTTCAAGGCGTACCTGGACGCCGTCGCCACGGCAGCCGCCGCGCCCGTCGCCGCCAAGTACACCGGCGTTCTCGCCGCCGCCGACGTCTTCACCGTCGACAACGCCATGACCATGGTCGAGTCGCTGCGCATCGACTTCGGCGAGCTCGGCCCCTTCGGCACCCGACCGTGACACCCGGTTCGGGGCGTGGTTGACGGTCCTACAGAACCGTGTCGAGCCCCGCTGCGTGGACCCAAGGTCCGCGCAGCCGAACTGCAGTTCTTCGCCGGCGCTCCTGCCGTTTGTTCCGCCCAGATGTTCTTGAGGTCGGATACGCGGCGGCGGCCAGCGTGGCCACCCAGGAGAGCAGGGGCAATCGGGGCACGAATGATCTCCGTTTTTCGCCACACCCTGGGGGTGCTTTCCGCGGCGCGGGAGCATGATCACAACGAGCAGTCCCGCTCCCGGTGCTCGTCGAGGGCGCGGAGCACGTCGGCGCAGGCCTGCGCGAAGCCGGCCAGCCGCTCGGGCCCCAGCACGTCGACGAACAGGGCGTGAACCATCTCGGTGTGCTCGGGGACGGCCTTGTTGATCGCCGCGTAGCCCTTGTCGGTGAGCCGCACGTCGGGGTAGCGGCGGTCGTTGGAGTCCACTCGCTCGACCAGCCCGCGTTGCGCCATCCGGGTGAGCTGGTGGGACAGGCGGCTCTTCTCCCACTGGGTCGCGGCGGCCACCTCCGCGACGGGCATCTCCCGCCGCTCCGACTCCGTGAGCCGGACCAGGACCTCGAAGTCGGCCGCGGACAGGTCGCACTCGCGCTGCAGGTGCTGCTGCAGGTGCGAGTTGAGGTGCTTGGCCATTTCGATGTACGTGCGCCACATCCGGTCGGCCTCGCCGAGCTCCTGTTCCCATCCCATGACGCCCACCCTACCCGTTGCTTGACGTATCAACCTGGCGCTGTATGGTGAACGGGTTGATACATCAACCTGAACACGTGAGGGGTTTGTCTCTATGAGCGAGCAGCAGATCATCGCCGTGGTGGGCGCGACCGGAGCGCAAGGGGGCGGGCTGGTCCGCGCGATCCTCGACGACCGCAGTGGGCGGTTCGCCGCGCGAGCCCTGACCCGGGACCCGGGTTCGGCGCGGGCCAGGGAGCTGGCCGCGCTCGGGGCCGAGGTCGTCGGGGCCGATCTCGACGACGCGGGCAGCCTGCGCAAGGCGTTCGACGGCGCCCACGGCGCCTTCGTGGTGACCAACTTCTGGGAGCCTCGCACGCCCGAGGAGGAGCGGGCGCGGCCCGCGACCACCAAGGAGCGGGAGCAGGCCGGCAACGCGGCGCGGGCGGGGCAGGAGGCCGGCGTACGGCATTTCGTCTGGTCCACGCTGTCCGACACCCGCGGCTACTTCCGGCCGGGCGACGGGACGCCGAGCTTCGAGGGCTCGTACAAGGTGCCGCACGCCGACGGCAAGGCCGAGGCCGACCGGTTCTTCCTGGAGTCGGGCGTGCCCACCACCTTCCTGCAGGCGAACGTCTACTACGAGGCGTTCCGGGACATGTTCGCGCCCCGGCGTGACGAGACGGGCGCGCTGGTGCTGCCGCTCGGGTTCGGCGAGGCGCGGGTGGCCGCGCATGCCGCGGAGGACGTCGGCAGGACCGCGCTGGGGATCTTCCGCCGCGGGATCGGGATGGCCGGCAGGCGGGTGAGCGTCGCCGGGTCCGTGCTCACCGGCGCGCAGTACGCCGCCGCGCTGAGCCTGGCGCTCGGCGAGCCCGTCACCTACCAGGCGGTCAGCCCCGACATGATCCGGGCCGCGGGGTTCCCGGGCGCGGGCGAGGTCGGCAACATGCTCCAGTACCTGATCGCGGCCGCCCCGGACATCGCCGAGCTCATCGACTTCGAGCTGCTGCGCGAGCTCAACCCGAGGCTGCAGTCGTTCGACACGTGGCTGGCCGCCCACCGCGACACCATCCCGCGCTGACCGGCACCCGTCCCCTCCCCGCGCGTGGTCGCCCCCGGGTAACGTCGCGGAGCCGTGTCACAAGATCGGGAGCTGCCCTGTCTACAGGGACGAACCGGCGGCCGCGCCCCCAAGCACACGGCGGCCACGCCTCAGAAGGGACGAGATGAACAAGCTCCATCGCATGGGACTCGCGGCGACCGCCGCCGCCGCGAGCCTCGCCCTGCTTCCCGGCACGGCGAACGCCACCCCGAGCAGCGGCGTCAGCGCCACGGTTCTCTTCCAGAGGACAGTGGGCGAGCAGGACTACATCCTGCGCGAGATCACGGTCGAGCCGGGCGGCAGCACCGGCTGGCACTACCACGAAGGCACCCTCTACGGCGTCATCCGCAAGGGAACGCTCAGCCACTTCCGCTCCACCTGCGAGTCTGACGGCGTGTACGAGGCCGGGCAGGCCATCGTCGAGCCCAGCGGCTCCGACCACGTCCACATCGGCCAGAACCGGGGCGACAAGCCCGTCGTCATGGAAGTGCTGTACGTGATCCCGCACGGCGCGCCGCTCTCCGTGGACGCGCCGAACCCGGGGTGCGAATTCCAGTAGGAAACCACCCCGCACCAGCCCTGACGGAGTGACGCCGGTCACTCCGCCGGGGCCAGGGCATCACTCCAGTGTGGAAATGGTCACCAAGCGTAGATGGAAGTCCAGAACGATCCAGCGCGCGCGTGCCCACGACACGGGAAGAACCGCGCTGGCCGCGGTGGGACAAGACCAGCACGATGAAGCATCGGCGCTGCTGGGAGCGGCTGCTCATCGACCTGGACGGCCGCGGTCGCCGGGCCGACGGCCTTCGCCCACGCGTTCGATGCCAGCGGCTGCACACGTCGGTGGTTCTCGAGGTCGGGGCCGCAAACACAGGTTGTCTTCACACGTGTTCCGTGCCGGCGTACGCGCGGGTTGTCACAGATGCGGGAGGCTCCCGGTCATTAGGTGGTAACTGTTCCGTACCCAGGGAGATCCGTCATGGAAGCGCGTATCGACTACTTCGGCAACGCCCTCGCCGGCAAGGTCATGAAACACCTCAACTCGACCGGCGCGGCGGTGCGGACGGCCCTCCCGGTCGCCACTCAGGAGCTGGTGAAGATCCGTGCCAGCCAGATCAACGGCTGCGGTTTCTGCACCGACATGCACACCAAGGACGCCCTCGCCGCGGGTGAGGAACAGCAGCGTCTGAACCTGGTGGCCGTGTGGCGCGAGGCCACGATCTTCACTGACGCGGAGCGCGCGGCGCTGGAGCTGACCGAGCAGGGCACGCGCATCGCGGACGGCGCGGGTGGCGTGTCGGACGAGGCATGGGCGAACGCCGCGAAGCACTACGACGACGACCAGCTCGCCGCTCTCATCTCGCTGATCGCCGTCATCAACGCCTACAACCGCATCAACGTCATCAACCGGCAGCCCGCCGGCGACTACACACCGGGCATGTTCGGCTGAGTCGGCCGCTCCGGCCCGCCCGGACACATACCGTCCGTCGCCTGGCCGTCCCGACCCTCGGCCAGGCGGCGGACCGGCCGCCCGGCATCCGCCGAGCCGCGCGGTACGCACACCGACCGCCGCCCTCGTCCGAGGGTCACCGCTTCCCCGGCAGACCGTGGCTGTCCCACGGGCAACAGAAACCAAAGGCTCGCAGCGATGACGCACTGACCGATGCCATTCGCGCAATCGCCGCCACCGTTCCCGCCCCAGACCTTGATCACGAGCAAGGGTTCGAGATGATGCCTCAGGCGGAAATTGTCTCGTGCAGACGCCGCGCCTCATGGACCAGCAGGCTCGAGCCCTTGCGTGCCGCCAGTTCCGCCAGCCCCGGTAGGTCGTCGCGCGCCCCGGCGAGCACCGCCGCGCGCACGGCGACCTTGAGCAGTTCGCCCAGCCCCGGCCTGGCCCTCTCACCGGATCCGGGCAACAGCAGCGGCACCGCCTGGGCCAGGGCCGCCCACACGTGGGCGTGCGCCCCGGCCGCCGTGACCTCGTCGAGGACGCCGGTGATCCGGTTGAGTTTCACTTGCTCACCGCAGACCATGTGGCCCACGGCCCGGCCGAGGTCAGCTGCGGGCAGTTCCCCGTACGCGACCAGCGTGAGCATCGCGTCGGCGGCCAGACCCCGCTGGGCGGGGCTGGGATGGTTCATGGCGACAACGATCGTGCTCGCGGTCGCGATGCCTGCCGGGCCGGCGTTGTGCGCCAGAGCGGCCACGACCTCCACCGGACCGCTCGATGGAAGGCACTCGAGGAGGTGCGCGGCCAGGGCCTCCCGATGCGACGGCATGATCGAAGGCCACCACACCATGTTCCGGGAGAAGGCGGGATAACCGGTCTTGGGTGCGAGAGTCCACAGCTCGGCGAGCGGCCCAGGCACGCCCTCGGGTGGTGCGAGGCGGGCGTGCGCCTCCTGCAGCGACTGGTGGTAGGACGCCGGGCGGTCGAACGCTCCGAGTTCCCAGGTCACGACGGGGTCGGGCAAGCCGCCGTCGCGCAGGCAAGCTGCCAGCCGGCGGCCCGCCTCCGACGGCAGCCTCTCCGCCCGCACGGCCAGTTCCGGATCGATCCTGCGTGACAGTCGCAGCAACGCCTGCAGGAAGTCGTACTCGAGCGGATCGGCGCCGCCCAGTCGCTCCATGCGCGCGACCAAGGTGGTGGCGTCGACGTGCCCGGTGGGCGCGGTCGGCGTGGCCAGCAACACGGGAACCGTCTCATCCCGTTCGAGCAGGGATAGGACCTCACGGAAGCGCTGCTGGACGAATTGTTGTGGGGCAGGCTCGGAGCTCGGCCAGCGACTGCTGTCGTCATTCAGCAATGCGGTCAACTCGCGGCTGTTGGAGGGCGACACGATGGCCAGCGCGCAGCGCCACAGCAGGAAACCGATGTTCTCGTCAGTGCCGGAGATGCCGTACGCGTAGGCTCGCGCTTCGAAGGGAAGTTGCCAGTTCGCCCGCCACCAGGGCTGTAATCCGGCTACGACGGCGTCACGATCCTCGTGGGTCAGCTCGACCAGGCCGGACAGGACACGCTCGATCCGCGCTGGATCCTGTGGCCAGAGCGGTTTGTCCAGCTCGGCGGCCAGTTCCGCCACTGACACGATGGGCGGGGGCAGGGCCGGTAGCGCCGGCACGGTCAGCACGGTGGCCATGGGCTCAGGCTCAGCCTCGTCCACCATGCCGAAAGCGGCGGCCAGCCGCTGGCGCAGGTCGGTAGGCAGCCGGGTGGCCGCCTCGCGGACCGCCTCCTTATCGGGTTCGGCGGTGTGCGGGGCGAGTTTGACCGCGACGCGCACCGCACGTTCGCGCAGGCTAGGAGTGTCGACGTCGAACACGGGCGCCAGCGCGGCCACTGCGGCGGCGCCCCTGGCCGGGGGCGCGTCGGCGATCCACTTCACCGCGGCCGCCATGTTCTTCTTCTCCGGCCGGTACGCCAGCGCCTGGACCGCCTCGGCGAACAGGTCCGCCTCGAGCGCTCCCGCGGACTCCGCCCGGTGCAGTTCCTCCAGCGCGAGCTGAACCAAAGGCGAGGACGCCGACGGCAGCACGCGGACGAAGTCGGTCACCGGGATCTCGGCCGCCTCCGGCTTCAGCGCCCTCCACAACTTGATGAAGGAAGCGGCCTCAGCCGCATCGCATCCGGTCAGGAACCGGCTCACGCAGCCGTCGAGCAACGCCTGACGCGGCACGCGGCCCGTCCGAGCCAGCTCGACCAGCTCGCTGATGATGGTCCGGCTTCCCTCCCAGGGTGGATTCCAGCCCAGCCCATCCGCCACGCCCGCCGCCTGGAACAGGCGCGGCAGCATGTGATCGAGCAGCCGATCATCGGCGAGCACGGGGATCCCGTTGTTCATCCAATGCCGCTCGACCGTCCGCAACACCCACCCGGACACGAACGCGTCGTTCTCTGGCGGCTCAACGCCCGTCTCGATCACCAGCGCCGCGGCCAGGTCCCAGGCTCTCAGTGACTGCACGCGCCGCCAGGTCGAACCGGAGGGGGCCGGCCGCAACCGCCGTACCAGGCGGACGGCCAGGTCGCGGCGCCACTCCAGCGGCCGGTTCCCGAGCACGGACATGACCTGTACGGCGTCAGCCTTCGGCTCCACCCCACTCAGCTCCCGCCGGTTGAGCCAAGACGCCACCTGCTCCGCCCCGCTCAAGCAGGCCGCCCCGGCCAGGCGATAAAGGGGCGCCAGCTCCCAGATTCGCCGTTCGGCCTCGAACCCGGCGCGCCTGCGTTCGCTCAGGTGGGCGGGCAGATGCCGGGCCACCGCGCGTCTGTCGTCGTCGTTGAGCCCGTGCAGGAACGCTACGAGGCTTGCGGCGGAGCCAGTCTCGATGCGGTCGAGCACCTCCTGCACGGGGTTCACGCGAGTGCCTCGATGCAGGCGGAGCATAATCTGTTCTCGATCACGGGCCGCAGCCTATTGATCGACACCGACAATCGGTGTGGCTCACCTCTGTAGCCATCGTGCGTAAGCTTCCCAAGGAAAGCTTGTGAGCTGCCAGGCTTGAGCAGATGCAAAGAAAGCCCTCGCGCGCAACCGAAAAGAGCACTCTTTCCCGAACGACGTGGGCGGCGTCCGCTTGACGCCGATCGGCGCCGCCCTGGCAGGCGCTCTCGTACTGCGTGATCCCCTGCCTGGCTCGGCGTTCGGTCTCCTACCGTCGCGGAAGACACCGTGGGTCGGACTGGACGGCATCGAGGTGGAGCACACCGTGCACCACCGAACGCTGCTCCGCCCGCCGCCTTCCAGCACTTTTCAGGTAGCCGGGATCGCCGTAGGACCGTAACGCACGTAATTCCTCCTTGGTCAGGTCGGGTAGCGGCATGTTGGCCTCAGCTCATGCGCGCCCATCGGCATTGCTGGTGTGCCGTAGAGCGTCGTCCAACGGATTTGCGGCCGTGTCGCACACCGATCGCTAGCGGGGTGTCCCGTCGCGCTCGCTTCTTTGGGCCAGGCGCTGGAGTTGCCCTGTGTGCACATAGCTCACCCATTCCCAGCCAGGCTTGGCCGATGGGCCGATCCGCGGGTCGCTGGGATCCCGGCCGTCACGCAAGGCGTACACGTATGCCCGATCCTGGTCGATCCGTGCCTGTACCTGGTCGGATCCGCCGACGGAACCGTGGCCCGGGACGATGACATTGACGTCGCCCGCCACGCCCTCGAGCAGCCGCAACGCGGTGAGGTAGTCCTCGATCGGGTCAGCCGTGCCGTCCAAGTCGAGCATCGGAATCAAGACATCAGAAAGCATGTCGCCGGCGACGAGAACCCCGCGTTCCTCGATCAACAGCGCCGCGTGGCCCGGGGCATGCGCTTGGTGCTCGATGATCCGGACTTGAGGGCCATCCCAAGGAATCTGCGCGGTTTCGGCGGGCAGGCCGGTGATGAGGCCGAGCAGGTCAAGCGGTACCTGCCCGGCGACTTCCGTCTCCTGGAGGTGGGCGGCGATGCGGGCCTTCGCACCTGCGTCCGATAGCTGATCTCGGACAGTGGCCGCGCAGCGCGCCGTGCCGTAACGGGGCGCCTCGCCGAGCCGGGCGTGCCAGAGCAGGTGATCCCAATCCGGATGCGTGGAAAACCCTGCCACAACGGGCCGGCCCAACTCGCGAAGGTCGTTCGCGAGGCAGTCGATCTCAGAGCCGGTCACCCCGGGGTCGATGAGCAACGCACCGGCCCGGCCCTGGACCACAACGGCGTTGCTCTGCACGAACTCGCTCTCGTGGACCAGCACACCCTCCGCGACCTGCCTCAGCACGAGCTCGCCTCCCTTGCGTCCCGGATGGCGTAGTGGTGCATCGTGACGCCCTGCTTGAACGATCGCTGCTCGAGCAGGTCGAGCTCGATCGGCACGTCGTAGTCGTCGAACAGCGGCCTGCCGAAGCCGAGGATCGCGGGATGGGTGAAGAGCAGCAGCTCGTCGAGCAGCCCCGCCCGAAGCAGCTGCGTCGCGAGCGCCGCGCCGCCCACACTGATGCTGCCGTCGGTCCCGGCCCGCAGGGCGGCGAGTTGCTCGATCGCGTCGTCTCCGCCGATGATCCGGGTGTTGTGATCGGCGCTGCGGCGGGTGTGGGAGACGAGCACCTTGGGCTTGGCGGTCCAGATCTCGCCGTACTCACGCATGTAGTCCGGCAGCGACGCGTCCTCGCGCGCCCGTGGCCAGTACTCCTCCATGACCTCGTAGTAGACCCGGCCCTGAACCATGAGCGCGAGCGTCTGCGTCAGCGCGTTGCACTCGCGGTGCAGTTCCTCGTCGATGCGCAGCCACTCGCCAGCACCGTTGTCCCCCGGCACTTGCTCGATCCGCAGGTCGAGGGACACCTGCATCGAGTAGATAAGGCGGCCCATCAGCTCCTCTTCCCAAAAGTGATTGTATTATGCAACTACTATAGGTGGGGTGAAATACCTGTCAAGGAGGAATCGTGGAACCACGGTCCGGATGTCCGATCAACGCCGCCGTCGAGGTGCTCGGAGATCGCTGGTCGTTGCTCGTGCTGCGCGACGTCATCTTCGGCGACCGCCGCTACTTTCGGGCGCTGCTCACCGGATCGATCGAGGGCATCGCTTCGAACATCCTCGCCGACCGCCTCGTGCGGCTCGTCGACGCGGGGATCCTCACCCGCGGCACCGCCGCGAGGGGGCAGCGCGCTCGCTACAGCCTCACTGAAGCCGGTATCCAGACTCTTCCGATCATGTACGCCCTCGGCAACTGGAGCCTCGACTGGCGCCCGGGCAGCGCCGAGCTCCGGAGCCGGCAGCAACTCATGCGCGATGAGGGTCCGGCGTTCATCGAGGAGCTCATGGACGAGCTTCGCGTCCGCCACCTCGGCGCCCCGCCGAAGCCGCACGACGGTCCGGGCCCGTTCGAGCGCCTCGACGCCGCCTACGCCGCGGCCGCTGAGCAAGAACACCTGTCGTGATCAAGCGGGCCGGGCGGTGGTCTCCCGCATGTTTGGGGCCGATGACAAGGCGACTTGTCCGACGCGTGAGCACGAAACGGGCGGCCCGGGTGGCGGGGCAGCCACCCGGGCCGCCCGGGGATCGTCGGCTCAGCGGCTCCGTTCTTTAACCGGGTCGCCCGCGAACCGTAACCAGGTGGGTGGCTTCCGCGGCAGCCGCGAATGTCGAGTCGCCGGCCCACTTGACGCTGTAGGTGTATTCGCCGCCATCATCAGGTGTATCGGTGAAGGTGAACGACCCGTCATCGGACACCGTCACGTCCGGCAACGCCTTCCTGACGGTGCCGTCGCGGCCGACAAAGGTGCGTTGCACCGTGAGCACGGCATTCGGTGAAGGGAGCCGGCCACCGCCGTCCAGTTTGCCGCTGACTTCGAGCTGCTCTCCGGCGATCGCCTTCTCGGGGCCCGACAGGGTGAGGACCGTCTGGCGTTTGGCAACCGTCACCGGGAACCAGGCCAGGGACGAGCTATAGACGGAGTCCCCAGCCCAGCTCACCTCGTAGTAGATGACGCCGCCCACCGACGGTGTGTCGGTGACGGTGAATGTGCCGTCATCGGCGGTCGTCACTTCGGTGAGGGGCTTCTTGACGTCGCCGGGAAGCTTGCGGGATACCGCCAGGCGTTGCGCGCCGGGAGCCGAGCCGCCTGCCAGGGCGAGGCGGCCGGTCAGGGTAAGCGGTTCGAAGACGGCCGGCTCGGGCGACGACGTCACCGTCACCGAGGAGGAGCGCTTGTCCACGGTGAACCACGGCGACCAGGCCGTGGTCCACCGGAAGGTCGAAGTGCCCTCCCAGACGACCTCGTACCTGTGCAAGTCGACGGCCTGTGGGGTGTCGGTGACAGTGAACGTGCCGTCCTCGGCGGTTTTCACCTCGGGCAGGGATTCCACGATGCCGTACGGTCGCTGACGGATGACGGACAACGTCTGTACGCCGGGGGTCGAGCCGTCCGGCAAGGTGAGCCGACCGGTCAGCGTGAGAGGTTCGAGCACGGTCGCCCGCGTGGGAGCGGTCAGGCTGAGCGTACCCGCGGGAAGCGTGACGTCGGGCAGCCGTGCCAGGTAGAGCCGGTCCGACTGTCCCCTCAGCACGACGAAGACCGTGGTGCCGGAGATGGCGATGCCGCCAGGGACAACGGATGCCTGGTCGGCCTGGTGCGTGTATTCGAACGTCCGCTCCGCGGTGGCGACGTCGAACATCTCGACGGTCGGACGACGCGCCATTCCGCCCACCAGATGGGAGCCGTCCGGATCGAGGGTGATGGCGCTCCCCGGCTGCGTGCCGTAGCTGCGGACACGGGTCATGGCGGTGGTGTCCCAGCTGTCGACCCTGTACGGGTAGCCGAAAGCGGAGAACAGCGTGGCGCCGTCCGAGGTGATGGTGAGGTCGCTCGGGTTGGACAGGTCATTCGTGACGCCGCTGATGACACCGCGGCGGGTGACGGTGGCACCGGACACGTCGTAGATCAAGAGATCGCTGGGGGTCCTGCCGGTGATGCCGACGGCCAGCGTCCCGCCTGCGGCGGCCAGGAGCGGAGGGCTGGGCAGCCCGGTCTCGACCTGCGTGAACCCCGGCTCCGCCGCGGACACGTCGAAGCTGACGACACCGTTCTTGTTGTCGTAGATGCTGCAGCCGTAACCGACATAGAGGCGACTGCCTGCCAGCGACATCGTCGACGGGCACGGATAGGCGGTCAGGTCGATGCGCCGCTTGATGGCGAGGGTTTCGGTGTCGATCTCCACGACCTGGTTCGCGCCCCTGACCGCCGCGTACAGGCGCGAGCCGTCGGCCACCGATGCGAGCTCTGACACGCCCGGGAGGTCATGGATGGTGTCGGTGACAGAGCCCTGGGCGTTGGCGACGGCGATGCGGTCGGCGGCGGAAACGAACAGCTTGTCGCGGCCCGCGGCGATGTCGCCGCTTCTCAGGCCGGACGGGAGAGAAACGCCGAGGTCCGTTTTGGAGTCGGCCGCGCTGGCGGCGGGCGCTTGGGCCACGATCAGGCCTGCTGCGACGATCGGTACGGTGCAGAGGGTGAGCAGCCGGCGGGCTAATCGAATGACCGCGGGTCGAGGCGATGATGGAGCGCGATCAAGGCGTCGCGTTGACAACATGGTTCCTTCAAAATCGTTCATCAGTGCGAGAAGCCATACGATCAAGCCATGACAGTGATCGGATGTCAAGCTTGACGGACCGCAGTCGGGTCACAACTGCGGGTCGATCAGGCGCACATCGCGACCGACGCGCGTGCACCATCCCAACATCCGGGGGTTCCGGTCGCTGCCGACGACCGTCAAGCCCCGTTGATCGGAGAGTCGGCGTACTCGGCGCGGGCGGATCATGCCGACGGCGTCAACCCAGACCGTGGCGGTCCGGTGGTGTCAGCTGCGGGCGGGGGTGCGGAAGACCTGGCGGCTGTGCCAGCTGATGTGGTCAGGCTCCACCGCGTCCAGGCCGGGCTGGGGGCTTCGGGCGGGGCGGCCGGACAGGGAGAGGACCATGTCGCGGGACGCCTGCGACCGGCCCACGAACCTGGCGGAGACGGCGATGGTCCGGTCGATGGTCAGGCCGAGGACGCCCTTGTCGAATAGTTTGTGGTGGATCGCGCACAGGCACAGGCCGTTCGCCACGTCGTCGGGCCCGTCGAAGGCCCACCAGCGCACATGTGCCGCGTCCAGGCCCACCGCCGCGCCGTCGAGCCAGCCGTCGTAGGAGCAGAACGCGCAGCAGTACTCGTACGCCATGAGCACCCGGTCGCGGAAGCCCGGGTCACGGCGCGCGACCGGCGGTGTCCTGAGCGCCTCGCCCGGCTCCAGGTCGAGGCCGGCCAGCAGGCACAGGTCCGGGTGCAGGGACGGGGCGAAGTTGGCGTCCAGGAGGTGGCGGGCGATCCGCCCCAGCAGGCCGGGCTCCTCCGACAGGGCGCGGGCCAGGTCGGGGTGTAGGCGGCCGGTGGCCTGGCTGTCGCGCAGGCGGCCCAGCTCCGGGCCCGGGCTGCCTGCGCCGTGGCGGGTGTCGACCAGCCAGAGGCCGTCGTTCGTCAGATGGTGGAAGGGGTAACCGGGGCTGGTGTCGCGGGGCGGACCGTACTCCTTGAGCAGTTTCCTGAGCTCGGCCTCGGCGGCGCTGAACGGGATGGGCCGGTTACCGTGCCGTTGGAAATGGCCCAGGGCGTACAGGAGGAGGAGCGGCTTGTGCGGTGCGCGCTCGCCGCCCCTGGTCCAGCGCCGGATCTCGGCGACCCGCTCGATCCAGTCCACGATCGGCCAGTGTAAGGCGATATTCCGTGGGTCGCGGTGGCCGGCCGCGCCCTATAGTCACCGAGTGAGCGATCTCCGGCCGGGCGTTTACCAGCATCTGATCACCCGTGAGCTGGACGGCCTGCTGCGTGCCGTTCCCGATCGCGACCTGGTCGACCGGCGATCGTTGGACATCGCCGACTCCCACGAGACGCTGGCCCGGCATCTGGCCGCGCTCACGCGCCGGGCGCTGCGCTCCGTACGGGGCGAGAACGACGCGGTACGGCTGGCGCGGCAGGTGGAGATCGTCAACCGGGTCGCCGACCTCATCGGCGATCTGGTGCCCGAGGCCGCCTCGCCCGAGGAGCTCCTGGAGGCCGCCGAGGAGCTGCTGGGCGTCGCCAGGAGCCGGGATCGGGATGCGGCCGGTCGGGTACGGTTTCCGGCGCGGCCGGTGATCCCCCTCACCGGCAGCGCGTTGCTGGTCAACGGCCGCGGACAGCCGGAGATCGGCCATGAGCTCAAGCGGGAGCTGGCCTCGGCCGATCGGGTGGATCTGCTCTGCGCGTTCGTGAAGTGGAACGGCGTGCGGGTGCTGGCGGAGGCGATCGAGGAGTTCGTGGCGCGGGGCGGCCGGCTGAGGGTGGTGACCACCACGTACATCGGCGCCACCGACCGCCTGGCCCTGGACCGGCTGGTGGCCATGGGCGCCGAGCTCCGCGTCTCCTACGACACGCGAATGACCCGGCTGCACGCGAAGGCGTGGCTGTTCCAGCGGGACAACGGCCTGTCCACGGCCTATGTGGGCTCCTCCAACCTGTCGCGCACCGCCCTCAGCCATGGCCTGGAGTGGAACGTACGCCTCGCTCAGGCCGAACAACCGCACCTGATCGACACGTTCGCGGCCACGTTCGACGACTATTGGGGCGACCCGTCCTTCGAACCCTACGATCCGGCGCGGGACGCCGAGCGGCTCGACCGCGCCCTGTCGGCCGAGCGGGCCGGTGGCCGGGCGGTCGTGCTCGACTTCGCGCACGTGGATGTCCGCCCGTACTCCTACCAGCGGGAGATCCTCGACGAGCTCGCCGCGGAACGGCAGATCCACGACCGGTGGCGGAACCTGGTCGTCATGGCCACCGGCACCGGCAAGACCGTGGTCGCCGCGCTCGACTACCGGCGGCTGCGTGCGGCCGGGCAGGCGGAGTCGCTGCTGTTCGTCGCCCACCGGAAGGAGATCCTGCGGCAGAGCCTGCTCACGTTCCGGCAGGTGATGCGGGACGAGACCTTCGGCGAGCTGTACGTCGACGGCGCCCGCCCGGAGCAGTGGCGGCACGTGTTCGCCTCGGTTCAGACGCTGCACGCCAACCCGCTGCCGGAGCCGGACCGGTTCGACATGGTGGTGGTGGACGAGTTCCACCATGCCGAGGCCGCCACGTACCGGCAGCTGCTCTCCGGCGTGCGGCCCAAGGTGCTCCTCGGGCTGACCGCGACGCCGGAACGCGCCGACGGACAGGACATCAAGCACTGGTTCGACGGCCGGATCGCCGCCGAGCTGCGATTGTGGGAGGCGCTGGAGCGCGGGCTGCTGGCCCCGTTCCAGTATTTCGGCGTCCACGACGGCACCGACCTGCGCCAGCTCGGCTGGCGCCGGGGCCAGGGTTACGACCTCGGCCAGCTCTCGAACGTCTACACCGGCAACGACCGCCGCGCCGCCGTGGTGTTGGAGACGCTGCGGCGCAAGGTCGGCGACGTCGGGCGGATGCGGGCCATCGGGTTCTGCGCGAGCGTCGATCATGCCCGGTTCATGGCCGACCGGTTCACCCGCGCGGGGCTCCCGTCGGTGGCCGTCACCACGCACAGCCGGAACGACGAGCGTGACCAGGCGCTGCGTGACCTGCGAGAGCGTCGGATCAACGCGGTGTTCACCGTTGACCTCTTCAACGAGGGCGTCGACGTCCCGGAGATCGACACCGTGCTCTTCCTGCGGCCCACCGACAGCGCCACCGTCTTTCTGCAGCAGCTCGGGCGTGGGTTGCGGCTGGCCGATGACAAGCCGTGCCTGACCGTGCTCGACTTCGTCGGCCATCAGCACAAGCAGTTCCGCTTCGACCGGCGCTACCGGGCGCTCACGGGCGCGAGCCGTACCGGCATCGCGCGGGAGATCGAGCAGGGGTTCCCGACACTGCCGGCCGGGTGCGTGATCGATCTGGACCGCGACGTGCGCCGACTGGTCCTCGAGAACGTACGGCAGGCGCTCAGCCTGAACTGGCGGGACCTGGCACGCGAGCTCCGCGAGCTGGGGGACGTCAGTATGTCCGCGTTCCTGCGGGAGACCGGACTGGACGTGGAGGACCTCTACCGGCGCCGTCAGGGCTGGGCCGCCCTGCGGCACACCGCGGGACTCGAGGTCGCGGCCCCGGACGAAGGGCTCGGGCGCGCCCTGGGCCGAATGCTGCACATCGACGACGTCGAGCGCCTGACCTTTGTGCGCGAGGTGCTGGGCGGGCGCGCTCCCCGGTCACCGCGCGAGCTACGCCTCATGGCCATGCTCGATGCGATGTTGTGGGGCGGCACCGAGCCCGTCTCCGGCATGGAAGCCCGCCTCGCGCGGCTCACCGGTGCCCGTGCCGCGGAGCTCGGGGAACTGGCGGACGTGCTCCGCTCGGGAATCCGGCACGTCGCCCCGCCGCTGGACCCGGTCGTGCCGTTGCACGTCCATGCCCGCTACAGCAAGAACGAGGTGCTGGCGGCCTTCGGCATCGACCGGCCCGCGCACATGCGGGAAGGGGTCAAGTACGTCCAGGAGCATCGGGCGGACCTGTTCTTCGTGACCGTCGACAAATCCGAGGACCATTACTCGCCCACCACGCTCTACCACGACCGGGCGATCAGCGAAGAGCTGTTCCAGTGGGAGTCGCAGAGCACGGTACGGGCCTCCGCCGCCACCGCCCGCCGCTATCTGACGGGTGAGTCCACGGTCCATCTCCTGATCCGGCAGTCCAAACGTGACGAAGGGCTTGGTGCTCCGCCGTACACGTACGCCGGGCCCATGCGGTACGTGAGCCACGAGGGCGAGCGACCCATCCGCTTCGTCTGGCGCCTGGACCACCCGCTCCCACCCGAGGTGTTCCATTACGCCAAGGCCACCGCGGGCTGAGCGGACGCGGGCGTCATGAGGCCGGCAGGTCGAAGTGGACAGCGTTCCTCGGTGCGGCGACTCGGAGGCGTCCCCGAGGGTCGCGGCGCTGCCCAGGCCACGACGTCCTTGACGGATTCGGCCCTCAGGGAAGAGGGCGCAGGTCTCGAACAGCGAGCCCGCCGCCATCGGGGTTTCTGTCGTTCGCCGCTGCTATAGATTGCCGCACCGCCTGATCTTCATGGAAGCAGGGTGTCCGATGGCATCAGTGACGTTTCGCGACGAGACCGCGACCGGCCGGGCTCTGGAGGAGTTCTCCGTGCCCGAGCTGCCCGAGCGGATCTCGGCCCGGGAGCTGGTACGGCTGCGCGTACGCGAGGAGGTGGCCCGCTACAACGCCTCCCCCTCTCATCATTTCCGCGGTCTGGTCAAACCGACCGATGCCGAGGCCGAGCTGAACGGCTACCGGCTGCGGAGCGCGCGCCGGCTGGACTGGGAGAAGCAGGCCGGCGCCGCCGAGGCCGCGTTCGCCCGCAACGGCTTCCTGCTGCTGGTCGGCGACCGGCAGATCCTGGATCTGGACGATGAGATCGACCTGGTCGCCGACCCCGTCGTCTCCTTCGTCAAGCTGGTCCCGCTGGTCGGAGGCTGACATGGGCGTCCTCCACGGCCTCCCGGCCGACGTCCGCGGCTGGCTCGACGAAGGCGGAAGCGAGAGCGGAAGCGAGGGTGGATCGGGTCAGGCGGCTCTGGAGATGTTCCGCCGGCTCGACGCCACCCTGCGCCCTCAGGAGACCTACCATTTCGTCGATGAGGCGCTGCTGAAGAAGCTCTCCATCGGCTGGGGCGAGGCCGAATGGCGGACGACCGCGTTGTGGGCGCAGTTGCTCACGCGGGCCACCGACGGCGGCATCGCCGGCGAGACGCTCCTCACCAGGCTGGCCCAGCGCAAGCTGTGCTGGTCCGCGCGGGAGCGGGAGCTGCTCTGGCGGACCACGCTCAGCCGGCCGGAGCCGCACTGGAAGGACCTCATCTACCGCATTCCGATGTCCTCGATCAAGGAGCTACCGGCGAGCGAGCGCGAACCGCTCCTGCCGCTCCTCATGCAGGCGCAGCGGGAGATGGAGGCGATCCCGCTCTCGGCCGGCTGGACGATCAGGCGGCTGCTGGACGGTTTCATCGCCGAGCACCTCGCCGACGACCCCGCCGCTGCCACGCGTTCCCTCGTACCCGACTGCGACGGCTTCGCCGCGCTGCTGCGCGAGGAGTACGGCGAGCGGCTGGGCGAGCCCGACGCCCTCCCACTCGTGCGACACTGGGCCACCGCGACCTCCGCCACCCCGGCGCCGCAGTGGACGGCAGGCGCGGGCGAGCTGCTCACACCCCACGCCGCCGAGCTGATCCAGGAGATCCTGGGGCGCGTGCCCGCCTACCGTGAGGGGCTCTGGCACAACGGCTACCGCGAGGTCGTCACCTACCTCCACGAGCGCACCGCCGAGCTCCTGCGCGGGATGATCTGGACCTGCGAGCTGATCGACGAGCCCTGGGTGACGGGGCTCCTGGGTGACGTGGCCCTGGCCACCGGCATCGGGATGGGCGGATCAGGCCCGAACTCCCGCAGCGAGCGAGTGGCCAACGCGGCCCTCGGCGTGCTGGCCCGGCGCGGGGGCACGGAGGTGGTCGCCCAGCTCGCCCGCATCCAGGCCAAGGTACGCAGGAAGAGCATCCTGACCAAGGTCAAGCAGATCCTCGACGCGATAGCCGTACAGACCGGGCTGTCTCCGGAGCAGTTGGTCGAACGCACTGTCCCCACCTTCGGCCTGGGCCACGACGGCACGCGCACCGAGCAGGGGCTGACCCTGGCCGTGACCGGCGCGATCACCTACAACGGCCGCAAGACCGTCCCCAGGAGCGTCGACCGGGAGTTGCTGGCCGAGTTCAGGGCCACGGCGAAGGAGTTGAAGAAGACGGTCCCCGCCGAACGGCTCCGCGTCGAGCGTGCGCTGGCGACCGGCCGGACCTGGCCCTGGCGGGAGGTGTGCGAGTTCTACCTCGACCACCCGGTCACCGGCGCCTTCGCCCGTACCCTGATCTGGGAGGTCATCCAGGGCTCTGCCGGGCTTCCCGTCCACGTCGACGGGGCGTGGGAGCTGACCGATCCGGCCGGGCGCCGCATCCGGCCCCTCCCGCAGACCCCGGTCCGGCTGTGGCATCCCATCTCCCGCACTCCCGAGGAGGTCCGCGCCTGGCGGGATCACCTGCTGGCGGTCGGCCTGCGCCAGCCGTTCAAGCAGGCCTTCCGCGAGGTCTACCTGCTCACCCCCGCCGAGGAGGCGACGCACGACCGCTCGCGCCGCTTCTCCGGCCACCTGCTCCGGTACGGCCAGGCCAAGGCGCTGCTCACCGAGCGCGGCTGGAGCGGCATGTCGCTGGGCCACTGGGACGCGGCCGGAGGGTCCGGCCAGTGCGAGGCCATCAAGGAGCTGCCCGGTGGCCTGACCGCCACCTGGGAGTTCTACCTGGACGAGCACTCCTACGAACGCGACGGCTACGGCACCACCGCCTCCATCTGCGTCAGCGGCGACCTTCGTTTCCGGGCCGTCACCTCACCGGTCCCCCTGGCCGAAGCCGGCACCTCGCCGGTCCCGCTGACCGAGGTCCCGCCGCTCACCCTGTCGGAGGCGCTGCGCGACGCCGACCTGGCCGTCGGCGTCACCTCCACCGGCCTGGACCCCGAGGGCCACGGGGACTACTGGCAGTCCTACGGCTTCGGCGACCTGACCGAGAGCGCGGAGGTCCGGCGTGACGCCCTGGCCCGGCTGCTGCCCCGCCTGACCATCGCGGACCGCTGCAGCCTGGCGGACCGGTTCCTGCGGGTACGCGGCGACCTGCGCACCTACAAGATCCATCTCGGCTCGGGCAACATCCTCATGGAGCCCAACGACGCCTACCTGTGCATCGTCCCCCACGGCTCCGGCGACCAGGTCTTCCTGCCCTTCGAGGAGGACGGCGGCAGGCTGTCGGTCATTCTGTCCAAGGCGTTCCTGCTGGCCGCCGACGCCGCCATCACCGACCCGTCCATCACCCGCCAGCTCCACTTCTGACAGGACCCACCGGCATGCACCTCTCCCCCCTCGCGCAGCGCCTGCTGGCTCTGATCAACGGCACCGCGAACGACCCCACGCGCTGGCCCGACGCCTCCCAGCTGAACGTCGGGCTGACCGGCGTCGGCGGCTCGGCGCCGGGGCAGTACGCGATCGACGAGCGCGCCAGGCAGCAGCTGGCCGCGCCGGCCCGCGAGCTGGTCGGGTTCCTGCTGCCGGAGGACGGGGCCCGGCCGTACGAACGCCTCCCCGCGCTGGTGGCGGCAGGGCTGGCGGGCATGGACGCCGAAGTGCGTGCCCGGCTCGTCGGGGAGTGCGGGCCGATCGCGGTCGCCGAGGCGGACGTGCTGCTCGGCTGGGACGTGGAGCGCCGGGCGTTGTTCGCCGAGGCGGTGCGGGTCCGGTGGGACGAGCCGCTGCCCGGCGGCGTGACCGAATGGCTCGGCGGCCTGCCCGGCTACCTCGACTTCGCCCGGACGGCCCTGGAGACGGCCGAGGCCCGCGTCGCGGCGATCCACGCCGGCGAGATCCCCTACAAGGCGGAGAAGGCGTTCGACGACGGGGAGAAGGAGGCCCTCGGCCGGGCCGTACGGCTGGCGCTCTTCCGGGACGAGCCCTGGCTGCCCGCACTGCTGGACACGCTGCTGCGCGGGATCGCGGTGGCGCCCACCCAGGCCAAGACCCTGCCCTCCCAGGCACTGCTGTTCGAGATCGGCCGCGCGGTGAAGGACCACCCGACGCCCGAGGCGATCTCCGCGCTGCGTGCCGCCCGCCAGGTCACCCGGCACGCCGGTGTGCCCAAGCAGCTGGATCGCATGTTCAAGCGCATCGAGCCCGCCCTGGCCGAGCGGCTGGAGGTGGCGTTCAGGCTGCCCGACGGGCGCGTACGGCAGGCGTTCGGCGAGCACACGGCGGTGATCTCGACCGACGGCGAGGTCGAGCTGTCGTGGTGGCACGGCGACAAGAAGCTGAAGGCCGTCCCGGCGGCGGTCAAGCGGGAGCACCCCGACGAGGTCAAGCGGCTGCGCGAGCTGGCCAAGCAGGCCACGCAGCAGCAGGCGACCCTGTTCAGGGCGCTGGAAGCCGGATACACCGGCGAGACGGCCGCGCCCTACCGGCAGTTGGAGGGCCGCCCGGTCGCCGACCGGCTGATCTGGGAGTTCGAGGTCTCGCCCGGCGTGTGGCGCAGCGAGCTGGGGATGAACGTGCCGGACGTGCCCGTACGGCTGTGGCATCCGGCCCGCGCGCCGGTGGAGGAGGTCCGCGCCTGGCGGGAGGTGGTGCAGGGCAAGGAGCTGCGCCAGCCGTTCAAGCAGGCCTTCCGCGAGGTCTACCTGCTCACCCCCGCCGAGGAGGAGAGCGGGGCCCGCTCCTTCCGGTTCGACGGGCACGTGGTGGACTACCGCAGGCTCCGGGCGCTGTTCAAACAGCGAGGCTGGCAGTCGCCCTTCCTCGGGCACTGGGACGACGGCTACGCGGGTGAGGCGCACCGGGTGCTGGCGAGCGGAAGGTGGCGGGTGTCCTTGGGCCACGGTCTGTACGACGAGCACCACGCGCGCACCGACGGGGTCCACTTCCAGCGGCTGACCGGGGGCAGGTGGCAGCAGGCAGGCTTGACCGAGGTCCCCGCGCTGGTGTTCAGCGAGGCGATGCGGGACGTGGACCTGTTCGTGGCCGTCGCCTCGATCACGAGCGATCCTCAGTGGGCCGACCAGGGGCCGGACCACCTGCGGGAATACTGGCGGACGGGCTCGTTCGCGGCGCTGCCGCCCTCCGCCGAGGTCCGCCGCGACGCGCTGTCCCGACTGATCGGGCGTACGGCCATCGCCGACCGCTGCACCGTGACCGACCGTTTCTTGGTGGTACGGGGAGATCTGCGCACCTACAAGATCCATCTCGGGTCGGCGAACATCCTGATGGAACCCAACGACGCCTACCTGTGCATCGTCGCCGCCAGAGCCCCCCGGGCCGGGCTGTTCCTTCCGTTCGAGGAGGACGGCCGGCTGGCGCTCATCCTCAGCAAGGCCTTCCTGCTGGCGAACGACACCGCCATCACCGACCCCTCCATCACCCGTCAGCTCAAGGCGATATAGTCTACGCGTAGATAGTCTGCGCACGGATTAACCCCCTCGGAGGAACGCGGCATGTACGCCTACGAGCACACGATGGACACCACCGCCCCCGCCCCGGCCGTCTGGGCCCTCTACGCCGACGTCAACGGCTGGACCGCGTGGGACACCAGCCTCCTCCAGATCGACCTGGAAGGCTCCTTCGAGGTCGGCACCGAGGGCACCATGACCCCCGAAGGCCAGGACACCGTCCGTTTCCGCATCGTCGAGCTGGTCACCGGCGAGCTGTTCACCGACGAGACCGTCGTCGGTGAGCTGACCCTGCGTTTCATCCACAAGCTGGAGGAGACCGGCACCGGCACCCGCGTCACCCACCGCGTCGAGATCACCGGCCCGGGCGCCGAGGAGATCGGCCCGATGGTCACCTCCGACGTCCCCGACGCCATGGCCGCCCTGATCAAGCTGGCCGAGGCGTCCTGAGATGGCGCTCGCGCCCGACGACAGCCCGGGCTTGCTGCTCTGGCGGACCACGTTGCGCTGGCAGCGGGCCATCGCCGCAGCGCTGGCGCCCTTCGAGCTGACGCATGTCCAGTTCGTGCTGCTGGCCAGCACCGAGTGGCTCAACCGGCACGGCGAGCTGCCCAATCAGCTCGCCGTCGCCACGTTCGCCGACACCGACGTCAAGATGACCTCCCAGGTGGTGCGCAAGCTGGAGGAAAAGGGCCTGCTCGTCCGCGAGCCGGACCCCGCCGACAGCCGCGCCCGGTTGCTGCGCGTCACCGATCAGGGCGCGGGCCTGGCCCGGCGGGCCGTCGAGGAGGTGGAGCGGGCCGACGCCGAGTTCTTCCAGGCCGTGCCCGACGCGGCCGGCCTCGTCGCCGTCCTGCGCCAACTTGCCGGAGGACAACCGTGATCCTCACCCCGCGCGAGCCCTTCGACTTCGCCGCCTCGCTCGCCTTCCTGCGGGGTCTACGGCCGGGCGTACGGCGAGCCCGAGCTGCGCGCGCCGGCCGAGCGCCACGGCCCCTGGCAGGGCTACCGGGCCCACTACCGCCGCGTGGCCGCCTGAGCCGACGTTTGAGGGTTTTGCCGAAAACCACTGTGGATCTCGCGAAAAGCTTATACCGAAGGTTCAACGATACCGTTTAAGGCATGGTTACCGACATCAAGGACACCACCCATGCCCTGGAGGCCGCCGCCATCCTGGGGCTGCTCCCGGCCCGGCCGCGGCTGCTCGGCCTGGGCGAGCCAACCCACCGCGCGGACCTCCTGCTCAAGATGCGGAACGAGCTCTTCCGCCAGCTTGTCGAGCAGGAGGGCTACAGGACGATCGCGATCGAGAGCGACTGCCTGATGGGCCTGGTCGTGGACGACTACGTCACCTCGGGCACGGGCACCCTCGACGAGGTCATGGAGCGCGGCTTCAGCCACGAGTGGGGCGCGGACGCGGGCAACCGCGAGCTCGTGCGCTGGATGCGCGCGTACAACGAAGGCCGGCCCGCGTCCGAGCAGGTGCGCTTCGTCGGTGCCGACGCCCCGACCGAGATCAGCGCCGCCTCCAGTCCCCGGCAGGCCCTCACCGCGCTGCACGGCTACCTCGCGGACTGGGTGGACGCGGGCCTGCTCCCCTGCACCGCGGAGACGCTCGACCGCCTGATCGGCGCCGACGAGCGGTGGACCAATCCCGCCGTGATGATGGAGCCGTCCGAGTCCGTGGGGCAGTCGGCCGAGGCCGGGGAGCTGCGGCTGCTCGCCGACGACCTGGTGGCGCTGCTCGACGCGCACACCCCGCACCTGATCGCGGCGACCTCGCGGGACGACTGGGACCGGGCGCGCCTGTACGGGCGCGCCGCCAACGGCCTGCTGCGCTACCACGCCGCGATGGCCGACACCTCGCCGAACCGCCTGGTGCGGCTGTGCAGCGTGCGGGACTCGATGATCGCCGCCAACCTCCTCGCCGCCGTCGAGCGGGGCCCGGCGCTGGTCTGCTCCCACAACCTCCATCTTCAGCGGGAAAAGGCCACGATGCAGATGTGGCAGGGGCCGGTGCGGTGGTGGAGCGCCGGCGCGATCGTGAGCGCCCATCTGGGCGAGGACTACGCCTTCCTGGCCACGGCGCTCGGCACGCTCCGGCACCAGGGAGTGGACGTCCCGCCGCCGGACACCCTCGAAGGGCTCCTGTACGCGCTGCCGGAGGACCGTTACGTCGTCGACACCCGCCGGCTGGCCGCCGCCCTCGGCGACGCGCCGCCCGCCCCCCGCGTCTCCCCCTGGTTCGGCTACGGTCCGCTGGACCCGGCCCAACTGTCCGGGTACGACGGGATCGTGTGGGTCAAGGACGTCCCGGAGAGCTAGTCGGTGACGAGAGCGTTGAGCGTGAGCGTCTCCTCGCCGGAGTGACCGGCGAGGCGGACGGACAGCTCCCATGCGCCGTTCATGCGGAACAGATCGCCCTCGGCGACGAAGTGGCCGGGGGCGGCCTTCCTGGCGGTGGCCTCGGGCACCGCGTGACCCATGGCGGGCATCACGGCGGCGACGGTGACCGTGTCGGCCTCGCCCCGGTCCACCCGGATGTCGACCGCGTTCCGGTCGGCCGTGACGGTGACGGCGTAGCGGGCTCCCGCCGTGGTCACCGGTTCGGCGCCCGAGGTGCGGGCGATGACGAACGCGGCCACCACGACCGCCACGAGCCCGGCGAGCACCAGCAGCCTCAGGCCCTTGACCTGCTTCATCGGGGGACCTCCACGGTGAAGGGCACGGTGGTGATGCCGCGGTCCGTCGCGTACTGCGCCCAGGCGAGGTAGCGGCCCGGCGCGGGGAAGCTGAACGTGAAGCGCAACCGGCTGCCGGGCGTCCCCATCTCGTGGACGTGGCCGAGGAACTCGCCGTCCGCGCCGCGCACGATGAGGTGACCCGCCATCCCGAGCCACGGCCGCGGCGTGCCGGTGGTGGCCACCTCGACGGTGGCCGCATGACCTGCCTGAGGTACGGCGGGCGTCACCGTGACCGCCTCGGCGGCGGCGTCCTGGATCGCCGGATCGGATGAGATCGCCGGGTCCGACAAGGTCGCCGGGTCGGACGAGGTCGCGGGCTTCGCCGGCCCGGTGACCGTGAAGGCGCCGGTGAGGAGCTGGCCGCCGGAGTCGGTGCGTTCGAGCTCGACGTAGGTGAGATAGCGACCGGGGCGGTCGGCGCGCAGCCGCACCTCCAGGCGGCCGGGCGCGGTGCGCAGCGGATGGACGTGGCGGAAGTAGCGGCCGTCCTCGCTGGTGACCACCAGGTGGGCCATGGCCTCGTGGTGGATGGTGAGGTCGTCGGCGGGACGCCCGGTGGCCCCGTCGAACAGCTCCACGCGCGCCACGAACTCCTCGCCCGCGGCCGGGCCGGCGGGGACCGTGGTGACCACCCGCTGCACGTACGGCCGGCCAAGCAGCGAGTCCGTGGGACGCGGCTCGGCGCCGTCCGGTGACCGGGCGGGCAGCCAGGGATCGAGGACCACGATCAACGCGGCCACCGCCAGCCCCGCGGCGGCGACCGCGGTCACCACGAACGCCGACCGGCCGCGCCGGTTGAAAGCGCCGGTGAGCAGGCCGCCCACCAGCAGCAGACCGGCCACGAACAGGCCGCCGTAGATCAGGAACTCCCACCCGGAACCCCGCTCCACCAGGACCCGGAACGGGATCACCGCGGTCTCGCCCCCGGCGCCGACGGTCAGCTCGTGCGGCCCGGTCTCCTCGACCCTTAGCTGGGCGGGGCGACCCGGCGCCACTGTGCCGGTCACCACGCGTCCGTCGGTCACCGACCGGAGCCGCAGGTCCAGCGTCGGGGCGGTCGGGAACCCGATCACCTCGACGCGCAGCGGCCCCGGCACCCGGGTCGTCGCCTTGACCACCAGGGTCAGCTCAGCGCCCGCGATCGTCTGCGCGATCCGCAGGTCCGCCCCCGCCTTGACGTCGTGCGCCGCCGCGGGCGAGGCCAGCACCACCAACAGCAGGCCGACCAGGCAGAGAAGCCGGATCATGCCTGCCGGGCGCCGGACTCGCCGGTCTCCGCGGGCATCGCGTTCGGGAGGAACAGGGCGCCGAGGGCCAGGCCGACCAGACCGGCCACGATCGGGGCGCCGGTCCAGAGCTCGGGTACGACGGGCAGCCGCCCGGCGACCACGGAGGCGACCGCGATGTACAGGGACCAGGTGGCGAACGCCGACAGGCCGGCGAAGGCCCAGTAGGCGGCCCGGCGCTCCCGCGAGGGCCGCAGCCACCGGATCAGCAGGTCGCTGACCAGCCCGGCGGCGACGAACGTCAGCAGGATCGGCAGGTTGCGGAAACCCGTCTGCGCGCCCGGCATCAGGATGCCCACCACGGACAGCACGGTCACGCTCCCGAACGGCAGCTGCCAGCGCCGCTGGAGGAACAGCACGGGAGCGAGCACCACCACGTTCGTGATGATCATCGATGCGGCCAGCATGCCGGCGCCGCCGTCCTCCAGTGCGGAGAAGTCCCGGACGATACCGTTCGCGCTGCGCTGCATGGCGTTGCCGTACGACACGAACAGCGACACCAGCGTGGTGCCGAAGCCGAGCCCGACCAGCGCGGGCAGCAGCCGCGACAGCCGGGGCCGCTCCCCGATGTCCGGGGCGTTCCAGGCCGAGCGGAGCGGGGTCGTGATGATGAGCATCATCGTCACGATCAGCCCCAGATGGGACGGGCTGAACAGGATGTCGATGGTCTGCTCGATGCCCAGGAACGTGTGCCACATCATGTCGACGAACCCGAACGCGGCGAACCCCGGGATGGCGATCAACCCCGCGAGGTACCCGTTCGGCACCGCGGCCAGCCCGCTCCGGCCCGCGCGCACGTTGCGGTAGACCTGCCAGATGATCCACCCCGACACCGCCGCGAACCCCGAGTAGAACGCCGCGTGCCACGGCGTGAAGAACGTCTCCAGCTCGGCCAGGTTGCTGTGCGCCCAAGCGTCGATCATCAGCCCGACGCCGAACCAGACGCCGAGCAACGCCATGACCAGGTCCGCCCGAGGGCTCACCCATGTGCGTGCTTCCCCGGAGTCCGCCAGCAGCCGCCGCACCCCAGCGTCCACTGCCACCATGAGCATGCTCCTTCCGTCGATCCGATCCTTCGCGATGGCCGCCGCAAGCGGAACCCGGCTGGCACCCAACGGGAGGTACGGTTACCCGCACCCCTCAGGCGTTCAAGTAGCGCAGCACCGCGAGCACCCGCCGGTGGTCGTGCGGGCTCGCCTCCAGACCGAGCTTGGCGAAGATGCTCGTGCAGTGCTTCTCCACGGTGCGCTCGGCGATGACCAGCAGCTCGGCGATCGCCATGTTCGTGCGCCCCTCGGCCATCAACCGCAGCACGGTGCGCTCCCGCTCGGTGAGCATGCGCAGCGGGTCGCCGGGCTGCCGGTGGCGGCCGACGAGCTGCTCGACCACGACCGGGTCCAGCGCGGACCCGCCCGACCCCACCCGGCGGATGGCCGCGGCGAACTCGGCCAGGTCGGACACCCGGTCCTTCAGCAGGTAGCCCACGCCCTCCGTGCGGCCGCCGAGCAGCTCGACCGCGTAGCTCACCCGTACGTACTGCGACAGCACCAGCACCCCCACCTCCGGATGCCGCTCCCGCAGCGTGACCGCGGCGCGCAGCCCCTCGTCGGTGTGCGTGGGCGGCAGCCGGATGTCGAGCACGGCCACGTCGGGCGGGTCCTTCGCCACATGGGCGAGCAGCTCGTCGGCGCGCTCGACGCACGCCACCACCGCGAAACCGGCCTCGGTCAGCAGCCGGGCCAGGCCCTCGCGGAACAGCGTGGAGTCCTCGCAGATCGCTACGCGCACGGCAGGACCACCTTCAGCACGGTTCCCTTCCCCGGTGGGCTGTCGATCGTGAGCCTGCCGCCGTTGGCCTCGGCGCGGTCGGCGAGCCCGGCCAGCCCCGAGCCGAGCGCGGGATGCGCCCCGCCCACGCCGTCGTCGCCCACCTCGACCAAAAGGCGGCGGTCGCCCTGGGCGAGCCGTACCCACGCCTTCGACGCGGCGGCGTGCTTGGTCACGTTGGCCAGGGCCTCGTTGACGATGTAGTAGGCCGCGCTCTCCACGGCCTGCGGCAGCGGCTCGTCCAGCGCCAGGTCGCAGGTGACGGCCATGGGGGCGACCGCGGCCAGCTCCTTGACCGCGCCCGACAGGCCGCGCTCGGTCAGCACCGGCGGGTGGATGCCGTGGCTGACCGCGCGCAGGTCGTCCAGGGCGGCCAGCACCGCCGTCTTGGCCTCGCCGATCAGCGGCACGGCCCGCCCGGGGTCGGTGCCGGCCTCGGCCAGCCCGAGCGTCATCGCCACCGACAGCAGCCGCTGCTGCACGCCGTCGTGCAGGTCGCGTTCGAGCCTGCGACGCTCGGCCTCGCCCCACTGCAACATCCGCCGGCGCGAGGCCGCGAGCTGCCGCAGGCGGGCCCGCAGGTCCGCGGTGAGGCGCTCGTTCTCCAGGGTGAGCGCCGCGGCGGCGCACGCGGCCTCGACGAGAAGGGGCTGTTCGAGGAGGGCGACGTCGTGCACGAGTACGGCGAGCGGCGCCTCGCCCTGGTCGACGCGGGTGACCACCCTGCTCGGCCCCGGGTCGAGGTCGACCGGGCGGCCGTCGGCGTCCACGTATCCGCCCTGCTCGGCCGCCCAGTAGCCGACGGTCAGACCCGGGTCCCGCAGGGTGGCGGCCAGCTCGTCACGCAGCTTTTCCGGCCGTTCGCGCCTGCTCAGCCGTACCACGAGGTCGGCCACGCGGCCGTGGTCCATCCGGCTGCGCATCAGGCCGGCCAGGTACGCCAGCGGGACCGCCACGAAGGCGATCAGCATGACGAGCGCGAGGGGCAGCTGCAGCGGGTTGGGATCGGCCAGGTTGGCCAGGCGGTCCGCGGCGAAGGCGGCCGTGGCGAGCATCGACGCGCCGGTGACCGGCGCGACCGCCCGGCGCTGCGCCACGCTCGCCCGACGCCAGCGCTTGACCGTGAGGGCGAGCACCGTGCCGGCGAACAGGACGGTCGCCTGCCAGGACGAGGCATCGAGCGCGGCGGCGAAATGCCAGAGCGGCGGGGGCAGCGGGAGGTAGGTGAGGGCCTGGGCCGAGGGCAGCAGGAGAGCGGCGGCGTACGCCAGGCCGGTCACCACCCGGTACGACACGAGGCCCAGCCTGCCGGTGGGGAAGGCGAGGAACAGGTGGCAGGCGACCCCCGCCCACGCGCCGCACAACGCCAGCGCCCACAGATCCCTGCCGGGCAGGAACAGCAGCTGCTGGGGAATCCAGGCGAGCCCGAGCACGGCCATGAGCGGACCGACCCGGTTACGCGGATGCTCCCGCCAGGCCACGACCCCGGCCGCGAGGAACGACATGCCGACCAGCGCGCCGAGCATCATGATCGGGCCGTGCCGCCAGATGGCGCCCTGACCGGCCCCGAGAACGTCGGCGACCAGCAGCCAAGCCCCTCCCGCCGCGACGGCGAGTAACGCGGTGGTGCCCCTGGAACGTGTCGCCATCGCCCACCCCCGAGGGGGATTGTACGGGCGAACCACCCGGAATGTGGCCGGCCCGGCCCCTAAGCCGGCAGGCCCCAGCGGGCCCGGGTCGCCGGGGTCACCGGGCGGATCACCGCGTCGCCCCGGGCCTGGATCAGGACCTCCTCGCCGCGGCGCAGGTCGAGCTCGACGTCCCCGCCGGGCAGCGTCCGCCACGACACCTTGCGGCCGTCGCTCCCTACGGTGAAGGGGCCGTCGCTGATCCCCGTCCTGGGCTTCTTCCTGATCTTCCAGCGGCGCATCACCGAACCAGCTCGGCCACCGGCCTCAAAGGGTGAGGTCACCGGGGGGTGAGCCGGATCACCGGGTATTCCCGGTCGGATTTGGCCTGGTACTTGGCGTAGCGGGGCTGGGCGGCGGTGATGCGCCGCCAGGCCTCCTCGCGGTCGGCGCCGTCGAGCTGGTGCGGCGTCACCGGCACGGCGTCGCGGCCGGGGAACTCGACCGACGCCCGCTCGGGGTGCGCCATCAGGTTCGCGTGCCAGTCCGGGTGCCGGCTCCCGCCGCCCGACGCGACGATCAGCCAGGACTCCTCGCCGTCGGCGAACCACGCCAGGGGCGACTCCCGCGGCTGCCCGCTCCGGCAGCCCACCGTGTTCAGGATCAGTACGTCCATGCCCATGAACGAGCCCTGGCCGCGCCGGATCTTGCGGCTCATCCGGGCGTTCATCCTCCGCTGGATCCACCGCGACATCCGCCCCGGCGTACCGCTCTTGCGCTGCTGCTTCTGTGTCATCGCCGACCCTCAGCTCAGCTCGTTGACGCGGATCATGTTGCCCGCGGGGTCGCGGAAGGCGCAGTCGCGGATCCCCCACGGCTGCTCGGTCGGCTCCTGGACGACCTCGGCGCCGCCGTCCCGCAGCCGCGCGAAGGCGCCGTCGAGGTCGGCGGTGGCCACGATCATGCGGGCGTAGGTGCCCTTGGCCATCATCTCGACGATGGTGCGGCGCTCGTCGTCGGTGATGCCGGGTTCGGCGCCCGCCGGATGCAGGACGACGGACGTGCCGGGCTGGCCGGCGGGGCCGACCGTGATCCAGCGCATCGTGCCGTCGCCGACGTCGTTGCGGACCTCGAAGCCGAGGGTGTCGCGGTAGAAGGCCAGGGAGGCCTCCGGGTCGTTGTGCGGGAGGAAGGTCTGGTGAATGGTGAAGTCCATGGCGACGACGCTAGTTGCGGCCCGCTGATCGGCGCTTCTCCATTCCTGACCGTTCGCCGTGGTCAGGCGAGGGTTTCCGGGGCCGCGAGGGCCAGGCCGGCGGCGCCGAGCGCGTGCTGCGCGTCGCTCCAGGGACGGACGATCACCTGAACGCGGTAGGCGGCGGCGACCTGGCTGGTCCGCATCGCGGCGAGGAACCCTGGCTCCAGCCCCGGCCAGAGGACGTGGTTCTCGCCGATGACCGCGATGGTGGGCGTGCCGAGCAGGTTGACGACACCGGCGACGGCCCGCCCCAGTACGGTGCCGATTCCGGCGAGGACGTCCGCCAGCCCCGGCTCGCCTCCGGAGACCCATCGTGCGCGGAGCTCCTCGATGGTGGTGGCCGCGTCGGCGAGTCCCGCGCGGCGGGCGGCGCGCAGGATGCCGTCGTCGCTGGTGAGGGTCTCCAGGCAGCCCCGGGCACCGCAGGCGCAGCGCGGCCCGGTGGCGGCGACCGACGTGTGGCCGAACTCGCCGGACAGCCCGCTCGGGCCGCGGTGCACCCGCCGCTGCAGGACCGCGCCGAGCCCCACCCCGTCGCCGATGCCGAGCACCAGGAAGTCGTCGTGGTCGCGGCCCGTCCGGTACAGGAGCTCGGCGGTGGTGCTCGCCCGCAGATCGTTGTCGACCAGCACCGGGATCGGCAGCTCGGCGCGCAGCCGTTCGCCGAGAGGAAGTTCGCTCCAGCCGAATCGGGGACATACCCGTATATAGCCGGTGGCCGAATCGACAGAGGACGGAGTGACCACTCCCACGGCCTTCAACCTGGGCCCCAAGGTGGGGTCGGCCAGCCGGTGGTGGATCACCGCGAGCAGCTGAGGGATGGGGTCGGAGTGGCAGTCGAAGGGTGATTCATCGGATGTGATCACACGACCGTCCAGGCCCGCCACGACGGCGACGACGTGGTCGGTGGCGACGCGTACGCCGAGGGTCGCGGCGGCCTCCGGCACGACCTGGAGCGGGATGCGGGGCCTGCCGACGACCCCTGCCTGCGGGGCGAGGGTACGCAGGTAACCGCAGGCCAGCAGCCGTCGCGTGTGCTCGTGCACCGTCGCGTCGCCGAGCCGCAGGCGAGCCGCTATCTGGCGGCGGTCCAGGGCGCCCGCGGTGCCGAGCAGAGCCAGGATCTCGACGCGGGTCAGATCGCCACGAGGGGCGATGCGACGAGCAGTCATCGGATATTTGCACCTCGATCTCATTGACACTACGGAGTGCGACGCCTAGGTTTCACAATTATTAACTCGGCCCCGAGCTTATTGAGTGGAGCTGCGATGGGCAGGCGGATGCATGGCGGGCGACGATCATTGGCAGTCGTCGTGGCGGTGGTCATCGCGGGGGGATTAACCGCCGGTTGCGGGGACAACGGCGGTCAGCAGTCATCAGGCGGCAGCAAGGCGAGCAACGGAGCGGTGACGCTCACCTGGTCGATGTGGGCCTCCGGCACGGAGGACCGCGACGCCTGGCAGAAGGTGGCCGACGAGGTCACCAAGAAGTACCCGAACATCAAGATCACGCTGGAGACCTCTCCGTTCAACGACTACTTCACCAAGCTCGGCACCCGCCTGGCCGGCGGCAGCGCGCCGTGCATCGTCTCCATGCAGAGCCTGCGCACCGGCGGCTACGTCAACGGAATGCTCCCGCTGGACGAGCTCATCAAGAAGAACAGCCTGGACACCGGCGACTTCGACTCCTCGATCATGGCCGGGCTGGCCTCCGGCGGCAAGCAGTACGCCCTGCCGTACGACGTCGGCTCGCTGATCGTCACCTACAACAAGGACATGTTCAAGGCGGCCGGCGTGCCGGCGCCGAAGGTCGGCTGGAGCATGGCCGACTTCGAGTCGGCGGCCAAGAAGCTGACCACCGGCGGCAAGTACGGCTTCGTGGCCTACCCCATCGACCTGCCGATGTTCTCGATGATCCTGTCGCGGACCGGCGCGGAGCCGCTGGACGCCTCCGGCAAGCTCACCCTCACCTCCGAGGCGATGACGACCGGCTTCCAGTGGTACGCGGACCTGGTCGCCAAGGCCGGGGTCGCGCCCAAGCTGCCCGGCGTGGACAACAACTTCCCCGACACCCAGTTCCTCAACGGCAACGTGGCGATGCAGGTGAACGGGCCCTGGGCCGTCCTGTCGCTCAAGCAGCAGGCCAAGTTCGACGTGGGCCTGGCCACCATCCCCGCCGGTCCCGACGGGTCCAAGACCTACTCGGCCGGCTCCGGCTTCGGCATCTCCCAGTCGTGCCAGTACCCCGACGAGGCGTTCAAGGCGATCAGCGTGATGACCAGCGCCGACGTGCTCGGGCAGCTCGGCAAGATCGGGCGCGCCTACCCGGCGCGCAAGTCCGTCCAGAACACGTGGTACGAGAACGCCTTCGAGGGCGCCAAGGAGGTCCTCGACGCCGCCAACGCCTCGGCGACGCCGTTCCGGACGACCTCCAACTGGGATCAGGTGTCCAAGCTGCTGGCCCAGTACGGCGTGCCGGTCTTCAACGGGCAGGGCACGGCGGCGGACGTCCTCAAGCAGGTCCAGCAGCAGGCACCGGCGTAGCGGGCATGCGCAACCACCCACAGGGAGTGACGTGTACAACGACGCCGTACCCCGGCGCGCGGCGGTAGCACGCGGACAGCGTGCCCGCCGCCTGCGCGGCGACGGAAGGGTCGCCGCCCTGTTCGCCGCGCCCAGCCTGATCGGATTGACGCTGTTCACGCTCTTCCCGATCGTGATGTCCCTGGTGATCGCCTTCTTCCGATGGCCCGCGGTGGGCGAGCACGTCTTCACCGGGCTGGGGAACTTCGTGACGCTGTTCGGCGATCCCGTGTTCCGGCGGACGCTGTTCAACACGTTGCTGTTCGTGGTGCTCTACCTGCCGCTCAACCTCATCGTGTCGGTGGGGCTGGCGGTGTGGATCTCACCGCGGATCAAGGGCCGCCAGGCGCTGCGGGTGGTGTTCTTCCTGCCCGTCGTCACCCCCATGGTGGCCAACGCGATCGTCTGGCGGATGATCTACCAGCCCAACGGGTTCATCGACGGCACGCTGCACGCCGCCACCGGCGTGCACGCGCCGAACTTCCTCGGCGAGCAGGGCTGGGCCATGTTCGCCGTCGTCGCGATGAGCGTGTGGCAGGGGTTCGGGTACAACATGCTGGTCTTCTCGGCCGCCCTGGACGCCATCCCGCGCCAGCTCCTGGAGGCGGCGCAGATCGACGGGGCGGGGCCGTGGCGGCTGTTCTTCCGCATCACGCTGCCGATGATCTCTCCGGCGATGTTCTTCGCCACGACCATGACGCTCATCACGTCGTTCCAGGTCTTCACCCAGCCGTTCCTGATGACCGGCGGCGGGCCCGGCATCGACACCGAGACCCTCATGATGTTCGTCTACAACCAGGGCTTCTCCGTCTACCAGTTCGGACTCGCCTCCGCCGCGGCCTGGATCCTGTTCGTGCTGATCCTGGGCGTGACCGCGATGCAGTTCGCCGGCCAGCGCAGATGGGTCACCTACGATGTCTGAGCACGTGCACGCCGCCCCGGTCTCCCCATGGGCGCGCCGGGTCAGGCTGGTGGTCTCGCACGCCGCCCTCTACCTGGTGGCCGCCGCCTTCGTCTCGCCGCTGGTGTACATGGTGGCCACGTCGCTGAAGCGCGCCGACGAGGTGTTCGGGTCGCCGCCGAGCCTGTTCGGATCGGTGATCCGGTGGGAGAACTACACCGAGGCGTTCGAGTTCCTGCCGTTCGCGCGTTTCGTGGTCAACGGGCTCGCCGTCGCCGTCTGCGGCACCGTCGTGGTGCTGGTGGCGTCGAGCATGTCGGCGTACGCTTTCTCGCGGTTGCGCTGGCGGGGTCGCGACGGCGTCTTCCTGGTCTTCCTGGCCACCTTGATGATTCCCCAGGAAGTGCTGGTCGTGCCGATGTTCATGCTGATGCGCTGGTTCGGATGGGTGGACTCGTTCCAGGCGCTGATCTTCCCCTGGGCGTTCACCGCCTTCGGGACGTTCATGCTGCGCCAGTTCTTCCTGACCATCCCCGAGGAGCTCGCCGAGAGCGCCCGCCTCGACGGCGCGGGGCCGGTGCGCGTCTTCACCAGCATCATGCTGCCGCTGGTCAGGCCCGCGCTCGCGGTGCTGGCGGTCTTCACGTTCATCAACTACTGGAACAGCTTCCTGTGGCCGCTGATCATCATCAACTCGGTGGACGAGAAGGCCACGGTCCCGCTGGGCCTGCAGCTCTTCTTCGGGCAGCAGGGCACCCAGTGGAACCTCATCATGGCCGCGGCCGTGATCTCCATGGCGCCCACCACGGCGCTGCTCATCATCCTGCAGAAACATCTCGTACGCGGGATCGCGACCAGCGGTCTCGGCGGACGGTAGACATCTTCGAAGAAGAGGAACATCGTGCAGCACCACGCCTGGTTCGCCGAATCCCGGTTCGGCATGTTCGTGCACTGGGGTCTCTACTCTCTGGCGGCCCGGCACGAGTGGGTGAAGAACCGCGAGCGCCTGACCGACGAGGACTACCAGCGCTACTTCGACCACTTCGACCCCGACCTGTACGACCCGGTGCAATGGGCGCGGCTGGCCAAGGAGGCCGGCATGCGCTACATCGTCCTCACGACCAAGCACCACGACGGCTTCTGCCTGTGGGACTCGGCGCAGACCGACTACAAGGCGACGCGCACGCCCTGGGGCAAGGACCTGATCGCGCCGTTCGTGGAGGCCGTCCGCGCCGAGGGGCTGAAGGTCGGCTTCTACCACTCGCTGATCGACTGGCACCACCCCGAGTTCCCGGTCGACTCGCTGCACCCCCAGCGTGACGACGAGGCGTACAAGGCCGCCGCCGCGGGCCGCGACGTCTCCAAGTACGCCGACTACCTGCACGCCCAGGTGCGGGAACTGCTCACCGGTTACGGCACGATCGACTACCTGTTCTTCGACTTCTCCTACCGGGGCAGACCGGGCAACTGGGGTGGTAAGGGCGCCGACGACTGGCGCTCGGACGAACTGCTCGCGATGGTCAGAGAGCTCCAGCCGGACGTCATCGTCAACGACCGGCTCGACATCCCCGGCGACTTCGTCACCCCCGAGCAGTACCAGCCCGCCGGGCCGATGGTCGTCGACGGCCAGGAGGTGCCGTGGGAGGCGTGCCAGACGCTCAACGGCAGCTGGGGATACGACCGGGACAACCTCGACTACAAATCTCCGGACCTGCTCGTACGGATGCTGGTCGACAGCGTCGCCAAGGGCGGCAACCTGCTGCTCAACGTGGGCCCGGACGGGCGGGGCCAGATCGACCCCCGCGCGCGCCGGACGCTCGCCGACATCGGCGCCTGGATGCGGCCGAACGCCCGCTCGATCTACGGCTGCGGGCCCAGCGGCTTCACGGCGCCTCCTGACTGCCGCTACACCCAGCGCGGCGACCGGCTCTACCTGCACCTGTTCGCCTGGCCGTTCGGCCACCTCCACCTGCCGGGGCTGGCCGGGCGCGTCAAGTACGCCCAGTTCCTGCACGACGCGTCGGAGATCCGCACTCGGGTCATCGAGGCCGGCCAGCAGGCCGGTCTCACCACGATGGGAGCCCTGACGCCGGACGTCCTGACCCTCGACCTGCCCGTGCAGCGCCCCGACGTCGCCGTGCCCGTCGTGGAGCTGTTCCTCACCGAGTGACTTCGGCCCTGTCGTGGGCGAGCTGCCGCGCGGGCGTCAGCAGCGTGGACAGCGCCCAGCGGCCGGGTCCGAGGACGGCGATGAGCAGGAAGCCCCAGCAGAAGAGCGCGGCCTTCTCGCCGCCGTTCTCGATCGGGAACAACGCCTGAGGTTGGTGGACGACGAAGTAGGCGTAGGCCATGGTGCCCGAGCAGAGGACGGCGGCTGCTCGGGCGCCCAGCCCGAGCAGCACCAGGACGCCGCCGACCAGTTCGATGACGGCGGCCCACCAGCCGGGCCATTGCCCGAAGCCGGGCACCGGGCCCTGCGGCCCGCCCAGCACGTCGAAGAGCGTCGCCGCGCCATGGCAGGCGAACAGCAGTCCCAGCACGAACCGGTACAGGGCCAGGAAGAGCCCCTGATTCTTGTCCAACAGATCCACGGCAAATGCCCTTTCTAGCTGTTGAAAAATATGGGAGCGCTCCCAAACAGATACTTGAGATTTCAACTGTATGTCAATGTCGCACTTCTCATAGGATCGGTCCAAAAGGCGCTGTACAAGCACAACCTGCCCGAATGTCCTGGCCGTAAAGTTTCGCGTTCGTGAAACTTTCATCAGCGCCCGACGAAACTCGCCGGTAAATTTGACACGAATGATCGGGCCATGGTAAATCCCGGCATACGAAAGCCGCCCGGACGGGATCCGGGCGGCCGGCTCAGGGATCGGCTACCGCTTGGCGCACAGCGCGGTGTCCATGGCCTCGATCACGTGCTGATGGGCCTCCTCGGTGGGAGGCAGCGCCGTGACGGCGACGGTGGCGGCGCGGCCGTCCTCGGTCACTCCATTGCGGGTCTCGTAGCCGTCGATGTCGCCACCGTGGCCCCAGATGACACCGCCGCAGCTCAGCGGCATCTTCATCAGGCCCAGCCCGTACTCCCAACCGGCCGGGAACCCGGGCGCCTTCATCGTGTGCTTCATGGCCGCCAGCTGCTCCGGCTTGAGCAGCTTGCCGCCCATCAGGGCGCTCATGAAGCGGTTGAGGTCGCTCGGGGTGCCGATCAGCTGGCCGGCCGCCCATCCCCACGACGGGTCCAGGTTCGTGATGTCCTTCAGCTTGCCGCCGGGCTTCTCCGACCCGTATCCCTGCGGGTGACGCCCGCGGATCGTCCTGTCCTTCTTGCCCGGCCAGTACGTGTCACGCAGCCCGATCGGCTCGATGATGCGATCCGTGATCACCTCGGCCACCGGACGGCCGGTGACCTTCTCGATCAGCAGGCCCGCCAGCACGTAGTTGGTGTTGCTGTACTCCCAGCTCGTGCCCGGCGCGAACGACGCCTTGTGCGCGAACGCCATGTCCAGGAGGTCCTGGGGCGAGCGGTAGACGTCACGGGTCTTGAAGATGCTCGGCATCCAGCGGGTGTAGTTCGGCAGGCCGCTGGTGTGCTGCAGCAGCTGCCGCACCGTGATCCTCCTGCCGTCGATGCCCTTGCCACGCACCACCTTCGGCAGATACGTCTCGATCGGCTCGTCCAGATCGACCTTGCCCTCGCCGACCAGCTGCAGCACCGCCACCGCGGTGAACATCTTGGTGTTGCTCGCGATCCGCACCCGGCCGTCGACCGGGACCTCCTCCTTGGTCGTCAGATCCGCGACGCCGGCGGTGTAGTGGCGGGTCCGGCCCTTGCCGTCCTGCACCGCGGCCAGCGCCGCCGGGAACCTGTCCTTCTCCACCAGCCCGTCCAGCTTCCTCTGCACGGCGTCGGGCCGGTGGTTGCGCTTCAGCTCGTCCCGCACCTCGGCCAGCTCGGCGGACAGGCTCTCGTCCGGGCCCTGCCGCACGAGGTTCGCGGTGCGGTCGAGCCCGGTGGCCGCGGCGGCTGCCGGCGTCCCCGCCACGACCAGCCCCGACAGCGCCGTCAGCGCCGCCGCGAGAACCCGCACGCGCCGGGAGGACTTCGGCTCGGAAGAGGTACGCGACATGGGAAACGCTCCTGATTTCTCGGTGAGGGTCGTCCGCTTCGGACATCACCAAGCCTGTCGGCGAACGGCATCCTGATCGATCCCGTGCGCTGGAGCGTTCAGGTACAGCCAGCTGTACCGGTGTCAGGACGGGCAGCTCCCGTCCAGAGCGCTGATCACCCCGTCGATGAACACCTGCGACTTCGGCTCGTCGGCATGCGCCACCCCGGGGAACTCGGCCTTGCACCACACGCCGTCGATGACGTCGTTGCGCGTCTCGTCGAGCGAGCTCACCAGCAGCGTGTACCGGACGGGGTCGGGCGTCGGGTCGCCGCTGTTGAGCTGGCCGATGAAGGTGCCGGTGGGGCACATCTGCCCGCCCTGGTTCGCCGGCAGGAGGCAGGCCGGCCAGTAGCCGCGCTGCCCGGTGCCCATCGAGACGTAGCTCAGCGTGGCATCGGCGCCGCCGAGGAACTTCAGGTAATAGCGCGCCGACAGCCCTCCCATGCTGTGCCCGACGAGGCTGACCTTCCCGCCGCCGTTCTCCTGGCGTACCTGCGCCACCAGGTCCCTGATGGCTCCCGCGTTGGCGATGTTCTCCTCGCCCGGGAGGTCGATCGGGTACGCGGGATGGCCGGCCTGCTCCAGCGCGGCCTCCATCTGGGCGAACTCGGTCGGCGACCCGTTCCAGCCGTGAATCAGGATGACCGGCTCCCGCTGCGCGGCCTGCACCTGCTGGCAGGTGCCCAGCCCGGCCAGCAGGATTCCCGCGGCCACTAACCCTGGGATGCGTCGGCGCCTCGAAGACATGAGTCACACCTCGCTGCTTCTGGGGGAATTCACTTACTGAGCACTCGGTAAGTGATGGGTTAGATTTAACATCGTGGCCCGAAGGAGGCAAGACCCCAGCAGACAAGAGCGCGCCCGCTTACGGCGAGAGGAGATCATCGCCGTGGCCGCGGAGATGTTCGCGCGCGACGGCTTCCGAGGCACCTCGCTCCCCGCCGTCGCGGCCCGGGCGGGCATCAGCGAGCCCGGCCTCCTGCATCACTTCGGCAGCAAGGCGGGGCTGCTCCTGGCCGTGATCGAACGGCGTGACCTCGACAGCGAGGCGTTCGCGATGGAGCTCCTGGGCATGGAGCCCTCCGGGCGGCTGCGGGCCATGCCGGAGTTCGCGCGCCGCAACAAGGAGCGGGCGGGGCTGGCCAAGCTGTTCACCGTCCTGGTCGCGGAGAGCCTGGAGCCCGGCGCGCCCGGCCATCAGCACTTCGTCGACCGCTACCGCGCGATGCGCGCCATCGTCGCCGACAGCATCCGCTCGGCCCAGGCCGCCGGCCTCACCCGCCAGGACATCGACCCCATGGCCAAGGCCGCCGAGATCATCGCGACACTCGACGGCCTGCAGACCCAGTGGCTGCTCGACCCCGACACGATCGACATCGTGGCCGGCGTCGAGTCCTACGCCCGCACGCTGGAGCACGACCTGACCTGCGGCCTGCCCTGACAGCGCACAGTTCTCGGGGCGCGGTGCGTCTCATCGCCCTTTCATCAGGACACGGTGCAGGGGACGCCGTTGACCGTGAAGCTGGTGGGCTGGTCGTTCGCGCCGTTCGCGTTGAAGCCGATTCCGAAGCTCGTGCCGGGATCGATGCTCTTGTGATAGCTCGGGCCGGTGACCTGGACGCTCGGCGGGGTCGCGGTGAAGGTGCCGTTCCAGCCGGCGGCGAGGGTCTGGCTCCCGGGGAAGACGAACTGCAGGATCCACGGGCTGAACGTACGAGTCCCCGTGTTGCTGATGGTCACGTCGGCCTGGAACCCGGTGCCCCACCCGGTGCTGGCGTAGGTCACCGCGCAGGCGTAGCCGGGGGGCACGTCCGCCTGGGCCGTTCCGGCGGGCAGGGCGGCCAGGAGGAGCCCGGCGACGACGATCCCCGATAAGCGCCGCAGAAAACGCATCGATCCCCCTTTTGTCATGGAACGACATTTCGAGGTGATCGTGAGCCGTGCGGGATCTGTTGTCAAACATTTGTCGGCCCGGTCACTGAAAGTTTCACCGGCGGGCGTTCGCGGCATCTTTTCGGTGCTGATTATCGCCCGCCGGAAATAGCCGGTCGCAGGTCAGGCAGGTGGTGGTCACGGGGGGCCTTCGGGGCGGCCACTCGTTCATTACGCACGCGCGCCCAAAGCCGAAAAGGCTGAAAGAGGAAAGGCCCGACCCTGGCCAGGTCGGCGGTACGAGCGGGCCCGGGCCCGCTCGTCGGGGCCGCCCCGGGGGGAATAGGCCGCGTGGGGCCGCTGTTCACGCCGGTAAGTTTAAGCTTCAACTCCTCGCGAAGGGGTCCGTCATGGCAATCGCCTTCATGCTCGTCATGAGCGTCCTCGTGGGCGCTCTCCTCACCGGCGCGGTGACCGCCCTCGTGCTGGGCGGCATCAGCGAGCGGCAGTGGCCGGTGCTCCGGCGGCGGCGCGTCGTCTACCGCGGTTTCGTGCCCCGCTGACCGGAACCCATCCTGCGACCGGGGACGCGCGACGGCACGGACCTGGGCCGGCGATCATCTGGGGGTGAGGCGCAGAACGGCGTGGTCGCCGGAGAGGTAGGGCAGCTCCAGCCGCAGGTTGTTGATGCGGGCGGATCTGCCGGGGGCCAGGGACAGCTTGCCCTCGTCGCGGCAGCGCCCGTTGACGCAGCTGCCGGTGATGCTGACGTTCGCCCCCTCGACCTGCAGCCCGCCGGTGAAGCCCAGGAGCGCGATCGTGACCTCGTCCGGATCGAGTGAGCTGATGGTGAGCCGCTGCACGCCGAACCGCTTGTCGATCCTGAGCCGGTCGCCGGCCCGGACCTCCACCTCGCAGTCGGCGTCCTTGCAGGACGCCAGGCTGCTCCCGTCTGCCGGGTGCGGCCCGGTCGCCGAGGGCCGCATGGAGGCGGTCGGCGTGGGCGGCGGCGTGTCCGTCGTGGGTGGCAGCGTGTCCGTCGCCGCCGACAGAGGCGTCGACGGCGCGGTACGCGAGTCGGCGCAGGCAGCGGCGACCACGACCAGCAGAGCGGTGGCGGTGAACCGGACGAGGGTCGGCATTGGGCTCCTCCAGGCGGGCACTTCCTCACGTTGTGCCCGCCCTAGCTGCGGAAATAACCCTGTGTAATCAGTCGAGCCGGTAGAGGGCCTGGCCGCCGCCGTCGGTGCCGCCGTCGGTGCCGCTGTAGTCCGAGGCGTCCACCAGGGTCCCGTTGGCCTTCACCCACTCCGTCACCGAGGAGTCGGTGCCTCTCCGGCCGTCGTCGCCGCCGATCAGGATGTACTTCAGCTGACCGCTGGAGACGTACTCCTTCAGCTTGGCGACGGTCATGGCGGGATCGCTCCCGGTGAAGCCGCCCATGGCGATGACCGCCTCGCCGGTGGACAGGATGATCGACGACGCGCTCTGCGCGCTGTCGACGGCCACCAGCCACGTCGCGTCGCCCTGGTGGGACTTCAGGTAGGCGATCATCTGGCTGCTCACCTGCCCGCCACCGGGCCCGCGGCCGCCTTCAGGACGGCCCGCGGCGGACGGGGGCGCCTGCCGGCCGGGGCCGCTCGCGACCGGCCCCGCCGTCGGGTTGGTGCCCTGGACGGCCGAGGTCAGCGGGGTCACCGCGTACGCCGCGGGCCCGGCCAGGCCGCCGAGCAGCCCGGCGACCAGGGCCACCGCGGCCAGCCGCCGGGCCCCGAACGCGCCCGCCAGCAGCCCCGGCACCGCCACCGCGGTCAGGCCCAGCACCACCCAGGGCAGCCACGGCAGGAAGTCGCCGTTACGGCTGAGCACCACGAACGACCAGCCCCCGGTGACGGCCACGCCGAGCGGCAGCGCCCACCGCCAGGCGGACGAGCGCCGGTGGGCGCGCCACATCAGCACCCCGCCGATCCCGGTGAGGGCGGCGATCGCCGGGGCCATGGCGGTGGCGTAGTAGGGGTGGAAGGTGCCCTCGGAGAAGCTGAACACCATGAAGTGGATCGCGAGCCAGCCGCCCCACAGCAGCAGGGAGGCCCGGACCGGCTCGGTTCGCGGACGGCGGCCCACCAGCGCGATCCCCACGACCAGCGCGAGGGCCGCGAACGGGATCAGCCACGAGATCTGGCCCGCCATCGTGTCGTTGAACAGCCGGGTGGCCCCGGCCTCGCCGCCGAAGCTCGCGCCGCCGCCGTTGCCGCTCGCGCCGAAGATCCGGCCGAGGCCGTTGTATCCGATGACCAGGTCCCAGACAGTGTTGTTCTCGCTGCCCCCGATGTACGGCCGGCTGTCCGACGGCCACAGGTCGACGATCGCCATCCACCAGCCGCTGGCGGCCACGAGGGCCGCTCCTGCCGCGAGCAGGCGGCCGGCCCGCCACTGCAGGCTGCCGGGCGCGGCCACCAGGTAGGCCACGGCGAAGGCGGGGACGACCAGGTACGCCTGGAGCATCTTGGTGTTGAACGCCAGCCCGACCAGCACGGCCGCGACCAGCAGCGTGCGCGTCCGGCCGGTGCGGATCGCCTCCAGGCAGAGCCAGGCCGCCGCGACCAGCAGCAGGACCAGGATCGTGTCGGGGTTGTTGTCCCGGTTGATGGCCACGGTGATCGGGGTGAGCGCCATGACCGCCGCCGCGATCAGGGCCCCGGCGGGCGAGCCGAGCGCCCGCCGTACCGCCGAATGGACCAGCCCCACGGCGGCGACGCCGGCGATCGCCTGGGGAAGCAGCATGCTCCACGTCCCGAACCCGAAGACACGGGCCGACAGGCCCATCACCCACAGCGCCAGCGGCGGCTTGTCGACGGTGATGAAGGAGCCGGAGTCCAGGGCTCCGAAGAAGAACGCCTTCCAGCTCTGGGTGCCGGAGTAGACGGCGGCGGCGTAGTAGGTGTTGGCGTAGCCGTTCTGGCCGAGCGCCCAGGTGTAGAGGAGGGCGGACACGGCCAGCACGCCCCACAAGGCGGGGCGGGCCCACCGCGGGTCCTTCGGCGCCGTGGCGGCCGCGGCGCGATCGACCGGGCGTTCCAGCAGCTCCGCGGTCATCGTGCCACCCGGTTCCGCGCCACTCGCCACATCCCCTTGAGGTCGTCCGCGGCGGTCCTGACGATGTCGACCCGGCTGTCGGGATCGTCCACCCAGTCCACGGGGACCTCGTGGATCCGCAGCCCGCGGTTCTCGGCCGGCACCCGCTGTTCGTTGTGGACGGGGACCACGACCTCGACCAGGCGGGTCCCCCTTGCCGCCTCAACCCGAGGCGCTGTCACCGTCATCGTGCTCATGGCAGAGACGATCGAGGGCCGCTCTGGGACGGGGCTGAGGCGCCCATGAAGCCTTGCTGAGGACTGTGGCCCGCTCTCTTAAGCCTTGCTGAGACCGTGGCGCACCGATCACCATTGACGGACTCCGTCCACAAGGTTACGGTCGGGACCGTAATTGAGCACAAACGAACACGACCTCGGAGGTGGTGCCGTGCGGATTCCCGTGGAGGCTCACTTGAAGCGGCCCCGGCTCACGCGCGGGCGGGCCCTGCGCGCGGCGGTGGCGGCGACGCTCCTGACGGCACTGCTGGCGGCGCCGCTCGGAACGCCCGCGACCGCGGCCGACCTGCGGATCGCCAACGACAGCTTCGACAAAGGACTGGACGGCTGGAGCGGCTCGCACACCGCGGGCGGCGTCGAGGCCGTGACCTGGGACGAGCGCACCACGGCGCGCATCACCGACACCGATCCGAGCGCCGCCTACGGCAGGGAGAGCATGCCGGGCCTGCCCGCCACCGCGGGCACCCGCTACACCCTGCAGGCCCAGGTGTGGGCCGAAAGCGGCACCGCGTACCTGTACCTGCGCTTCCGGGACGCCTCCGGCAAGCTGCTGGCCGGCGGCGCCAACGCCCCGGCGACGGGCAGGCGCTGGAACCGCGTCACGGCCTCGGGCGTCGCACCCGCCGGCACGGCCACCGTCTCGGCCCTCATCTACTCGGGCGTGGCCGACGTGGCCACCTCCTACTGGGACGAGGTGCTGATCACCAAGGACCGGACCGATCTGGGCGTGCAGATCAACAGCAGAGTGCCCAACGCCACCACCTTCTCGGGCGGCAGCGCGTACGCCGTCTACACCGGCACCTACGAGGTCAACCCGCAGCTGGCCGTCATCGACGTCGCCACCGAGAAGGTGACCCGGAAGCTCACCATCCCCGACAGCGTGGCCACACCCACCGTCGGCGGCTGGGCGGCGGCCACCGCCACCGACGGCAGTGTCTACCTCGGCACCTACCCCAACTCCAAGCTCTACCGGCACGTCCCCGGCCAGTCCACGATCACCGACCTCGGCCGGGCGGAGGGCGGCTACTCCTTCATCTGGGACCTGGAGCCGGGAGCGGGCGGGAAGGTGTACGGCGGCACCTACAACGACGGCCGCTACTTCCAGTACGAGAACGGCACTTTCACCACGCTCGGCAGCGTGCCCGTCGTGGCCGGCGCCCAGAATGTGCGCAGCCTCGCCCACGACCCGGCCGCCGACGCCACCTATCTCGGCACCGGCACGAACGCGGCCCTGATCAGGTACGACAACGCCACCAAGCGGGTGGACAGCCTCCTTCCCGCGGCCTACGCCCACAACTCCATGGTCGGCGGCCTCACGTGGACGGGCGGCAGGCTGTTCGCCTGGATCGACCGCACCCTGCTCGTCCTGCGCGTCATCCGCAACGCCGACGGCTCCTACACGGCCGCCACCGACGCCGCGATCACCGACGTGGACCTGCACCACTCCCCGGCGCGCGACGGCCTGGTCTGGTTCGTCAAGGACGGCCTGCTGCACTCCTACGACATCGCCACCCGGACCGTGCAGGCCACCTCCGTGCGGCCCGGCCTCGACGTCACCGGCTACACCTGGTCGGGCAGCACGCTGGTCGGCCTCGGCGCGGCCACGGACGGCACCAGGATCTTCAAGTACGAGCCCGCCGGCGGCCGCTGGAGCAGCAACCTCGTGGCCGGCACCCCGATCCTGCCCGCCGCGATCAACGCGCTCGGCGCGGGACCCGACGGCCGCGTCTACACCGGCGGCTACCTGACCGGCGGCACCGGCGTCTACGACCCGCTGCGGGGCGACAACGACGACAACCAGCCGGACAGGCTCACCCTCGACGGGCTCAACCAGACCGACAGCCTGCTGGCCCACGACGGCCTGCTCTACATCGGCGTCTATCCCTCGGCCCGGCTCTACAGCTACCAGCCCGGAGGCCCGTGGCCGCCCACGCTCAGGTACACCGGCGGCGAGGCGGGCGACAAGGCCGACGACTGCGAGCCGGGCAAGGGCCCGCCCCCGCAGGACCGGCCGTACGCGCTGGCCGGCGGGCCGGACGGCACCATCTACATGGGCACGGTGCCGAAGTACGGCAAACGCAGCGGCGCACTCAGCATCTGGAAGCCGGGCACGGCCGGGCGAACCCTGTGCGTCGTGCCCGACCAGGCCGTCGTCTCGCTGGCCTACGCCGGCGGCAAGGTGTTCGGCGGTACCTCCACGCGCGGCGCCCTGGGCGTGGACCCCGTCTACGCCCCGGGGGCGTCGGCCACGCTGTTCTCCTACGACCCCGCCACCGGCGCCGTGCGCACGCATCCGCTCCCGCTGACGGAACCCAAGGCCGTCACGGCCCTGGCTGTGGTGGACGGCGAGCTGTGGGGCCTGGCGGGCGGCACGCTGCTCACCCTCGATCCGGCGCGGCCCGAGGCGATCACCGCCAAGCGGCTGTTCGACGACCCCGACTATGCGGCCAAATCCAGCATGGCCTGGCGGGACGGGGTGCTGCTGACCGTGCCCCAGGACCCGGCCCGCGTGTACGGCACGGCCGGCGACCAGATCTTCGCGATCGACAAGGCGACCAAGGCGGTGACCGTGCTGCGGACGGAGTCGGGGGTGGAGGGGCTGACGGCGGACGGCTTCGGCAACCTCTACTACAAGATCAACGAGCGGCTGTTCCGGCTCGCCCGCCAGTAGTTTCGGCCTGAACCGATATCACTGAGGCCGGGTGGCGCGCCGAAACAGCGCGCCACCCGGCGACTCCTCGACCGCGCCCGCCGGGTCCGCCCGGCCCGCACGGTTCCCCACTCGCAGCGCGGGGTGGTGACGGCGGCCCGCCGCCCAGTGCCGCTGGACCTCGGGCGACCGCGCGGGCCAGGCTCGGGAACGGCTCAGGCCGCGGGCGGCTGGGCCGGGCGGTAGTCGAGGACGACGGCGCCGCCGCTGAAGGTGTGGGTGCCGGCCAGGCACCAGGCCGTCGTGTCGATCCCGTCGGCGAACAGCCGCTTGCCCTTGCCCACCACGACCGGGTGGAGGAAGAGCTTGAGCTCGTCGAGGAGCCCGTGCTTGATGAGGCAGTTGACCAGCTCGCCGCTGCCGTAGACGAGGAGGTCCCCGTCGTCCTCGGCCTTCAGCTTGGCCACGGCCTCGGCGACGTCGCCGTCGATGACGGTGGCGTTCCACGTCGGGTTCTTGAGCGTGGTGGAGGCCACGTACTTCGGCATCCTGTTCACCTCGCCCACGTCCTCGCCGGCCTCCTCCATCGCCGGCCAGGCCACGGACATGCCGTCGTAGGTGACGCGGCCGAGCAGCAGGGCGCGGCACCCGTGCAGCTGACCGGCCTGGAACTTGCCGTGCTCGTCGGTCCAGAACGGTGCGGTCCAGGCGGGCTCCTCGACGACGCCGTCCATCGAGATGAAGATGACTGAAACGACCTTGCCCATGGTGACTCCTGGTGATTTGCGGGGGGCGGGAGCCTGATGTCGGATCCGACGGCTCCGGTTGGTGTGTAATGAGCTTCGCGTGCCGGGGAAACGCCCGGTAGTGCCTGGTTCACGAGTCCCGTGTGAAGGATTCACATTGATCAGAATCATGATCGCGGAGGACGTGCGGATCCTCAGGGAGACGCTCTCCGCAGTCCTCGACCTGGAGGACGATCTCGAGGTCGTGGCCCAGGTCGAGCGGGGCGACCGGATCGTCGCGGCGGCGGTCGCGCACCGGCCCGACGTGGCCCTGCTCGACATCGAGCTGCCCGGCCTCGACGGGCTCACCGGGGCGGACCGGCTGCGGCAGGAGCTCCCCTCGTGCAAGGTCGTGATGCTGTCCGGGCTGGCCCGGCCCGGCTACCTGCGCCGCGCCCTGGCGTCCGGCGCGGCCGGGTTCCTGCTCAAGCACGCGCCCACCCACGAGCTCATCGACGCGATCCGCCGCGTGATCGCCGGGGAGCGGGTCGTGGATCCGCAGCTCGCGCTGATCGCGCTCCAGACGGCCGAGAGCCCCCTCTCCGAGCGCGAGGCCGAGGTGCTGAAGGCGGCCGCGACCGGGGCGGAGGCCGATGAGATCGCCGGGATGCTGTCGCTCAGCCGCGGCACCGTACGCAACTATCTGTCGTCGGCCGTCATGCGGCTCGGCGCCCGCAACCGCGTCGACGCCATCCGCATCGCGACCGACGAGGGCTGGATCTAGCCGGCCGCGGGGATCTCCGCGGTCAGCACGTAGGAGCCGTCCAGGGTCTCGCTGCTCAGCAGCCCTCCCACGGCCCGCAGCCGGTGCCTGAGGTTGTCGAGGCCGGCGCCGGGCGGGACGTCGTTCGTCCTGACGCCGTCGTTCCGCAGACGCAGCACCACCTTGCCGCCGACGGTCCTGGCGTCGAGGGTGCAGCTGCGGCCGTCGCTGTGCCGCAGGATGTTGGTGACGCCCTCGCGCAGCACGGTCGCGAGGACGCTGTTCTGCTCGGCGGTGAGCTGCCGGGCCTCCACGGTCCCGTCCACCGCGAAGCCCGCCGTCTCCAGCGCGGCTCTGGCCGATGCGGCCTCGTCCTCCAGGGAGATCTCGCGGTAGCCCGCCGCGACGGTCCCGATTTCCGCGAGCACCTGCCGGGCCGCCGCGAGGCCCTCGTCCAGCTCCCGCCGGGCCCGCTCCCGGTCCTTGCCGAGCAGGCGGAAGGCGAGCTCGCTCTTCAGCACGATGACCGACAGGCTGAACCCGAAGAGGTCGTGCAGGTCGCGGGCGAACCGCAGGCGCTCGCGGGCGATCTCCGTACGCGCCAGCTCCGCACGCGCGGCCCGCAGCTCGCGCGCGAGCCGGGCCATCCGGACGAACCCGTAGACGACGAGCGCGCGCTCGCCGGTCCACACCATCTGGTACGTCTGGTCGGCGAGAGTCGGGCCCTGGAGCGTGAAGTCCCAGATCACGAACGTGAGCAAGTCCTGGGCGACCAGCGGGATCGTCACGGCCCAGCGCAGCCACCCGCGCAGCAGGACGAGCGTGAGCGCGGGCAGGAAGATGCTGAGGTACCAGAAGGGCCGCTCGAAGACGATCTCGGGAGCCAGCGCGACGACGAACGCGGCGGCGAGGGCGAGCCGCCAATGGCGTGGCCGCCCGTCGTCGTCGCCGATCCGGCAGCACCACAGGAACAGCGCGGTGAAGACGGTCAGCAGCCCGAGGTACAGCACGATCTCGCCGCCGGCCGCGTCCGACTTGAGGATGGACTTGACCGGGTTGGTGAGCAGCATCAGGAGCGTGGCGGCCGCGCCGAGCCCGGTCACGACGGTGGTGGTCAGGTCGTCGGCCACCCGCAGTCCCGCGGGGGCGCCGTCGCGGTGGGAGTGCGCGACGAGCCGGGTCTCGTTCAGCGCCGACCTGGCGGTGGCCAGGCTCGCGCTCAGCCGCTCCCGTACGGCCGGCAGATCGGACGACTCCCTGACGGCGTCGCCGTGGCGGACCACCTCCTCGATGCTCGTCCCGACCCGCTCGTTGAGCAGCTGGGCGAAGGCCAGCCGCTCCCGGGTGACCTCGGCGTCGGCCAGCGCCGTCCTGGTCCGCTCCATGTCCCTGACGAGGTCGGCGAACCGGGCGACGCCGTAGAGCGCCAGGCCCACGAAGGCCGTGTGCCCGACGGCCAGGTAGGCCGCGTCCCAGACCGTGGGGCGTACCTCCAGGCCCGAGAGGAACTGCGCGAGCACGATGACCGCGAATCCCGCCCAGGCGAGCGCGGCCGGGCGGATCAGGAGGAGGACGGCGGCGGCCAGGAAGCCGGTGTTGCCGTACCACGTGCTCGCGAACAGGTGCAGCCCGGCGCCGGTCAGCACCGCCTGCAGGGCGAGCGTCCACTGCCACGCCGTCGGCCGGCGCCCGTCCGGGGCCCGGACGCAGTTGTAGAGGTGCAGCAGGAGCAGCCCGACCAGCAGCCCGCACCCGAGAGCCTTCTGGCCGGCGATGTCGCCGGACCGGAAGATGCCGATGAACCCGCCGTAGGAGAACCCGACACTGACGACGACCGCGACAAGGCGCGCGAGCCTGAACGCCGACCCCATGACCCGGAACCTAGCCGAAGGCCATGAATTCCGTACAGATCAACGAGGTGACGTCCGGCGACGAAGTCACGCGTCCTGGCCGCCGGGCGGGGTGCGGCGGCGGCCAGGACGGAAAGGGGGTCAGCGCTCGGGTGTGGCCGGGGCCGTCATGAGCGGCGGCTCCTCGGGGGCCGGCGCGTCGAGTGGTTCCGGGCGCCGGCCGGCCCGGATCCGGCGGAACACCATGCCGGTCCCGCCGGCGACGGCGCCGCCCAACAGGGTGAGCAGCACGAAGACGAGGGTGGCGGACCACGGCCAGGCGCTGCCGGTCAGCTTGACGTCGAGCACCGGGTACTCCAGCGTCTTGGCGGTGAACCGGGCGGTCTGCACGTCGTAGGTGCGGGCGATGTCGCGCAGCACCGGGTCGAACGCGAACTCCGGGTTGACGTGGAGGTACTCGGGCCGCGGCCCCGTGGTGGCCGCCGTCTGGCGGCGCGCCGCGTCCAGCCCCGGCACGAGGAGGCGGTCGAGGCCGGCCGCCGCCACCGTCGAACGCGGCACGAACGTCAGGCCGTGCTCGGAGTGGACCACGCCGTCGCCGACCGCGACGGTGCGCCCGACCATGGACTGCTCGGTGTAGGAGACGAACGCGGAGGCGAGCTCCAGCTCCCCGACGCCCTCGCTCAGCTGTACGCCGATGGTCGACGGGCCGGTCTGGTAGGAGGCGTTGAGCGCGACGACCACGTCCGACGGCTCCAGACCGGACTCGGGGATCCGCGCGGCGCGGCCGGGAACGTAGTGGCGCCAGTGGACCCGCTGCGCCGCCGCACGCGCGGTGTCCGCGTCGAGCAGCCGTTCGATGATCCGCAGGCCGCCGTCCATTCCGGACAGCACGCCGGCGGTGGTGATCACGTTGCCGTCGTCGACGTACCGCGTGCCGCTCGTCCACTTGACGGCGCCGAAGTCCTTCCGCAGTGCGGACAGCCGCAGCCAGTGGGAGGTCGCGGGCCTGCCGTCCAGCAGCCCGCTCGCGGCGAGCGTACGGGCCCCGGTGCAGACGCTGACGGTCAGCGCGCCGGCGGCCGACTGCTGCCGCAGCCAGGCGCTGATCGAGGCGGACTCCGCCGGTTCGGGCGTCTGCAGGGCCGGGATCACCACGGCGTCGACGCGGTCGTTCCGCTCGCCCATGAGCCGCGTCAGCTCGTCGAACGTCAGGTCCGGCACGATGTCCAGGCCGCCGGTCAGGGGCACCAGCCGGGGTCCTGCCGAGACGACGTAGGTGTTCACCCGGCCGGTGCCCGCCAGCACCTCGTATGGCCCGAGCAGGTCGGCCGCGTTCGCGCCCTTGCCGCCGACCAGGAACGCCACCGTGGGCTTGGCCGGGTCATGGGCCCTGGCCACCGGCTCGGCCGACACCGCGTCCGAGCGCGCCCGGTACAGGTCGCCGAACTTGCCGATGGTGTTCACGGCGGAGACCGAAGCGGGGATCAGCAGCACGGCCGGCACGAGGGCCACCCTCCTGACCCACTTCCACGGGACGCGCAGCCGGTGGTGATGGTGGAGGTACTCCGCGCGCCGCCACACCATGGCCACGGCCATGAGGACGAACATCAGCGTGTGCCCGATCGACGTCACCAGGTCGCCCGGCAACGCGCCGAACCAGTACGGGACGAGCAGCACGACAAACGGCGCGAACATCGCCAGGCTCATCTCGCCGACGGCGGCCCAGCCGTGGCGGCGCACCCGCATCCAGACGGCCATGCCGATGGTCATGTCGGCGGCCATGAGCAACGTGCTGACGTCGAACCGGGTGTCCGCCGGCAGGACCGCGCTCCACACCAGGCCGAGCAGCAGCATCCCGACGCTCATCGCGATGACCATCTCGATGTAGTGCCAGATGAATCGCCCGGCCAGGCGCGCCCTGCCGGTGGGTGGCTCGTGAACAGTCATCGCCGGACTCCTAAGCGTCGTGACGGGGGGTTGTGGCGCCCTGGCCGACCGGTGCCAGTTCAGCTCGGAGGCCGGAAACCGGGCAAGCGGCGACCGGCCGGCTTGTCCGAATAGCCGGGCATCCTGTCGCTTTTGGCCTGGCTCGCCAGGGCGTCTGCTGCCGAGTGTCGTCCGATCAGGGCGGACGCGACCAGTGCCGCGGGCACGAGGTCGGCGTGGGATTCGCACCGCGTCCGACGTGCACTCTGCACGTGCCGATCTTCAAGAGGCGGCAAGTGTTAGGTTGAGGGCGCCGGGTCGCTGTGGTTGCTCCGGGAGGGACAGATGATCCGGATTCTGATCGCCGAGGACATGCGCATCCTGCGTGACACCCTGGTCGCCTTACTCGGGCTGGAGGACGACCTGGAAGTGGTCGCCGAGCTGGCCGCCGGCGACCGGATCGTCCCCACGGCGCTCCGGCACCGCCCCGACGTGGCGATCATCGACATCGACCTGCCCGGCACCGACGGGCTCACCGCGGCCGCGGAGCTGCACCGCCTCCTGCCGGAGTGCCGGACCCTGATCCTGACCGGTCTGGGCAGGCCGGGGACGCTGCGGCGGGCGCTGGCCGCGCGCGTGTCGGGGTTCGTCGTCAAGGACGCGCCGTCGCAGGAGCTGGTCGACGCGATCCGGCGGGTGGCCGCGGGCGAGCGCGTGATCGACGCGAAGCTGGCGCTGGCGGCGCTGGAGGCGTCCGGCAACCCGCTCTCGCCCCGGGAGGCCGAGGTGCTCAAGCGCCACGCGGCCGGCGCCTCGGCGGCCGAGATCGCCGCCGACATGCACTTGTCGTACGGGACCGTACGCAACTACCTCGCGGCGGCGGTCACCAAGCTGGGCGCGCGCAACCGGGTGGACGCGGCGCGCATCGCCGAGGAGGCCGGCTGGCTGTGAGCCCCGGACCCGGGCCGGCATGCATTCTGCACGGTCCGGCCCATGCGTTCCGCATGCCGGGGTCGTGCCGGGCCGCACTGGCAGCGGAGCTCGCGATGCGCGAACACTGAAGCGTGGGCAAGGGCGGCACGGGCCGGTGGAGGGCGCGATGGACTGTGGCGGTGGCCCCAGCCGGGCGCCGGTGACGCGGATCCTGGTCGCCGAGGACGTGGACGACCTGCGTGACACGCTGGTCGCCCTGCTCGAACTGGAGGACGACCTCGAAGTGGTCGCCGAGCTGGCCTCCGGCGACCGGGTCGTGCCCGCCGCCCTGCGTCACCGCCCGGACGTGGCGGTGATCGACATCGGCCTGCCCCACGTGGACGGGCTCACCACCGCCGCCGAGCTACGCCGGCGGTTGCCCGCCTGCCGCACGCTGATCCTGACCGGCCTGCCCAGACCGGGAAACGTGCAGCGCGCGCTGGCCGCCGGGGCGTCGGCGTTCCTGACCAAGGACGGCCCCGCGGACGAGCTCATCGACGCCATCCGCAGGGTCGCACGCGGCGAGCAGCTCATCGCCCTCTGAGGCATACCGTTCTTCCATGAACGGAGTATTCAAGGTGTTCCCGGCGGCTCCCGGCGACGGGGATGCGGTGGGCGAGATCCACGCCGAGTCCTGGAAAGTCGCCTATGCCGGTTTCTTCCCCACAAAGTTCTTCGACCACGCCGTGAGCCACCGGCGCGGCAAGTGGCACGGCGTGCTCGCCGACGCCAAGGACACCATCCTGCTGGCCACGCTGGACGGGCGACCGCTGGCGTTCTCCTACTTCGGCTCCTCGCCGGCGCACCCGGAGTCGGCGGAGATCTTCGGCTTCTACGGTCATCCGGACGGCTGGGGAACCGGCGTCGCGGGCGCCCTGATGGCCGCGTCCCTGGACAGGATCCGCGAGGAGCGCTTCGGGAGGGTCCACCTGTGGACGCTGCGTGACACGCCCCAGTCCCGCCGGTTCTACGCCAAGAGCGGCTTCACGGAGTCGGGCGCCGTCCGCGGCCACGACTTCGGCGACGGCAACCCGATCGAGCAGATCGAGTACGAGCTGATCCTCTGAGGTGGACTGATGGTGTGTACCACTAGTACACTCTCGCCATGCGAGCCATCGTCAAGGTCCTGGGCACCGTCCTCGTCTCGATCCTGCTGACCTGTCCGCTGTGGGCGCCGCACTGGGGAAGCGGCATCCTGGGCGAGATCGCCGCGCTGGGCATGCCCGGCGGCCTGATCGCCGTCGCCGTCTTCTTCGGCCTCGTCGCGCTGTACTGCCGCGCCCTCCAGCGCACGATGACGGCCGTACGGCCGTCGGCCCGGGCCGCCGCTCCCGCCTCGGTGTGGTGGATGTTCGCGATCCCCTACAACTTCGTCGAGGACTTCTTCATCGTGCGCACCGTCTCCGCCTCGCTGGCCGCCGACGGGCGCGCCTCGGGCGGATTTGTCCGGAAGTGGACGGTGCTCGGATACGGCTGGTGCGCGTTCCAGATCCTGTCCCTCTTCCCCGGGGCGGCCGGATACGCCGGCGGGGCGATCGCCCTCCTATTGTGGGCGGCACACTGGATCATGACGGTCCAGGTCGGCCGCACGCCGGCCATCCGGCAGCCGGCCGCCCACAACCTCTAGGAACCCGATGCCACTTCCCCGCTTCGACCGGCTGCCGGCCGACGCCCGGGCCGCCATCCTCGCGGTCGCCCGCGCCCACTTCGCCCGCGACGGCAAGGACGCCGCGTCGTTCAACCAGATCATCGCCGAGGCGGGCATCTCGAAGACCTCCGCGTACCACTACTTCGACGGCAAGGACGACCTGTTCGGCGCGGTGGTCGCCGACGCGGCCGCCCGCACGCTGACCGCGCTCGGCCCCTGGAGCGAGGTGGGGACCGCGCAGGAGTTGTGGCGGCAGCTCGTGGCGGGCACGACCCGGCTGGCGGCGCACCTGCGCGAGCATCCGGACGACCGGGCGGTGCTGGCCGGGCAGCCGCGCCCCGGCGGCGATCCGTGGATCCGCGACCTCGTCGCGAACGGCATGAAGATCGGCCTCATCGCCCCGGACCCCAGCGCCGAGCTGGTCGCCGTCGCCACCGCGGGCGTCTTCGACGCCCTCGACGCATGGGCGCTCGACCACCCGGACGAGCTCGACAGCTCTGTCGCGGACACGCTCGTCCTGTTCCTCGCCCGGCTCTGGAACGCCCCCGCCCCCCGGTAGCCGATCGAGCTCCTGTTACTCTTAGTGACAGATAGGTTACCTTGTGTATTTCGGGGGCTATTGTGAAGGTCGCCTGCGTCGGTGGCGGACCCGCCAATCTGTACTTCTCCATCCTGATGAAGCGGGTGGACCCGTCCCACGACATCACCGTCTACGAGCGAAACCGGGCCGGATCGACGTACGGCTGGGGTGTGACCTACTGGGACGAGCTGCTCGGCTACCTCCTCGCCGCCGACCCCGAGTCCGCGAGCGCCATCCGCGCGAACTCGGTCCACTGGGACAGCTGGGTCGCGCACATCCGCGACCGCGCGACGGTGACGGTGGATCACGGGGACGAGGGTTTCGGCATCGGCCGGCACCTGCTGCTCGACATCCTCGCCGAACGGGCCCGCGCGCTCGGCGTACGCGTCGAGTTCGAGCACGAGATCACCGGCGAGCACGAGCTGCCCGAGGCCGATCTCATCGTCGCCGGCGACGGCGTCAAGAGCGTGCTGCGCGAGCGGCACGCCGACCACTTCGGCCCCGAGTTCGCGGTCGGGGACAACTACTACACCTGGCTCGGCACCACCCAGATCTTCAAGGCCTTCACCTTCGCCTTCACGAACACCCCGCACGGCTGGATCTGGTGCTACGGCTACGGGTTCAGCCAGACGCACAGCACCTGCGTGGTCGAGTGCTCCCCCGCGACCTGGCGAGGGCTCGGGCTCCACGAGGCGAACGAGGCCGACAGCCTGGCCCTCCTGGAGAAGCTCTTCTCCGAGATCCTGGACGGCCACCCGCTGATCGGCCGGGCGCACCCCGACGGCAGCTCGCACTGGCTGAACTTCCGCACCCTGACCTGCCGGACGTGGTACCGCGACAACGTCGTCCTGCTCGGGGACGCCGCGCACACCACGCACTACTCCATCGGCGCGGGCACCGCCCTCGCGCTCGGCGACGCCGCCGGGCTGGTCAACGCGCTGCACGAGGAGACGACGCTGCCGGCCGCCATCGCCCGCTACGAGCGCGACCGCAAGGCCGCGATCCTGGGCACCCAGAAGGGGGCCCACCGCAGCGCCCAGTGGTACGAGAACCTGCCGCGCTACATCGACCTGTCGCCGCGGCAGATGTTCACGCTGCTCGGCCACCGGCACTCCGCGCTGCTCCCGCACGTGCCGCCGAGGCTGTTCTACGCGATCAGCCAGGCGGCCGAGTCGGTGCCCAGGTTCGTGTCCTGGCTGGGCTCGAAGGCCACCCGCACGAAGTGATCGAACCACGTGCGGAGGCCCACGTTCTCGCGGTGAGCGCCTGGTCGGGCGCTTCTTGTTACGACTCGCCCGGATGGAGAGCCACGGGACGAGGCCGTTCGCAGGTGCTCGCGACGCTCACCGCCGAGCCCGAATCCGCCGCGGCCAGCAGCGACTCCATGACGTCGAGCACGTGGAAGGCCAGCGAGCCGCCCGCGCGGAGCTCCTTGTCCGCGGAGGTCGCCCCGAAGTCGATCAGCCCCACGCCGCGCCCGGCCCCGACGTAGCCGGCCGCCTCGGGAAGCTCGCGCCAGCCGTCCTTGCCCGAGATCAGGACCTGGCCGTCGAAGCGGTTGGGGTCGGGCACGACGAGCGAGCCCTTCTCGCCGTGCACCTCGATGTTGGGCGCCTTGGTCGCCACCCCGTCGAAGCTCATCACCAGCGTGGACAGCGCCCCCGAGGCATGCACGAGCACCCCGGTGACGTGGGTGTCCACCAGCACCGGAATCTCCTCGCCCTGGCGGGGGCCCGAGCCGATCGTGCGCTTGGGACGCGTACGGCTGGCCGCGCCGATGACGCTCGCCACCGGCCCGAGCAGCGTCACCAGGCTGGTGATGTAGTACGGCCCCATGTCGAGGAGCGGGCCGCCGCCGGGGACGTAGTAGAAGTCGGGATTGGGATGCCAGCGTTCGTGGCCGGGTGTCATCATCGTCGCGGTCGCCGCGATCGGCCTGCCGATCAGGCCGTCGTCGATCGCGTTGCGCGCGGTCTGCGTGCCCGTGCCCAGCACCGTGTCGGGCGCGCACCCCACGCGTACGTTCGCCGCGTCGGCCGCCTCGAGCACGCGTGCGGCGTCCGCGGTCGTCGCGGCGAGGGGCTTCTCGCAGTAGACGTCCTTGCCGGCCGCTATGGCCTGCAGCGCGACCTCGGCGTGGGCGGCGGGGATCGTGAGGTTGAGCACGACGTCCACGCGCGGGTCCGCCATCAGCTCCGCCACGCTCAGCACGTCGACCCCCGCGTAGGGACGCACCGCCTCGCGGGCCCGGTCAAGGTCCAGATCGGCCACGGCCACCAGCCGCAGCTGCGGCAGCCGGTCGATGGTCTGGAAGTACTGGGCCGAGATCGCCCCGCACCCCACAACGCCGACGTTCACCGGCTGGCCCACAACATTCCCCTTTCGATGATGGTGCGCACGCTGTCGTTGTGCAGGACGTCGAGGCTGTGTCCGGGGGTGGTGACGAAGATCTTCCCGTTCCCCCACCGGCGGGTCCAGATGGCCGGCGAGGTGACCTCCCGGTGCCAGGGATCCCACGGGCGGACCTTCTGCGTCGTCGTCGCCAGCACGTCGATGTAGTCGTCGGTCAGGACCCAGTACTGCTCGGTGACGAGGTCGAAGTCGGCGATCCCCTCGGTGATGGGGTGCGTGGCCGCCTCGGGCAGCATGTTGACGGTGTAAGGGACGAAGTTGTCTGCCTGCGAGCCTTCCCGCTCGGCCGGGTCCTTGCCCGGATGGCAGGCGAACTGCCCGCCGATGAGATGCAGGTAGTCGGAGGAGTTGCGGTAGGAGTCGGCGATGCCGCCGTGCCAGCCGGCCATCCCGGTGCCCGCGCGGATCGCGGCCTCCAGCCCGCTCAGCTCCTCTCTCTCGATGGTGCCCATCGTGTAGCACTGCACGATGAGGTCGATCTCGGACATGAACGCGGAGTCCGCGTAGGGCGCCGGAGACTCCGCCCGATGCACCTCGAACCCGTGCTTCTCGAGGAAGGGCACGAAGAGCTCGGTGGCCTCGACCGGGGCGTGTCCCTCCCAGCCTCCGCGCACCACCAGCGCCTTCCTGCCGTGTTCGTCTGCCATGCTCCCGCCTATCGCTTAAGGGACAAACGCCTCTGATATTCGCATTTCATGCCTAACTATCTGAAGAGGTGTCCGCTATGTGGCGCATGAAGGCAACGGATGTGGGCAGCGCTGTGCGGGCGGATCCCCCGGCGCCGGCTTACACGTGGCTTAGTCCGTCGGGGTTCTAATCGGACAAACCCGATGTGGAGGACAAGGTGCCACCAACTGACCAACCACACGAGGAACTGTCATTCGAACCGGACGGGCCGCGCAGGCGCGTCCCACGCCCGCTGATCGTCGCCGCCGCCGTCGTGCTGGCGACGACGGGCGGGATCGGAGTCGCCTCGGCGGCATCGGGAACGACGCCGACGGGCACGCCGACCCCCACGCCGACGATCAGCGAGACACCCACGGAGACACCGACCACGACACCGACCACGACACCGACCACGACACCGACCGAGACACCGACAGACACGCCGACCGACACACCTACGGAAACGCCCACCACGACACCTCCTGAGATCGCGCCGATCAACCCGCTGGGGTTCGTCGGGACCATGCACGGCGAGTTCATGGTGGCGACGAAGGACGGCTGCGGCACCGTGACCCTGTTCGCCCAGACCGGGCAGGCAACCGCCGTCGCGGAGGACTCGATCACCGTGCGGAGCCAGGACGGCTTCGAGCGCACGTACGCGATCGACGACAACACGCACACCATCGCCGGGCGCCGCGGCAACAGCGCGGTCAAGCAGGACGACTGGGTGTCGGTGACCGCGACCGGCGACGACCAGGCGGCCACCGCGGCCACCGTCTACGACCTGTCGCGGCCCATCAAGCGGATCTGGTCGTACAGGGGCTGGAAGCAGGCATGGCAGTGGTGGCCAGGCCAGCCTGCGTGGCAGACCCCGACCGCGTGCCCGACACCGACCACGACGCCGACCACGACCCCGACCGAGACACCGACGGAAACCCCCACCGAGACACCGACCCCCGATCCGACGTCATCGGTCTCGGAGACCCCGACCCCGACCCCTACCCCGACGCCCACGCCGGCCTCCTGATCGGCCGGTAGCGCCGTCTTCGTCCCGAGCGGCTCCCCTCTCACTCGGGCGTCGAACGGCGTGCCGCCTCCCCTCCGGGCACGTGGTCAGAGGGCGAGGTGCACCCGGTACTCCCTGAGCCACGCGTCGAGCTGCAGCAGCCGCTCCAGCGAGGCGCGGGCGGCGAGGGAGCTGGAGTCGCCCACCGGGCGATCGATGAGCGCACGCGCCTTGCCCAGATCGAGCAGCTGGGCACAGGGCGTGTCGCGCTCGAGCAGGGCGCGGGCCTCGTCGCGCAGGGCCTGTTCGTAGGCCGGATCCTGGGTGGCCGGGTAGGGGCTCTTGACCCGCTGGAGCACGGACTCGGGCAGCAGGTCGGCGGCGGCCGCGCGCAGCAGGCTCTTCTCCCGCCCGTCGAAGGTCTTCATCGCCCAGGGGGCGTTGAAGACGTACTCCACCAGCCGGTGGTCGCAGAACGGCACCCGGACCTCCAGCCCGACGGCCATGCTCATCCGGTCCTTGCGGTCGAGCAGGATCTGTACGAACCGGGTGAGGTGCAGATAGCTGATCTCGCGCATGCGCCGCTCGTGCCCCGTCTCGCCGGGCAGCTCGGGCACCTCGGCCATGGCCTGGCGGTAGCTGGCGTCCTGATAGCCGCAGACGTCGAGCGTGCGCTCCAGGTCCTCCTTGAACAGCTGCTCCACCCCCAGGCGGTCGGTGAGGCCGCCGATGAACCACGGGAACGTCTCGGCCGCGACCGCCGCCGGGTCGTGGAACCACCGGTAGCCGCCGAACACCTCGTCGGCCGACTCCCCGGACAGCGCCACCGTGGAGTGCCCTCTGATCGCCTCGAACAGCAGGTAGAGCGAGCTGTCCATGTCGCCGATGCCGATCGGCAGGTCGCGGGCGCGCAGCACGGCGGCCCGCACGGCCGGGTTCATCAGCTCCCGCGAGTCGAGCACGATGTCGGTGTGCTCGGCGTCGATGTGCTCGGCCACCTCGTGGACGTACGGCGCGTCGGGCGTCGAACGGGTCGCATCGGGCTTGAAGTGCTCGGTGTAGCCGGCGAAGTCCACGGCGAACGAGCGGACCCTCCCCAGCTCCTGCTCAGCCAGGCCCCTGGCGGCGAGCGCGGTGATCGTGCTGGAGTCCAGGCCGCCCGACAGCAGCGCGCACAGCGGGACGTCGCTGATGAGCTGGCGGTGGACGATGTCCTCCAGCAGGTCGCGCACCGTCTTGACGGTGGAGTCGACGTCGTCCCGGTGCTCGCGGGACTCCAGCTGCCAGTAGCGGCGCTTGCTGCACCCGTCGCGGCTCACCCGGACGAGCTGGCCGGGGCGCACCTCGTACATGCCCTTGAAGATCCCGTGCTCCGGCGTCTTGACGTACGCCACCAGCTCGCGGAGCCCGTCGGCGTCGAGCACCCGGTGAGCGAGCGGGTTGGCGAGGATCGCCTTGGGCTCCGAGCCGAACAGCACGCCGTGGGAGGTCGGGTAGTAGTACAGCGGCTTGATCCCCATGCGGTCGCGGACCAGCAGCAGCTCCTCGCGCTCGGCGTCCCAGACGGCGAAGGCGTACATGCCGTTCAGGCGGGCGGCCAGGTCCTCGCCCCACTCGACGTACGCGCGCAGGACGACCTCGGTGTCGCTCTGGGTGCGGAAGCGGTGCCCGCGCGCGGCCAGCTCCCCGCGCAGCTCGCGGTAGTTGTACACCTCTCCGCTGTAGGTGAGGACGGCCGGCTCCCTGCCGTCCTCGTCGGCGACCATGGGCTGCCGGCCGCCGGGGAGGTCGATGATGGCCAGCCTCCGGTGGCCGATGGCGGCGTGCGACGCCATCCAGAGCCCCTGGTCGTCGGGGCCACGGCAGGCCATCGTGTCCGTCATGGCCTGCGCGGTGGCCCTCTCGCCCAGCAGGTCCCGCTCGAAGTCCACCCAGCCGCAGATGCCGCACATGCCCGACTCCCCCCGATTTCCCCCGACGCCCCCCTGATGCCCCGCCCGGGCGGGTTATCACGCCGGGGGACGCCTCCCGCTCCGGCGGGCGCCGCTCCGGATGAAAGGATCGAAGCGTTTTCGTATGACCGAAAGGCACATGAGATGGCTCCGAACATCGCCACCGCACGCCACGTCGACCTGCCCGAGCTGCTCGAGTTCCTCCGCCCCAGGCACCACGGCCTGCTCTCGACCACCCGCAAGGACGGCCGGCCGCAGCTCTCCCCCGTCAGCTGCGGGGTCGACGAGGAGGGCCGCATCGTGGTCTCCACCTATCCCGACCGGGTCAAGGCCCGCAACGCCCGTCGCGACCAGCGGGTGTCCATCTGCGTGTTGTCCGACGACTGGAACGGCCCTTACGTCCAGGTCGACGGGCAGGCGGAGGTGCTGGACATGCCCGAGGCCCTCGAAGCCCTGGTCGAGTACTACCGGTGCATCGCCGGCGAGCACCCCGACTGGGACGAGTACCGGGCCGCCATGCGGCGCCAGGACAAGTCGCTGATCCGCATCCGCATCGACCGCTGGGGCCCCATCGCGACCGGCGGCTTCCCCGCCCGCCTGACATCGGAGTAGTGACGCCCGGCGTGCTCCGGCGGCAGACCACGGAGCCCCCGGTCCGCGTCGGCGCGGTGCTGTGGACGCGCGCCGAGGACGTGCTCGGGGCTCTCCCGAAGCACGCCTGTCAGCCCTTCCTCGCGGGCAGCAGGTACACCAGGACCGCCGCCACGGTCGCGACCGCGAAGGTGAACAACGAGGACATCGCCAGGGCGTGGGCGGCCGCGGCGGCCCGGTCTCCGGTGGCGGGATCGAAGGCGTGGAAGAACACGACTCCGATGAGCGCGACGCCGAGCGCGTTGCCGACCTGCTGGGCGCTGGACAGCACGCCGGAGGCCATGCCCGCGTCGGCGGGGTCCGTCCGGGCCAGCACCGCGTTGAGTGACGGCGTGATGAGCAGCCCTCCCCCGACGCTCTGCAGCATGAGCGTCGGGATGACGACCGCCGGCGTGAACGGCGGGCCGCCGGTCAGCACGGCCGCGGTGGTCGCGTACCCGATGGCGAGCACGACGGCCCCGATCTCCAGGACGCGACGGCCGTACTTGGGCACGAGCCGGCCGGCGACCATGCTGAAGACGAAGAAGGTGAGGGCGGCCGGGGCGTACACCAGCCCCGCCCCGAGAGCCGGCATGCCGAGCCCGTCCTGCAGGGAGATCGACAGCACGAGGTAGTACGACGAGAGCAGCGCGTAGATCGCCAGGACGAGGGGGATGCCGACGGCGAACGACCGCGTGCGGAACAGGGAGATCCGCACCAGCGGGTTGGCGGTCCTGCGCTCGACGAGGACGAAGAGGGCGAAGGCGGGTACGGCCGCGGCCAGGCAGGCCCAGGTCCACCACGGCCATCCCGCCTGGCGCCCCTGGATGAGCGGGAAGGCCAGGAGGAACAGCGCGACGCTGAGCACGACGACCCCCGGCAGGTCGAGCCGGCGCGCGAGCGGCGCCCGTGACTCCGGCAGGAGCCTGGCCGCTAGCAGGATCGTGGCCAGCCCGATCGGGACGTTGATCCAGAACACGGGACGCCAGCCGGAGCCGAGCAGGTCGGCGCCGATCAGCAGGCCGCCGACGAGCTGGCCGGCGACGGTGGCGAGCCCCATGACGGCTCCGAGCACCCCGTACGCGCGGTGCCTGCCCTGCTCCGGGACCAGCACGGTGATGACCGCGTAGACCTGCGGGAGCATCAGCGCGGAGCCCAGGCCCTGGACGAGACGGGCCGCGATGAGGACGGGCGCGACCGGGGAGAGCGCGCACGCGACGGACGCCACCGTGAAGAGGGCCATGCCGGCGACGAACGTGCGCTTGCGGCCGTACAGGTCGCCGAGCCGGCCTCCGGTGACGAGGAACACCGCGTAGGTGAGCTGGTAGCCGACCAGGATCCACTGCAGCTCGCCGCCGGAGGCGCCCAGGTCGGCCTGGATCGCGGGTCCGGCGACGATGACGATGTACGAGTCCAGAAGGGCCATGAACGCGCCGACCAGCACGATCGACACGGCGCCCCATGGCGTGGCGGCCACGGTGCGAGGCGTTGTTGTCATAGTCACGAACAAAAAGTACGATCGTTCGTACTTAAAGGCAAGTGACATGATGAGGGCTCATGAGCGAGCTAGAGCAACCCGCCCCCGCGGCGGCCGCGATCTCCGACCAGCGCCTCCTGCGCGGTGCGCGGGCCAGGCAGACGATCACCCGCCATGCCGTGGACGTCGCGTCGCTGGAAGGGCTAAACGGGCTCAGCATCGGCCGGCTGGCCACCGACCTCGGGCTCAGCAAGAGCGGGGTCGCGACGCTCTTCGGGACGAAGGAGAAGCTGCAGCTCGCCACCGTCGCCTCGGCGCGCGAGGCGTTCCGCGACGCCGTCATCCGGCCCGTCTCGGACGTGCCGCACGGCGTGGCCCGGCTGCGCGCGCTGACCGAGCGCTGGATCTCCTACGCCGAGACGCCCCTGTTCGCGGGCGGCTGCTTCTGGGCGGCCAACCTCCCCGACTTCGACAGCCGGCCGGGGCCGGTGCGCGACGCGCTCGTCGGCCACCACCGCGACTGGCTGGCGCTCATCGCCGGCGAACTGCGCGACGCCGTGGCCGCCGGCGAGATCGCCGGCCTGGACGCCGAGCTCGCGGCCTTCCAGATCGACGCGGTGCTCATGGCGGCGAACACCGCGCTGCGCCTCGGCGACCACGAGGCCGTGAGCAAGGTCCGCCGCGTGGTCGAGGGATTCGCGGGCGCACGATCATCCTCGTCCTGACCTGGGCTTTGCCAAAGGAATAAATAAGGGACAGCAAAAATCCCCAAATCTCTCTAGTCCGGAATAGAGGACCCGAGCCGTGGATAGGGACATATAGAGGAATTCGCGTCCTGCTAGGAGGGATCATGGCCGTCACCCAGCCGCGAGGGCGCACGACCGCCGGACCCGACGGGAATGGCACCAAGCGGTTCAGCCTGGACCTGCCGATGCTCGGCATCCAGGTCCGGCAGCCCGAAATGCGGATGCCGCACATAGAAATGCCACACATCGAGATGCCGCAGATGCAGATGCCACGCATCCCCATGCCGAACATCCCGATGCCACGTGTCAGCAAGCAGGAGCTCGGCCACTACGTCGACGTCGCCCGGACATTCCTCCCTCCACCCGAACGCATGGCCTACTACGGAGCGCTCGGCGCGCTCGCCGCGGTCGGGGTGCTCGAATGGCCCGTCGCGGCCGCCATCGGCGCCGGGACGATGCTCGCGCGGCGGGGACTGCCGCGGACCGCGTACGGCCGGCCGCGCCCGACCACCACACCGGCCAGGGAGCCCGCGGCCGGGGAGACCACGACCCCGAGCAGGCGGACCACGACCGGGACGACCAAGCGGGCCACGACCGCCACGCGGCGGGGAACGGCCGGGACCACGACCACCGGCACCACGACCGGCAGGCGCAGGGCCGCCACAACCGGCGGCACCGCGGGCGACACCGGCACCACCGGCACCCGGAAGACCAGAAGCACCGCCGCCAAGCCGTCCACGACGACGGGAACCACCACGAGGCGCAGGACCGCCACGACCGGCGGCGCGACCGGCACGAGCAGGAGCACGACCAGCGGCACCACCGCAAGCACGGCCGCCAAGCCGGCGGCGTCCACGACCGGCCGCACGACCGGCAGCACGAGAAGCACCACGGGAAGCACCACGCGCAAGCCGGCCGCGACCTCCGGCGCCACCACCAGGAAGACCACCTCGACCTCGAGCTCGACAAGCAGGCGAAAGAGCACCGCACCGAGCAGGTGACCACGACGCCGTAGACGGGAGACCACATGGCGTTGTTCGGCCTGCTCAACGCTGGCACGCTGCTGAACATGTTCCCGGAGCCGGTGCGGAGCGTCCTCCCGCGCTCCCGCCGGGTTCAGCCGTGCCCGGGCGGAGCTCGTATCGAGTTGCGCAACATCGGCGGCCCGCGCACCGAGCGGCGCGCCCGCGAGCTGGAAGATCGCCTCAAAGCGGTGGGAGCGCCGCGCGCCGAGGTGAACGGGGCGCTCGGCAGCGTCTTCGTGGCCTGCGACGTCACGACGGACGACATGGACAAGCTCGTGGCCGTCGTGGAGGAGTTCGACGAGGACGGGGACGGCGCCGCCGCCCCCGCCCGGGACGGCGCCGAGCAGCGGGACCGCGCCCTGATCAGCCTCGGCCTGCACCTGGCCGGCACCGGGCTCGCCCTGGCCGGCCGGCTGGCCGGCGTCCCGCGGCTGTCCACGGCCGTGCCCGGCCTCCTCACGCTGGCCGAGCACACCCCCCGCGTACGCAGGGAGCTGGAGGAGCGCATCGGCAAGCCCGGCGCGGACGCGGTGGTCGCGGTGACCCGGGTCGTCTCCCACACGCTGGCCATGCGGCCCATGTCCCTGCTGGTCGACTCGGTCGCCGCGGCCGGCCGGTACATCGACTCGCGTGCCGGGCTCAAGGCGTGGGAACAGCGCGAGGAGCAGTTCGCGGCCGTGAGGGGGGCGTACCGCCACACCAGGGCCGCCGCGTCGCCGCGCCCGGCCCGGCTCCCCCACGGGCCCGTGGAGCGCTACGCCGATGCCGCCAGCGCGATGTCGCTGGCGGGGCTCGGCCTCACCACGGTGCTCAGCAGCGACCGCGAGCGCGGCCTGTCCATGCTGATCGCCGGCATCCCCAAGGCCGCGAGCCTCGGCAGGGAGGCCTACGCCAGCGCCGTCGCCCGCGCTCTCGCGGGGCGCGGCATGATCGTGCTCAACCGCGACGTCCTCGTCCGCATGGATCGCATCGACACCGTGGTCCTCGACGCCGGCTTGCTCACCACGGGCGCGTGGGCGATCGACGCCGTGTCCTCGCTCGGCCCCGACATGGACAGGGACGATCTGTACACCCGGCTCTACGCGCTGATCGACCTCGCCGACCCTTCGGCCCGTCGCGAGCGCGACGGATGGACCGCCGAGCCCCAGGACCCTGCCACCGTCATGGTGAAACGCGACGGGACTCCGATCGCCCTGGTCCACCTGGTCCCCGAGCTGCATCCGCTCGCCGAGGCCCTGGTCGCGGCGGCGCGGGGCGCCTGTGAGGTGGTCCTGGCCGGCGGCGATCCCGCCCTCGCCAAGCGGCTGGGCGTGGACCGCGAGGTCCAGAACGGGCAGAGGCTGGGCGCGTCCGTGCGGGCGCTGCAGGCGGAGGGCCACGGCGTGGCCGTGGTCTCGCAGCGGGGGCGGAGCGGGCTGCGCCAGGCCGACCTGGGCATCGGGGTGCTCGAGGGGGCACGGCGGGTCCCGTGGGACGCCGATGTGATGGGCGGTCTCGAAGGCGTGCACCTGCTGCTGCAGTGCCTGGCGTCGGCCAGGAAGGCGAGCGTCCGGGGGGTGCTCGTGGCGGCCGCCGGCTCGGTCGCCGGCACCGGACTGGCGCTCCTCGGACCGGCCGCGATCGCCGTCGGACGCGCCAACCTGGCCCGCGACTGCACGGCGCTCGTCGCCCTCACGGTCGGCGAGTGGACCGGACGCGGCGCCGGGAACAGGCCCGCGCCGATACTCGCCGACCACACGCCCTGGCACGCCATGGCGGCCCGCGACGTCCTGGCCCGGCTCGGCACCTCGCCCGAAGGGCTGAGCGAGGCGGAGGCCGCGCGCCGCAGGACGGGCCCGGAGCGGCCCGCGGCGGCCGGCCCCGAATCCCTGGTCAGCGCGACGGTGCACGAGCTGGCCAACCCGCTGAGCCCGGTCCTGGCCGCGGGAGCGGGCGTGTCGGCCGGGGTCGGCTCCGCGCTGGACGCCGTGCTCATCTGCGGCGTGATGGTGGTGGACGCCCTGCTCGGCGGCGCGCAACGGCGCAACGTCGCGCGGGCGCTGCACCGCCTCACCGAGACCACCGCCGTCCGGGTACGGATCCACCGTCCCACGGGCTCCGTGGCGGGCTTCGCCGACGACCTGGTGCCCGGGGACGTGATCGAGCTGCGCGCCGGCGACGCCGTACCGGCCGACGGGCGGCTGATCCAGGCGGCCGGGCTGGAGATCGACGAGTCGACCCTCACCGGCGAGTCGCAGCTCGTCACCAAGACGGACACGCCGACCGCGGCGCCCGCCGTCGCGGACCGCACCTCGATGGTCTACGAGGGCACGACCGTCGCGGCGGGCCACGGGTTCGCCGTGGTCGTGGCCACCGGAGCGGCCACCGAGGCGGGCAGGACCGCCAGGCTCAGCCAGGAGGGCCCGCCACCGAGCGGGGTCGAGCTGCGCCTGCGCGCGCTGAGCCGCCGGATCCTCCCGGCGGCTCTCGGTTCCGGCCTCCTCCTGATGGTCATCGAGCTGGTACGCGGGTCGGCGCTGTCGCAGGCGCTGGCCCCGGCGGTGAGCATGATGGTGGCGGCGGTCCCCGAGGGCCTGCCGTTCGTCGCCACCGCGGCCGAGCTGGCCTCGGCCAAGCGGCTGTCGGCCCACAACACGCTGGTGCGCAACCCGTCCACGATCGAGGCGCTCGGCCGCGTGGACGTGCTCTGCTTCGACAAGACGGGGACCCTCACCGAAGGCCACATCAGCCTGCGGCGGGTGTCGGACGGACGGACCGAGCAGTCGGTGGAGGAGGCCACGCCACAGCTGCGCGCCATCGTGGGCGCGGCGCTGCGCGCGGGGCCCAGGTTCGAGGGCGGGCGGGCCATCCCGCACCCCACGGACCGCGCGATCGTGGAGGGCGCCGGCAAGCTCGGCGTCACCCCGAGGTACGGGCTGCGTACGTGGCACCGCGTGGACGAGCTGCCCTTCGAGCCAGCCCGCGGCTACCACGCCGTGCTCGGCCGGTCGGAGGCGGGACAGCTGCTGAGTGTCAAGGGCGCTCCCGAGATCGTGCTCACCAGTTCGACGAGCATCGTCATCGACGGGGAGGCCGTGCCGCTGGACGATCGGATGAGGCGGCAGCTGGAGGAGGAGGTGGACCGGCTCGCCCTTCGCGGCTACCGCGTGCTCGCCGTCGCCGAGCGCCCGGCCTCCAGTCGCGCCGACCTCGACGAGTCGCGCATCGAGAGCCTGCGCTTCCTCGGGTTCCTGGGCCTGGCGGACCCGGTGCGCCCAACGGCCAAGCGCAGCGTGGAGGACCTGATGCGGGCCGGCGTACGGGTCGCCATGCTCACCGGCGACCACCCCAGCACGGCGGAGGCCATCGCCGCGGAGATCGGCGCCCTCAACGGCCTGCGCGTGATGACCGGGCCGGAGCTGGAGCAGCTGGACGACGACGCGCTGGCCGAGGAGCTGCCGAAGGTGGCGGTGTTCGCCCGGGTCACGCCCGAGCACAAGGCCCGGATCGTCACCTGCTGGCGCAAGGCCGGCAAGGTCGTGGCCGTGACCGGCGACGGCGCCAACGACGTGCCCGCGATCCGGCTCGCCGACGTGGGCGTCGCCCTCGGGTCGCGCGCCGCGCCGGCCACCAGGGCCGCCGCCGACATCGTCGTGGTGGACGACCGCATCGAGACGATCATCGACGCGATCGTGGAGGGCCGGGCCATGTGGGCCTCCGTGCGCGACGCGCTGGGCATCCTGCTCGGCGGCAACGTCGGTGAGATCGCCTTCACCCTCGGGTCCAGCCTGCTCACCGGGCGCAGCGCGCTCAACGCCCGCCAGCTGCTGCTGGTCAACCTGCTCACGGACATGCTGCCCGCGATGGCGGTGGCCATCAGGCCGCCGAGCGCCGCGAGCAGCCCCGAGAAGCTGCTGACCGAGGGCCCGGAGGCGTCGCTGGGCGCCGCGCTGACCAGGGACATCTACCTGCGCGCCATCACGACGGCCGTGGCGGCGGGCGCGTCCTGGGTGCTGGCCCGGATGACCGGCACCCGGGGGCGGGCCGATACGGTGGGGCTCATCGGCCTCGTGGCGGCGCAGTTGCTGCAGACCCTGGCACTGGGCGGCCGGGATCGCACGGTGGTGCTCGCCGCGGTGTCGTCCCTGGTGGCGCTGGGCGTGATCGTCTCCGTGCCCGGCCTCAGCCAGCTCTTCGGCTGCCAGCCCGTAGGGCCGCTGGCGTGGGGCATCGCGCTCGGCTGCGCCGGGGCGACGGCCCTGGTGGCGGCCAGGATCGAGCGGTCGAACGCTCCGGGATAGTCATCTGCTGTTCACCCTATGGACATCCGAATTATCACCGTATATACATCTTTCTACCCAAATCTGACTTGAAGCGTAGTTTCGATGAAGAGGTAGAGAGTTGTCCGAATTCCTGGCCTCGCTGCTCGCCAAGGCCGCCATGATGCTCCTCGAGGCCCTGCTCGCACGGTTCATCCAGAGCCTCGCCGCGTCGATCTTCAGCCCGGCGGGCCTCCGGACCGCCTGACCGCCCCCGCCGCGTACTTCTCTTGCGTACACCGTTCCCTGTGAGTACAGTGTTCGCATGCAGGGAACGCCGTACGCAGCGCGGGGAGATAACTGATGTCCAAGAGCACGAGCTGGGACATGAAGGGCACCTGGGACACCAAGGGCGCTTGGGACACCAAGGGCCGCTGGGAAGAGCGCGAGCGGCCCGGCCTGTCACAGGCGGGGCTGGAGCGGATGCGCCAGGTCCTGGCCGGA
>NZ_JBIEIS010000046.1:0-105966 GCF_043496855.1 Nonomuraea sp. JJY05
GGCCATCGAGACCAGGATGAGCGGCACGTTGACGAAGAAGACCCAGCGCCAGCCCCAGGTGTCGATCAGCACGCCGCCGAGCACGGGCCCGGAGATCGGGGCGATCTGCCCGACGAAGCCGACCTTGCCCATCACCCGGCCCAGGCGCTCGGGTCCCGCGGCCCGGGCCAGGACGAGCTGCGTCACCGGCAGGATCATGCCGCCGCCCAGCCCTTGCAGCGTCCGGAAGGCGATGAGCGAGCCTGCCGACCACGCGGCGCCGCACAGGAGCGACCCGAGCAGGAACAGCCCCAAGGCCGTCAGCCACACGGCGCGGGCGCCGAAGCGGCCGACCGACCAGCCCACCAGCGGAATGACGGCGGTCATCGCCAGCACGTAGGAGGTGGTGACCCACTGGATCATCGTCACCGGCGCGGCCAGGTCCCTGGCCAGCTCGTCCAGCGCCACCGCGACGATCGTGGTGTCCAGCAGCGCTGCCATCGCGCCCACCAGGACCGTCGCGGTCAGCGGCAGGAGGGCGCGGGCGGCCACGGCAGAGGCGGCCGGGCTTGCGTTCGGCGTGTTCATGGGATCAGCAGGGTCTTGCCGATCGTGGCGCGGGCTTCGATCGCCCGGTGCGCCTCGGCGGCCTCGGCCAGGGGGTAGGTCTGACCGACGATCGGGCGCAGCCGACCGGCCGCGGCGTGCGCGAGCGCCTCCTCGGCCAGCGCCCGGGTCTGCGCCGGGGTCGGCGCGCCGCCGTCGGGAACGACCGTCACATGAGCGGCCGGCTCGGTCCAGGTGCCGGAGGCCATGCCGTACAGGCTGGCCCGGCCGCCGGGCCGCACGGCGCGCATGCCCTGCGCGCCCACGACGCCGCCGACTCCGTCGAAGACGAGATCGACGCCTCCGCTGCTCAGCTCGGCGACCTCGCGTTCCCACCCCGGCTGGGAGTAGTCCACGTAGGCGAGCGCACCCAGCGAGGCGACCAGTGCCTCCTTGCCCGGCCCGCGGGCGGCGCCGACCACCTTCGCCCCCGAGGCGGCGGCCAGCTGGACCAGCAGACTGCCGACACCACCGGCGGCCGCCTCCACCAGCACCCACTCGCCCGGACGCACCTCGGCCTGCCGGTGCAGGAGCACTGCTGTCCGCCCATCGGCCAGCAGCGCCACCGCATCCCGCAGCGTCACCTGCGCCGGGACGGGGACGAGGTCCTCCACCCGGGCCACGGCCAGCTCCGCATAGCCGCCGGTGCCGCCCGTCGTGGTCACCACGGCCTGTCCGACCAGCGCGGCATCCGCCCCCGGGCCGACAGCCGAGACGCGCCCGCCCACCCCGTTGCCCGGAATGCGCGGAAGCGCCGGCCGCCGGCGGGCCGCGGGACCGCGACCGGCCCGCACCTGTGTCTCGACGTACGTGATCCCGGCGTAGTCCACCGCCACGAGCACCTGCCCCGGTCCGGGCACCGGATCTTCGACCTCCCGGACGCGCAGCACCTCCGGCCCGCCGAAGCGATCCATGACCACAGCACGCATGACTACCTCCCTAATAGGAGCAAAACGCTCCGCTTGGGAGGACCATATAACCGGAGTAATTCGCTCCGCAAGTTCGATATGCTGCCGGCATGACCGAATCCAAGCGCCGCGGCCCCCGGCGGGCGGAAGCCGAGCGCAACGACCGGGCCCTCCTGCAAGCGGCACGCCAGGTGCTGGCGGCCGACGGCGAACACGCTTCGGTCGCGGCCATCGCAGCGGCCGCCGGGGTCGGCATCGGCAGCCTCTACCGCCGCTACGGTCAGGGAAGGCGACATCGTCACCGGGCCCGTGGTCTTCTCCGAGGGGCGTGCCCTGGCCGTGCCCGCCGGACGTGCCCTCGCCCACCAGGGGGCCTACCTGCACGTGATCCGGATTTCCGTACGAGCCGTAGCCGTCATAGGTGAGCACGGCATCGGGCCTGAACTCCCTGATGTGCTCGACGACCAGTCCCACCGCCTCGTTGAGAGGCACGTCCAGAAAACGCGGGCTGCTGGGCGCGGATTCCGGCTTGAGGGCGTCGGCGTAGCCGGGCAGCCTCGGTTTGCCCGCGCCGAGGATGTCCAGGGAACGCTCCAGTTCTCCGGCCCCTTGGGCTTCCTGGGTCCACTTGCACGTGACGACGGCGGTTCTGGCGCCCTCGTCGGCGTACTTGGCCAGGGTTCCGCCGGTCCAGATCGCCTCGTCGTCCGGATGCGTGTGCACGCATAGCACCCCAAAATCCATATAACCTCCAAAGTGATCAATGGCCGGCAGCGTAGCTCTCAGATGCCCGTTCTTGCCGGTGGCGTGGCGGCCGTGTCCGTCCGGTGGCGACGTCTTCACATGATCATCAACGGCGACCGCTGTCTGCGGTCGCGGGCGCGTCCCAGATCATGGCGTGTGGGCCCACATCATGAAAGCGGGCGGTGGGGAAGACCTCCCGGTAGATCCGCTCGAACTGCTCCCGGCTGAGGTAGCGGTCGCTGACCCGATGATCCAGCCACGCTCCGGTGGACAGCCGGAAGATCTCTCACGCCTGCGCCGGGCCGCGCCGGACGAGGTTGCGGAGGAGCTTGCGTACCGCGCCGCCGTAGAGCCACCAACGCGGGTTGGCCGGACGGACGACGAGCCCGCCATCGTGGACGCCGTCTCCCGCTACCTTCGCCACATCGGGCACGAGGTGCGCACCGCCGTCACCGCGCGGCAGGCGCTCACCGCGGCCCGCACGTTCATGCCGGAGCTGATCCTGCTCGACGTGATGCTGCCGGACCTGGACGGCTTCGAAGTGCTGCGCCGTATCCGCGCCGACGGGCTCGAGGTTGCGGTGGTGTTCCTGACCGCGCGGGGCAGCCGCAAGGACGTGGTCGCCGGGCTGGCCGCGGGTGGTGACGACTACATCGCCAAGCCGTTCGGCCTGGACGAGGTCGCCGCCCGGGTGGACGCGGTGCTGCGCCGCACGCGGGGACGGCAGCCCGACGACCACGTGCTCCGGGTGGACGACCTGGCGCTGGACACCAGGAGCTGCGCGGTGCGGCGCGGAATGTGCCGATCGAACTGCCGCCTACCGAATACCGGCGAACATGGGTTTCCTATGTCCTGAACCAGCACACTGCAGGGGGCACGCAGTCGCTCGATCCGCGCGTCCAGGTCGGCCAGAGTCCGACTGGCCGCATCACCTCGATGGGCAGGTGAGCCGAGGTCAGGATGCTGAGCGGCCAAGAGTCGCCGTACGAGATCCGGAGAGATGTCCACCTCGGCAGCCGGCATGCGATGAGGACCACCATCCCGCGACCTTAGCGGACCCCGAGCTGGCCCCCTGGCAGAGGATCGCCTCCGCGCTTTCATCTTCGGGGGATTGACACCGCAGCGCCTTCGGATGGAATCCCGACCGTCGGCAGGGTGGGCCGCGGGCGGTTGACCGTCCGCGGCCCGGTAGGACCTCACATCAGCTGCGCAGGCTCCACTGCTGGTTGCTGCCGCCGTTGCACGACCACAGAATGATCTTCGTTCCGTTGGCGGTGCCGCCGCCGTTGGCGTCCAGGCACAATCCGGACTGCACACCGGTGATGGTGCCGTTGGAATTGAGGTTCCACTGCTGGTTGGTCTGTCCGTTGCAGTCCCAGATCACCACTTGGGTGCCGTTCGAGGTGCCCCGGTTGTAGGCGTCCAGGCACTTGTTGCCGAACACCTGCAGCTGCTTGCCCGACGTGTACGTCCACCGCTGGTTGGTCTGTCCGTTGCAGTCCCACAGCTGCGCCTGGGCGCCGTTGGTCGCAGAGCCGCTGACGTCCACGCATCGACCCGACTGGCCGCCCACGATCGTGACGTTCTGCTGGCTGCTCCCGCCGTTTCCTTGCCTGACGAGCGATTTCGACTCAGCCGATCGATTCCCCTGGGCGTCCACGACGTAGAGCCGATACTCACCGGTCGACGGCGGAACGGCAATGGAGGTCGCGGTTCCGCTTGCCCGGGTCATCGTGTTGCCGACGACGAAGGAGGTCGTGCCCGAGGGGGCCAGCCAGACCGTCTTGCTCGCATCGCCGGTGCTGCGGATGGGGATCGATGTCACGCCGGCGCCTACGAAGGTGCTGGCGGGCAGGATGTAATCCGGCAGAGAAAGATTGCTCTGGGGGATGATATTCCTGTACGCGTCCTCGAGTCCGGAGTTCACGGCTATGCCATAGGCCTGCGACGGCCAGACGTAGTCGGAGGATACGAGGATGTCCTGGACCGTGCTGTTCGGCAGGTTCTTGTTGGAAACTTTGTTGATAGGGCCGTATGTCTGCGTGATGCTCAGATCATGCTTACGCCCGAAGTCGTCGGAGTTGATGAGCCACGTGACATTCTTGTCCACGCTCAGGACGTTGTCGCGGAAGGTTATGAACGCTGAGCCTTCGTCCGGGTGGAGTCCGTACTTGTGGCCGGCCGGGACGCCCTGCAGATAGTTGTTGTTGATCGTGGTTCCCGGCTGGCTGCCCAGCGTGTAGATGGGAGCCGTATCGCCCAGGCGCTGCACCGTGTCGATGATGTGGTTGTAGCTGATGTTGTTGTTCTTCGCCGTGGTGGTCGGCCGGTTGGGCTGGATCGAGCCTGACGATCCGTCGAAGTTCCACCACCCCCAGCCGAGCGTTATGCCGGACCACGGGGCTTTCTCGACGCGATTGTGCTGGATGGTCAAGCTGTCGGCGAAGTACGCCGAGATGGGGCTGTGCCCGTTGAACAGAACAGCACTGTCGTAGATGTAGTTGTTCTTTATCTCGATGTTCTTGGGCGCTCCTTCGACCTGAGCGGGATACTTCTCGCGATTCGTCGCGGTGTGGTCCCCGATGTAGACATGCTGGGGATGGCCGACGACGATAGCGGATCCGGCGATGTCGTTGGTGTAGTTTCCGATCAACTGCGAGTTCACCACGTCGTTGGCCATGGTGATTCCGTCGACGCCGGTGTGCTGTATCCGGTTGTTCTGCAGGACGAGGCCGTCGGCGTTGTCGATCTGAATGATGCCGGGCGCCATGTCGACATTGCGGTAGTAATAGACGTGGAAGTTCTGCTTGGCATATGCGAGTGCGCCGAGATTGCCCTGCTGGGCTTGTTTGAACGCCGAGCCGGCCACGTTGAACAGGTTCCAGTCGGAGTGCTGGACCGTGAGGCCGGAGAATGTGATGTTTCGGACGCGAGAACTGGTGGAGGCGCCGGCGACCCTGAGAAGGGTGGACACATTGTTCGGCGCGAAAACCGTCGCGGTCGCCAGGTCTTCGGAGGCTGCCTTGTAGTAGTACAACGTCCGGCTCGTCTTGTCGAAGTAGAACTCGCCCGGCGTGTCCAGGAACTCGTAGGCGTTCATGACCTTGTGGGTGCCGCCGACCTGGGCGTTCCCGTTGAAGGCGCCTTGGGCGATAGCCGCTCCCGGCTGCTGGAACTGAGCTATACGGTTCGTGCCGTCAGAGGTGACCTGCCGGACTCCCACGATGGCCGTGGTCCAGGTCGTCGCCGTCTCTATTTCGATGTCGTCTTGGTTGGCGGCGATAGCGGGGAAATCGCCCAGACTGTACTTCGCTCCCGCGCACTGCGAGCCCGATTCCCACGCCCAGGACGCCTGTCCGGCCGTGACGGTGTAATTTCCGTAGCACCCCTGCGAGTTTATCGTCTTCGAAGCCATGTACGCTCGCTTGTCGTTGACATAGAGCGCACGGAGCTTGTTGCTGCGATTCAGCGGGGCTTTCCAGATGTTACCGCTGTGCTGCGTCCATCCGGTTACCTGAACACCGCCGCTGAGGACTGGCGTCTCGTTCTCGTACGCGGCGTACACGACCCGGAATCCGTTCGTGCCGGAGTCGGCCGGCGTGAAGTCGATCGTGCTGCCGACCGGATAGTTGCCCCCGCGGAGATACACGTAGATGTCGCCTGTCATGTCGGCGTTCACCGTGCGAACGACGTCCCTCGCGCGCTGCAGGGTTCGGAACGGTGACGTGATCGTTCCAGGGTTGGCGTCGTTGCCGTCGGGGGCGACATAGTAGGTTGCCTGGGCCGCCGCCGAGGCCGAGGCATTACCTGTGAACGTCGGCAGCAACACCGCGGCAACGAACACCGCAAGCGCCGCTAACGCCTTCCCAGTGGTGGGCAGGGCTGGTATCACACTCTGTTCCTTTCGCTGGTTTCGAGAAGAGTTTCGCCGCGAAATCACCCCGCCTCAGCAGAGCTCATCGGAGTGTGCCTTTGCGCGGGCGTGGCGGCTTGTCTTGCCGTTGCGGACATCGATCGGAGGGCCGCGCACCTTTCCGGCCGAGGGGCGGGCCGCCCTCACGCCATGCGCGGCAATGCCGTAGCGCGTGGGCCTCGGCGGGTTCGTCGTCGAGAAGGCCGAATGTCCTTACCGCCGGATGAGCGGCGCCGGCCGTCTTGCGCACCGAGCATTCGTCACAGGCGGCTCATGGGCTCTGCAGTACGCGAAGGACGAGTCTGCCGGTGCGGAAGGAGTCCTGGCCGTCCGCTCCGGCCCCGCGCTGACGAGGGTCACGCCGCCGGGGCGCGAGGTCTCCTCATAACACGCCCTAAGAATCCGTGGCAGACGTGCCGTTACGGAATGTAACGTATGACGTATGCCGACTGATGTTTAGGAGTAATGTCGCATTAACATGGGTGTCTCGCAATAGTCGATGGAGCGCCGGAAGGCGCACCTCTTCGCCCACCCCCAGCCCAGCGCCGCGGCGCCGGGCGATCTTCCGCGACATGGTGGACTTCCCGCGGGTCGCGGTGGGACGCCGCCGGTCATGCGTACGGGGCCACCTGGCAGCTCTTGGTCCGATCTGCCAGGTCAGGGCCGATGTCTCCGGCTCCGCGCCGGTTGCCGGCGGCCCGGCGCAATCCGCCATGCGGTGCCCGCGGCGCACCGGAGCCCTGCTGGATCAGCCGCGTTCCGGGCAGGTTGAGGGAGGAAACTGCCTATCTCAGCAGTGGTGGCTCACTTTGCCGATGAAACTTTCATGAGCAATGTGAGACAGCTGAGTTGAAGGCCGTCGTCGGGATGGGCGATCTTTTGTGACTGGAAGTAATATCATGGTAATGTTCGGTCACGGCCGGGTGCCTTACTGGCGCCCGATCCCCGCCCCGGCCTCGGGCCGGCAGGCGACGAGGCTACGCCGATGTCCGTTTTGCTCAGGTAAACACGGAGAACCGAAGACGCTTCCGATCGGCACGGGCCGTTGCTCGCATGCCGGGCTCCGGGCCCGCGCCGACGCAGTCTCGCTGTCACACGGTGGTGAGCTGCCATTCCTGGTTGGGGCCGCCGTTCTCGGGCCATTGGATGATCCGGGTGCCGTCGGCAGCGGAGCTCGCCGCGACGATCCTTGAGGCTCAGATGAGCGCCCTGCGCCTGACAGCGGCAAGGCCAGCCGCAACCAGAACGGCCGTGACGCCTGTCATGATCGCGATGGCTGTGACCGTGAAGGGCTCGCCGGAGATGACCATGGGCAGGTTGGGGTAGGGCACGGCGTGCTTGGCGATCCAGTAGTCGATGCCGAGGATCGGGCCGAGCACCTCGCCGAAGAGGTTGACGAACAGGAAGGCCGCCCAAGAGATCGCGGCCGCGGCGTGAGGGAGCAGGCTGAAGGCCAGGACGCCGATCCCGGCCAGGACCCAGGTGGCGGGCGCCTGCACCAGGGCGCCGGCGAGCACCTTGCCGGGCGCCCCGGCCACCAAGCCCATAGTCAGCCCCGCGGCGGCGAGGATCAGGGCGCTTCCGGCCAGGGCGAAGAGCAGGTGGCCGGCGACCCAGCGCACGCGGGAGACCGGGGTGGACAGGAGTAGTTCGGCGCGGCCGTTGATCTCTTCGTTGCGCAGCCGCAGCAGGGCCAGCAGCGGGTAGAGGGCCGAGACGTAGCCGAGGCTGAGCGCGATCAGCCACAGGTAGGCGTCGGTCATGGTGGCCTCGGGCGAGGCGGTGTAACGGCGGAAGAACTCCTCGACCGCGGCGCCCTGCCGGGCGACCTCCTCGACGGAGGTGGCCAGGGCGCCGAGGACCAGCCCGGCGATCGCGTATCCGGCGATCCAGCCGCCGAGCAGGCCCTTCTGCAACCGCCAGGCCAGGCGCAGCGGGCTGCGCAGCCGGTCGGAGATGGCCGGGCCGGGACGTTCAGGGATCAGGCCGTGGCCCAGGTCGCGCTGGGTGAGCAGCCGGTAGGCCAGTGCGAGGGCCGCGGCGGTGAAGGCGAGGCTGAGCAGCAGCACGGCCACGTTGTTGTCCCCGTACGGCCGTACCAGGTGCGACCAGCCTTGCGGGGACAGCCACTTCAGCGCGGTCAGGCCGCTGCCGTCGGTGAGGAAGCGCAGCACGTAGCTGACACCGAGACCGAGCGCGGCCACGCCGATCGCCGCGCGGGCGCTCTGGGTGAGCTGGGCGGCCACCGCGCCGATGCCGGTGAAGACCAGGCCGGCGGCGGTGATCGCGGCGCCGAAGGCCAGCGAGCCGGCCGCGTCGGCGCCGGTCGCGGTCATGGCGGCGGCGGTGAGCAGGCCGGCCAGCACGGCCGAGCCGCAGGTGATGGCGAGCGCGGCGGTGAGTGGCGCCAGGCGGCCGACCACGCCGGCGCCGACCAGTTCGGCGCGGCCGGACTCCTCCTCGCCCCGGCTGTGCCGGACGACGGTGAGGATCATGATCAGGCCGAGGATGGTGTAGATGGCGTCGGCGTTCTTCCAGACCGCCATGCCGGCCAGGGTGGCGGAGTGCACCTCGCCGGCGAACGCGGTCAGCGCCTGGTTCGCGGCCATCTCGCGGGCGAACGCGGCGATGTCGGGGATGCCGGTGGCGTACCGCTGGACCTGCCCGGCCGCGAGCGCGACGAGCAGCAGCAGCTAGAGCGGGACGATGAAGCGCTCACGCTTGAGTGCGAGCTTGGTCAGGGTCCAGGTGCCGTTCATCGCTCCGCCTTCTCGCTCTCGTAGTGGCGCAGGAACAGGTCTTCCAGCGAGGGCGGGGTGCAGGTCAGGTCGCGTACGCCCACCCTGATCAGCTCGGCCAGCGCCGCGTCCAGCCGGGTGCGGTCCACCTCGAAGGAGATCCGGTTTCCCTCGATGCGCACCGCGTGCAGATCCGGCATCCGGGCCAGCCCCTCGGGTGGGGAGGCCAGCTCGGCGGTGACCTGGCTGCGGGCCAGGCCGCGTAGCTGGGACAGGGGGCCGGCCTCGACCGTGCGGCCGCGCCGGATGATCGTGACGCGGTCGCACAGCGCCTCGACCTCCGACAGGATGTGGCTGGACAGCAGCACGGTCCGGCCCCGGGACTTCTCCTCGGCCACGCACCAGGGACGCACCGGGTTCCTCGCGCGCACGGCTGCGCGTGGGATGCACCCGTGTGCAACTTTTGATCTTGCCGCCAGGGTTCCAGAAGGGTGCCACGGCAGGTGCCACAGGGGGGCCACGAGGGGGGCCACGGCGGGTGCCACGAAGTGTGGCACCCCTTCTGACCTGCAACCCCACCCCCAAGCCCCCGCCCGTGGCCCTCTGCGAGGGGCCACGCGATCTTGTGGCTAGGTGCTCTCTCCGTCCTCAAGGGCACGGTCGAGCATGCCGCCCCAGACGTGATCCTGGCCGTCCACGCACTTGGCGTAGATCTTCAAGAGGACTTCCACGCTGTGTCCCGCCCATTCGGCGACCTGTGTAGCCGGGACTCCGGCGTTCAGCCGCATGGACACGCCAGCATCCAGCAGGTCGTACGGCCGTCGCGCGAGGTCTGACTCCACCTGAGCCGGTGTGAGCGCCAGGGGCCGCGCGGCGCGCCACGTGCGAGAGTAGGCAGTTGCCTGGAGGAGCGCACCGCGTTCCGTGCGGAACAGGCGCCCGTCCTTGTCGTTGTGCCGGTGTGCCACCAGAAGTCCCGGCCGTCATGGAACCTGTGGCCGTCCGGGCCGACCCGCCGCTCGCCGGGGCCGAGGGCCTGGTGCCCCCTGAACCGCCGACCGTCCGCCGTCCTGACGCTCACCCGCCCGTCCTCGGACACCTCCTCCAGCAGCCCGGCCCGCCCCTCCACGCGGAACCACCAGGTGCCGCAGGCAGGCCCGCCACCAGGGGTCGGGCCACACCCCGGCGAGGAGCCCGGCAGGCACCGGCAGCCCGTTCAGCATCCATGACTCCACGGTGGCGCGGCACTCCTTTTCGTGCCCGTCCAGGTGCTCAAGCAGCGCCGCGAACCGCTCACCGACCGGGCTGGACCGCACGGCCCTGGGCACGGACGCCAGCAGCTGGCCGCCGGTCTTCCTGCAGCGCAGGGTCATCCCGTCCAGCGCCGGCTCGTGGTTGCGGACGGCGCGGACTCGCGTGAGGGGAATCGTCATGGCGACGACTATGTCGGCGGGCACCGACAATCGTCCCGGTCTCGAACCCCGGAGGGTGCTTGATCACGGTTTGGTGTCGCGCGACCGAATGATCTTGACGTGGGAGCACCCGTGAGACGTTATTAGAACACACTTTCCCATGTCGGCAGGAGGCTCTCGTGTCCCCATCCCTGGTTCGCCGATTAGCCGCTCACTGCGGCGCCGCCGGCCTGATCACCGGCCTGCTCACCGTCACGGCCCCCGCCGCCTCGGCGGCCGGCACCACCACCGACCTCGGGGTCACCGACTCCTACACCGCCGACCTGGCCGTCGGCGGCGGCCGGGTGTTCGTTCCGGCCGGCGACCGCATCATCGTGGCCGGCACTGACGGAAACCTCACCGGCGGTGTCGTCACCGGCCTGCCCGGCGTCCAAGAGCTGGCCGTGAACGCGGACGGCACCCGCCTGTACGCGGCTCTCACCGGCTCGAACGAGGTCGCCGAGATCGACACCGCGAGCCTCGCCGTCACCCGCCGGATCGACCTGTCGGCCCACCCCTGCCCGTCCACCCTGGCATTGCTGGGCGAGCGGTTGTGGGTGGGGCACGGATGCGACAACGGCCCCGGCGGCGTCGTCGGCCTGGATCTCAGCGCGAGCGCCCCGGCGCCCGTGGCGGTCGGGGGCGAGCACCTGCGGCCTCCCGTGCTCGCGGCCGCCGGCGACACGCTCGTGGTCGGCCAGACCGCCCTGCACCACGCCGACATGCTGGTCTACGACGTCGGCGACGGCGCCCCCGCGCTGCGCGGCACGATCGACGGCGAGGAGTGGCGCATGGACTACCTGCGCGACCTCACCCTGAGCTCCGACGGCGGCACCCTGTTCAGCGCGGCCGACACCCCCGGTCACTTCACCAGGTACGACACCAGGACCCTGGCGGCGACCGGCACCTACGGCGACGGCTGGGACGGGTACCCGTCCGCCGTGGCGCTCGGCTCGGGCGGCGCCTACGTCGCGGCCGGACGCCAGTGGGGCAGCACCGACCTCACCCTCTACGACGCGGCGACGGGCGCGGAGCTGTTCGCGGCCGACCAGCCGGACGCCGAACTGCTCTTGGACGGCGTCGCGTTCTCCGGCACGGACGTCTTCGCACTGCTGCGCAGCTCCACGGACCGGCTGCTGCTGTGGCGGGTGACGGGCGTCGCGCTACCGGCCACCAAGCTCACGGTGACGGCCCCCGCGGACGCGTACGCCGGCTCGCCGATCACCGTCGAGGGGCGGCTCACCCGCGCCGACGGCGAGGCGCTCGGGCTCAAGCCGCTCACGGTGATCCAGTACCTGCCCGGCTGGACGAAACTGCCGATCACCGGCGTGACGACGCGGCAGGACGGCACGTTCACCTTCCAGGACACGCCCGTCTTCGAGCTGCCGCCGTACATCGGTGAGGTGATCTACTGGGTGTTCTGGGACGGCGACGACGGCCACCGCCGCAGCAGCGCCTCCGTCACCGTGACGGTCAAGCGCGAAGCCACGCTCACCCTGACAGGGCCGCAGTCCGGCGTCGCCGGCACGGCCGTGGAGCTGAGCGGCGTCCTGACGGCGGGCGACAGGCCGCCCTCTCCGGGGTCCACGCTCACCGTGCAGCGCACCCTGTATGTCAAGGGCACCAGCGGTAAGACCGTCAAGCTCCCGCCGGTGAGGGTGAACGCCGACGGCACGTACACGTTCACCGACACGCCCGCCAGCGCCGGCAAGTACAGCTACCTCGCGAGCTATGCGGGGGACGGCGGGACCGGACCGGCCCAGGCCACCCATCAGATCATCGTCAAGTGACCCGACGACCGGTGCCCGGCCGCCGGGCCGGGCACCTCGGCCGGGATCCGGTGGTGACTCACCAGGCCCCGCCGACGTGTTCCAGGAGCCATCAGGGTCTACGCTGTGGCTCGCGGCCACCGCACGATCTTTTGTTGTCTTCACCAGCCACGAATGATCACGCGTTGGCCGTCGCCATGTGACCTCGACCCCTCAAGATCCCGAAGTGTCACTGGAGGGCGTCCAAGGCGTTGGGTAAGCGCCGTGCCGAGGAAGGCGCGCACTGTGGACGCACCGGGCCGACCACGCACGGGGTATTTCGCCAGGTAGCAGGGCTGATAGCCATTGGTCTCCGGAGCCGGGTGCGCAGGTTCGAATCCTGCAGGGGGCACTCGATCTTGACCAGCGATTCCGGCCGCTGACCAAGGCGAACATCGTACGAACGGGCGGGCCTCCAGTCTCACGGAGTCCCGCCCGTTCTCGTTGGCGCTCATGGGGTTGTGGGCCGTGCTTCCTCATGCACGTCGAGATCGATGTGGGTCAGCAGGTCCGACAGACCACCGGGTGCTGATCAGTCGTCGGCCCCATCAAGGGAGATCCCACCCGGTGCGCTCAATGGTGACGAACTGGCGAGATCGGCGTGACCACGCCAGTGGTGGAACGCGGGCCGACCGAGATCCTCGAGCCGGTGGCGACCGCTCGTCCGCACAGCGCCGAAAGACCTCTTGCTCCAGGGCAGCGTGCAACGGCTCGGGAACGTCGCCAGACTGACGAGCCGAGGCACGAAAGGGGCGCGGGGCGGAAGTCCATCATCCGGGCTCACCTTCCGGGATCACGTAAAGGGCGTGGACGGCGCCCAGCCATCTCTTGTTGATTTCCACTCCGGTGACCCGCCCGATGAGCCTCAATGCCGAGGTGATGCTTTCGGCTACTTCAACGGGAGCTTCCTCTCCCATCTGATCGCCATTGAGATGGAAACGCAGCCCGGTCATATGCGAATCCAGCGCGTCCGGAGCTGCGCCGGACCGCACATTTGGATTTGTGATCTCGAATTGTGTGACGATCGTCCCGTCGACCGCATAGGTGACCGGGCCTGGCCCTCCTGGGCTCCATCCCATGCTGATGGCCCTGACGCCATCGTCGGAGATTGCTTTCAGCGCGGAGCCGCTCGCGCATGGACGGTCACCTATCACGGCAATCCACGTGCCGGCCTTTCCCACGAGGATGGCCCGATCGCCGTAGGCGTGCATGGTGATGCCGGCGCAGTCGCCGAATGTGGCCGCAGTGGCCGAACCCAGGTCGGCGCCCAGGCGGCGCGCCACTTCCCGTTTGTCGAGACCCTCACACCAGACCGCGTAGAAGGCGGGGAGCGGATCTTCCGCATCGTCGTAGGAGCAGAGCAGTTCGTAGAGGTGATCGCGACCGGTCATTCAATCCATTCCCTGATGAACAGGCCGCCCGCATTACGCCCGGCGGCAAATCCACTTACGGCACGACGGAGACCCAGAAAGTGGTTTCCGCCACCTACTCTGTATCGTGCGAAGAAGACGGCGCGATGCCAGCCTTCATTCGAGCTGTGGCCGGCGTCGAGGGCAAGAACGGAGTAGTTTCCGTCCCCATTTCCTGCGTCTTGGGATGTCACCACGAACGGGTACTCATCACATTCCTTGTCCTGCGCTGGCAACTGCTCATGCCGGGGGCGCAGGTGCGGCCACTCGTGCGGGTCCGCCGCCGGCCCAGATGCCACGCTGTAATCGACGTATCCACGCCGGGCCCCTCGCAGCACCTACGCACACACGAAACGGGCCACGGAGGTATCGATGTGCGAACCGTCACATGGAGCATGATCGCCGGTGGTGGCCGTGGATCGCCGGTAATCATGATCACACCAATGGCAATCGAAAGGATATTCGTGCGCGCACGCAAGCTGGCGACCCTCCTGTCCGGCGCGACTCTGGTCGCCACCACCACGCTGGTAGCGGGCGCCGCTCCGGCCGGCGCGGCCGGCCCCTGTGGCAGCAGCTACTCCCGGGTCGGGGTCTACGCCATCAGCAGAGGGGACGGGACCCGCACGGGCACGCTGGAGGTGCACTACAGCTCCAGCGAGAGAAAGAACTGCGCCCTGACCTACGGTTACGGCGCCTACGCCAACACCACGAGCTGGAAGAGAGTCACGATCTCGCGGGGCGACGGCAGCGGTGAGAAGACCAATGCCGGACAGTTCAAGTACTACGCCGGCCCGGTGTACGTCTCCGCGCCCGGCCAGTGCATCGACGTTGCCGGCACCGTACCGGACTGGGTGACCCTCGAGCTCAACAACGTGCACTGCGACTGAGCTTCATTCGCGCGTCTGCACCTGGGCGTCCACATCTCCACCGAGCCGCTCCGGGGGAGCGTAGAGGTCAGAGGCGGCGTATTCCTCGATCTGTTCTGGCAGATGGGCACCCTGCGGTACGTCGAGCGCCGCATGACCTGGCGCGGGCCGTACGAGGAGATCGACCTGACCGGCGCGTCCGTCCGGTCCTGGAGGGAACTCGAGCGGTCGGAGCTGAAGGAGGTGCGCCCGTACGCGATGTACGTGGCGCTCCTCTGTACTCACCCCGAACTCGATGACTTCGAGCTGACGGCGGCACCTGACGACCTGCACGTCGTGGCCGAACTGCTCGGCCCCGAGAAATGACCGCCACCAGGCAGCGCCTTCCGGTCCCTGACCTGAGGGTGGGCCGTCCGGCTCCGTGATCGAAAGCCAGGCGTCGCCGGCGCGATGCCGTGTTCATTTCGTACGGCGACGCCCGTTGCCGTCCCGGCTCACCGCGCGGTCATCGCCCTCATCGCAGGTTGGGCCGGCTCGAAATCGGGTTCTCTCTGGAGACGGCGGTTCAGTAGGGTCGCGTCATGGCGATCTTCGGCCCGGTCATCGACGTGCGTCCCCTGTTCCCGCGTGAGCGGCAGGCCCTGCTGGACCTGCTGCGTGCCCTGGAGCCGGCGGACTGGGCCGAACCGACGATCTGTCCTGGCTGGGACGTGCACGACGTCGCCGGTCACGTCCTCAACGACTACATGCGGCGCCTGTCGGGCAGCCGCGACGGGTACGGGGGCGCCGTCTTCGCCGACGACGAGACGCTGCCCGCCTACCTGGCGCGGACCAACGACGAGTTCGTCCGGGCCGGCCGCCAGGTCAGCCCGCAACTGCTGATCCACCTGCTGGAACACCTGGGATCGCAGCTGGACGCCCTCTGGGCGGCACGCGACCTGCACGCGCCCGCCGACCTGAACGTGTCCTGGGCCGCCACGGACGTCGACAGCCCCGCCTGGCTCGACATCGGCCGCGAATACACCGAGTTCTGGGTTCACCAGCAGCAGATCCGCGACGCGGTTCGCCGGCCCGGAGCCACGCGGCCCGATCTCATGGCGCCGGTGCTGGACGTCTTCGCACGTGCCCTGCCGCACACCTTGAGGACGTACGAACGCCCCGGCGGCACAGCGGCTCTCCTGGAGGTGCTCGGGCCGGCCGGCGGGCAGTGGAGCGTGGCCTGGCAGGGTGGCCGATGGCAGATGGTGACGTCCGGCGACCGGCCGGCCGCGCGGGTCTCGATGGACCAGGACACCTTCTGGCGGCTGGCGACCAGGGGCATCACCGTCGAGGAGGCTCGCGCACGCTCGACCCGGAACGGCGACCCGGAGCTCACCGCGGCCATGACGACCTTGCTCGCGGTCGTCGCCTAGAACGGACGACCGCTTCCCAGACCGCGACCAAGCCGGTGTCGTTCCGGGACCTCACCATCCAGGTGGCGGGTCAAGAAGTCGGGTACCGAAGCATTGCGGGCCTCCTCAACCCGGGGGTGGGCACAGTCGCGCGAGCTGGCGGTCGTGCAGGCGGGAGAGGAGCAGGAGGGACGTGACGGCGCCGATGAGGGCGCAGGCCATGTCCCATTGGGTGTCCCACTGGTCGCCCTGGACGGCGAGGAAGGCGTCGGCCGCCTCCCCGGCCGCGAGCGCCGACCACCACTCCAGCATCTCGAAGAAGGCGCTGAAGGCCAGGCAGACGCAGACGGTCAGCGGGGCCAGCCACGCGCTGCCGCGCAGGGGGGAGGTCCGCGCCAGCACCTCGCGGAACAGGATCGCGGGCACGAATCCCTGCATCAGATGGCCGATGCGGTCATAGGGGTTGCGCGACAGCGCCAGCACGTCCTGCAGCCAGTGCCCGAGCGGGACCCGCGCATAGGTGTAGTACCCGCCGACGATCAGAACCAGCGCGTGGACGGCCAGCAGGCAGCACAGCAGCGTGGTGAGCGGGAAGCGCCGCCAGAGCACCACCAGGAGCGGCAGAGCGCCGATCACCCAGAAGGTCTCCAGGAGCCAGGTGAGCCGGTCGTAGGGCCGCACGCCCGAGACGACCAGAGCGAGAAGCACCACGGCGGCCAGGGCCAGGGGCAGCCGCCGGGCGGCGGAAGCAGGAGTCATGCGATCGGCCTCACGGTCAGGAGGGCACCGCACCCTGCACAGGCGAAAGCGACCAAAAGCGCTCCCTATGTCCAGATCCGTGGAATAGGTGTCCTTGTGGACACTCGTCGTGCGCCACAGACTACCCATGTGATGACGAATCGGTCCGACGAAGTGGTCTTCGCTGTGTCCGACGGAGTGTTGCTGCTCGACGTGGCCGGCCCCGTTCAGGTCTTCAACGACGCCGGTGGGTATCGGGTGCGGCTGGCTTCGCCGGACGGGCGGCCCGTTCGCAGCGATGTCGGCATCACGCTGAGCGTGGATGGTGCGCTGTCGGATCCGGACCTCGCCGTGGACACGCTGGTCGTGCCGGGCTATCCGAGGGGGTCGTCAGGGGTTCTCGGGTCCGCGCTGGTCGACAGGTTGCGGGAGCTGGCGCCGCGGGCCCGGCGGGTGGTGTCCGTCTGCACGGGCGCGCTGCTGCTCGCCGAGGCCGGGCTGCTCGACGGCCGCCGGGCCACGACGCACTGGGACGCCTGTGCCGAGTTCGCGGCGCGGTTCCCGGGCGTCACGGTGGAGCCGAACGCCATTTACGTACGCGACGGCTCGATCGTCACGTCAGCGGGTGTCACCGCCGGGATCGACCTCGCGCTGGCGCTCGTCGGCGAGGACCAGGGCGAGGATCGGGCCCGTGCGGTGGCCAGGCACCTCGTCGTGTTCCTGCAGCGCCCAGGCGGGCAACGCCAGTTCAGCGTCCCGGGCGCCGCTCCCGCGCCCCGCAACCCGACCGTACGCCGGGCGCTCGATCTGGTCGCCGCGGACCTGACCGCGGACCATCGCCTCACCACGATGGCCGCCAACCTCGCCGTCAGCGAGCGTCACCTGACCCGCCTGTTCCGCCGCGAGCTGGGGTCGACGCCGGCCCAGTTCGTGGAGCGGCTGCGGGTGGAAGCGGCGCAGGCGCGGCTGGAGTCGGGGGACGCCGCCGTGCCGGAAATCGCCAAAGCGTGCGGCTTCGGCTCGCAGGAGACGATGCGCCAGGCGTTCCTGCGGGTGCTGGGTGTCGCGCCGTCGGCGTACCGGCACCGGTTCCGGCTGTGACCGGCGGTCGGTCGCACGCCGTCCGGCCCCGCCCGGTGGCGCCCGCGTTCAGTACATCTTCGTGGTGGTGCGCTGGACGGTGGCCGGAGCCAGGCGGACGCCGTTGGCGGTGACCCGGTGGCCGCGGGTGTCGGTGACCCGCACGGAGAAGGGGCCCTGGCCCGCGCCGGACTCGGCCACCCAGTAGTTGTAGTCGGCCCGGGCCAGCTTGCGCCACGCGCCGCCGGCGCTCTTCACCTCGACCGAGGCGAGCGGGTTGCCGTGGTCGATGACCAGCAGGGCCAGCCACCACTGCGACGACCCCTCCTTGACGCGGAAGGAGAGCGGTTTGCCGAGCTTCGGGTTGGCGGCCGGGCGGTAGGTGACCCCCACCATGCCCTTGCCGGGGTCCGCGACGCGGGCGAAGGCCTTGCGGCTCAGATCGATGTGTCCGGCAGGGCACTCAGGGCACTGGTCGACGACCTTGACCTGCACGGAGCCCTTCGGCCCGGTGACGCTCAGGTAGCCGCCGCAGGCGGCCGCGGCGGCGTACTCGCCGCGGGAGAGCGCGACGTAGAGGCCGCCGGCGGGCGGCGACGGATAGGAGCAGTTGCCGCCCCCGGACCGGAGTTCGTAGAAGGTCGCCTTACCGCTGGTCGCCTTCGCCGGCGCGCTGGTGGCAGCGGTGCTCTCCCCGCTCCGGGCGGACTGGGCCAGGGCGGAGGCAGGGAGGAGCGAGGTCGCGGCGAGCGCGGCGGCGAGAATGGCGGTTAAGGGTCGCATCCAGGTGTTTCCTCTCCTATGGGATGGATGCGACAGTAGCGAATTCGGTATATCTCAGTACGGTAAAGCGTCAGATCTTCCGTGATATGTCCGGGAAATAGCCGGTTATTGCCCTGGATGTTCGGACGGCGACAATCGACACTCGCGCCATGAAATCGATGACCAAAGCACTGCTCACCGGGTCGGCGCTGGCCTGCCTGACGCTGGCGGGCACGACGGGAACGGCGCACGCGGCCACCGGACGGCTCACGTTGTTCAGCGGGACCGCCGGCGTCAGTTTCGTCTACGGGACCTGCCAGCCGCCGCGGGACTACCCGGTGGAGCTGTTCCAGGTCGACACGTTCGACAACCAGCCGGTTCCCGGCTGCCAGGCCGTGCTCACCGGCCGTTCGGGCGCGAGCCAGGTGCTCTGCGTGGGGCGCGGAAGCGTGCCGCCCGAGCTCCGCCAGGTGCTTCGCGTCCGGATCCAGCCGGGCACGGCCCCGCCGTGCGCTTACGGGCCGGCCGCGGGCAACTGATACGTATCGGCCGACGCCAGGTGGGCGCGGATGCTCTCGGTGTCCACCCCTGCCTCTTCGGTCCGGCCGATGCCGAGGGCGGACAGGATGGCCAGGGCTTCGGCCCAATGGCGCCGCGCGTGGTCGTGCCGGCCGATCCCGGCGTGGGCGTGGGCGAGGCCGTCGTGGGCGCGGGCCTGGTCGCTCGGCTGGCGCAGCTCCGAGGCCAGGTCCAGCGCCTGGCGGTGGCAGTCGAGCGCCTGGTCGGCGTGGCCGCGGGCATGCTGCAGCCGGCCCATGCCGTGGAGGGCTTCGAACTGCCAGTTGCTGTTGCCGATCTCGCACGCCAGGCGGAGGGCCTGGTCGTAGCAGTCGTACGCCTGCTCGTACCGTCCTTGGAAGCGGTGCAGGTGGCCCAGGCCGTTGAGGCTGTCGAGCTCGCCGAGCCGATGCCCGGTGCCGCGGGCCAGGCCCAGGGCCCGCGTGAAGTAGTCGGTGGCCGGGCCGAGCGCGTCCTGCCCGAGGTGGATGAAGCCGATGCCGAGCAGCGCCCGTAACTCGCCGGTGCGGTGGCCGATGGAGCGGGCGATGACGAGCGCCCGCGCCAGCTCGTCGGCACTCTTCTCGTACCACCCCATGATCCGGTGGACGTTGCCCGCGGCGATCAACGCGTCCAGCTCACCCGTACGGTGACCGATCGCCCGGGCGATGTCCAGCGCCTGCGCGAAGTGCTCGGAGGCCCGCGCGTACTCTCCCTGGAACCCGCGGACCATGCCGATGCCGTTCAGCGCCCGTAACTCGCCCGCTCGATGGCCGATGGCGCAGGCGATGGCCAGGGCGCGGGAGCTGTCCTCCAGGGCCGCCTCGTAGCGGCATCGCATCTGGCGGATCTCGCCGAGCCCGAGGAGGGCCTCCAGCTCGCCCGTACGGTATTCGGCGGCCCGGGCCGCCGACAGCGCCCACTCGAGGAGCGTCTCGGCCTCGACATACCGGCCGCGGGTGCGCAGGCACCGGTGCAGGGTGGCCGACAGGTGCCGGACGTGTTCGGAGAACCCCTGCTCGGTGGCCAGCTGCGCGAGGCTGAGCATGTTGGACAGCTCGGTCTCGAGCCACGCGGCGGCGTCGGCCACCGCGGGCGGCGCCACCTCGCCCGGCGCGAGCCGCGGCCGCATGTCCGCCTCGTAGGGATAGAGGACGTCCATCGCCGCCGATGCCGCGCGGCTGTAGTGGTTCAGCAGCCGCGCCGACGCGGCGCGACGATCGGACTCGGGCTCTTCGCCGGCGGCCCGTTCGGCGGCATGTGTCCTGATCAGGTCGTGGAATCGGTAGCGGCCCGGAACCGGCTCCTGCAGCAGGTGGACCTCCAGCAGCCGATCCAGCAGCGTCGAGGCCTGCTTGACGGTGGTGGCCAGCAGCGCGGCGGCCGCGTCGGGCGCTAGGTCCACGCCGGGATGCAGCCCCAGCAGCCGGTACGCCCGCCGCTCGGCGGAGGTGAGCTCCTCGTAGGACAGGTCGAGCGCGGCGGTGACGCTGTGCTGCCCGGCCCGCAGCTCGCTCAGCAGGTGCTGATGCTCTTCCAGCCGCTGCAACAGGTGCCGCACGCTCCAGGCCGGATGGGCCTTCAGCCGGGCCGCGGCCAGGCGGATGGCCAGCGGCAACAGCCCGCACCGCCGTACCACCGCGGCCAGCACCTCCCGCGGCACGCCCGCCACCCGGTTCTCGCCGGCGGTGCCGGTGAACAGCGCGATCGCGTCCGCGAGCGGCAACACGTCGACCGACACCGTACGGGCGTCGTCCAGCCCGACCAGCCGCCGCCGGCTCGTCACCAGCACCAGGCAGCCGCCCGCACCCGGCAGCAGCGGCCGCACCTGGGCCTCGTCGGCGGCGTTGTCCAGGACGATCAGCATCTTCCGCTCGGCCAGCACGCTGCGATAGAGCGCGGCCCGGTCGTCGAGGTGCTGCGGAATCGACTCCCCTGGCACGCCCAGCACCCCCAGCACGCGGGCGAGCGCGTCGGCCGGGTCGGCCGCGGCCATGCCCCGCGTGTGGCCGTGCAGGTCGAGGAACAGATCACCGTCGGGAAAGCCCGGAGCCAGCTGGTACGCGGCATGCACGGCCAGCGCGGTCTTGCCCACTCCCGCCATGCCGTCGATGGCGGTGACCATCACGGTGGCCGCGTCGCCGACGTCGTCGAGAACGGCCAGCTCCCGTGCCCGGCCGACGAACGCCGCCGCGTCGGCGGGCAACTGCCGCGGTGTCGGCCGCGCGCTTTCGGAAAAGCCGTTCGCGGCGCGCGTCAGAACGGACACCTCCGCGGCGTCCAGGCCCAGCGCCTCGGCCAGCAAGCGCACCGACGCGCTGCGCGGCCGCCGCAGCTCATCCGCCTCCAACCGGCGAACGGTGCGGACGTTGAGCCCCGCTCGCGCCGCCACCTGCTCCTGAGTCAGCAGCGCCCGCTCGCGCCAACTGCGTAATAACGCGCCCAGGCCCGGCCCCCCGACCGGACGGCCCGCCTCGGCGCCGTCGCGTGCTCCTGACGGCATGAACCCATCTCCCCGTGGTCAGCTGTCCGGATCGAGAACGAGCCTATGTCATTCTCCATCGGCCCGCTGGCCCAGGCGGAGGCGCTACATCAGGTTGTCGCGCGCGTAGGCGGCGGCCTCCGTGCGGTTGCGCACGCCGATCTTGGCGAAGGCGTTGTTGATGTGCGTCTTGACGGTCGTCTCCGCGATGAAGAGCGCCGAGCCGATCTCCGCGTTGCTCAGACCCCGGGCGACGAGCCTCAGCACCTCGACCTCCCGTACGGTCAGCCCGTCGGGACAGACCGAGACCGGCGGCGGCGCGGCGCGGGACAGCGCCTCGACCAGCCGGCGGGACACCGCGGCCGAGAACGTCGACTGCCCGGCGGCGGCCGAGCGCAGGGCGGCGGCGATCTCCGCGCGCCCGGCGTCCTTGGTGAGGTAGCCGCAGGCCCCGGCCAGCAGGGCGGAGTCCACGGACCGGTCGTCGTCGTAGGTCGTCAGCACCACGACGGCCACCTCCGGATGCGCGCGGGCGATCCGCCGCGTGGCCTCGACGCCGTCCATCACGGGCATGCGCAGGTCCATGAGCACGACCTCGGGACGCAGCTCGGCCACCAGCCGCAGTGCCTGTTCGCCGTCCCCGGCGTCGCCCACCACTTCCACGTCGTCGACCAGGTCCAGCAGCGCCACCAGGCCCTCGCGCATGAGCTGCTGGTCGTCCACGACCAGGACCTTCATTCCGGCACCTCCGCCCGTACCTCCCACAGGCCCTCCGACGGCCCCGCGCTCAGGGTCCCGCCGGCGAGCGCCAGCCGCTCGCGCATACCCTGCAGGCCGTGCCCCGTTGACGGCGCCGCGCCTTCGGCCGGGTACGGATTGCGCACCACCAGCCGGACGGCGCCCTCACCGTAGCCGATCTCGACCCTGACGGGCTCGCCCGGCGCGTGCTTGGCGGCGTTGGTCAGCGCCTCGCGTGCCGTACGCAGCAGGCAGACCTCCGCCGCCGGGGTGATCGGCCGCCGCGTGCCGGTCGTGCGCAGCTCGGCGGGCACGTCGTGGTCCCTGCGGTGCTCGGTGACCAGCAGGCTCAGCGCGTCGGGCAGCGGCGGCACGTCCTCGCGCAGCGCCGCCACCGCCGAGCGGGCCTCGACCAGCCCTTCCCTGGCCAGCGCCCGCGCCCGGCGGACGCGCGCCACCGCCCCCGCCACGTCGCCCCGCTCGGTGAGCATGGCCTCGGCGACCTCCAGCTGCACCCCGAGGGCGCCGAGGGAGTGCGCGAGCACGTCGTGGAGCTCCCTGGCGATACGGGTCCGCTCGTCGAGCGCCATGGCCCTGGCCCGGTCCTGCTGGGCCTGTCGGTACTGGCGCCGCTGCAACGCGAAGAGCACGGTGAGCAGCACGACCGTCCCGCGGACCACGATCGCCGACCGCGGCTGCTCCCACCACAGCAGGCTGCCGGCCATGAGCGCCAGGTCGGTCACGGTGACCGCGACGATCGCTCCCATGCTTGGCGTCACGTGCGCCGCGAACAGCAGCAACATCGCGAACACGAACACCGTGGGCGCCGACTCGGCCGACCCCGAAACCGACGCCGCGACCGCCGAACCCGCCGCCAGCAGAGCCACGGCCACGCACGGGAACCGGCCGTCGAGCAGGACGAAGGCCAGCCAGCACGCCATCGACCCGCCGAGCGCGGACCACATCAGGGCGGGGACGCGATCGGGCTCGGCGACCACGAGCGACCAGGCGAGGACCAGGCTCAGCAGCAGCCTGATCAGGCGGCCCGTCTCGGGGTCGTCGGCCGCCAGGAGCCGTACGACCCGCCCCCACACCTCCCGCATCGCCTAGCGCGAGTCCTTCAGGGTCAGAATCATGTCCACCAAGATAAGCCGGAAGGCCACGAATCCGACGACCACCAGCAGTGCCACGACGACGATCGCGAGCAGGAACTTGCCGTTCATCTTTCCCCCGTTGGCGTCCAGGAGCCGGCGCAGCAGTTCGAGCCAGAGGCTGCCCGGCCGTCCAGAGTGCTTGTCCATACCTGGGACGGTAGGGACGGGGCGGGGTGGAGCGGCACCTCCAAAGGGTGGAGAGCGGGGTGGAGTGCCATGATGGGCTGATGCCCCCGGAGACCGCTTACCACGGCGCGCTCGGAGACCAGTTCGCCGCGCATGCCACCTCCAGTCCGTACAACGCCTACGTCGACCGGCCCGCGATGCTGGAGCTCGCCGGTGACGTCGCCGGCGCGAAGGTGCTCGACGTCGGCTGCGGAGCCGGGCACTACGCGGCCGAACTGCTGGCCCGCGGGGCCGAGGTGGTCGGTGTCGACGGCAGCGCCACGCTGCTGGGCCACGCGCGGGCGCGGGTGGGCGAGCGGGCCGAGCTCCTTCTGCGCGATCTGGAGGAGCCGCTGGACTTCGCCGAGGACGCGTCGTTCGACGGGGCCGTGTGCGCGCTGGTGTTCCCCCACGTCACCCGTCGCGCGCAGTTGCTGGGTGAGCTGCGCCGGGTGCTGCGACCGGGGGGTTGGCTCGTGCTCTCGACCGGCCATCCGACCGCCGACTGGCAGCACTTCGGAGGCTCCTACCACGCCGACGACTGGGTCGAACTCTCGCTGGGCGACGGCCCGTACTCGATCCACTTCCAGCGGATGTCGCTGGAGGTGTTCCTGGGGGAGCTGCTGGCCGCGGGGTTCGTCCTGGAGCGGGTCGTCGAGCCGCGCCCGGTGGCCGCCCTGCGGGACATCGACCAGGCCGCCTACGACAAGCTGACCGAGCGGCCGTCCTTCCTCGCCGTCAGGCTCGTACGCCCTTGACCGCGCCCAGCCCGCCACCGAGTCCGATGAGGACACCGACCCAGCGGGGCGGGACGGCGCGCCAGGTCACGATCGCCACCAGCACCAGGCTCGCGTTGGCCATCAGGCCGACGGCGCTGAACGTCACGTTGATCAGGTTCAGCATCTCCCGGTACGCCTCCATCAGCGCGCCGCGGGCTCAGGCGAGGGCCGTCAGCAGCGACCAGCGGGACAGGAAACGCATGCTCATCTTGGATCCTTCCGTCACGGTCAGACGGTCACGGGGGTGAGCTTGCGGGACGGGGTGAGCCGGTTGCGGACCCATGAGGCGGCGGCCGCGGCCGGCCAGAACCGGCTCGCCAGGTTGCGCGCGACGATCCCGGCGCGGGTCGCGGGGACCATCATGGCCGCGGCCGTCGCGACGTTCCCCTGGCGCGGGTCCACCAGAGTGCGGTGCCGGGCCTCGTACCGCGCGAAGGCCGACTGCGGGTCGGCGGGGGTGGCGGCGAGCTCCTCGGCGAGGGTGTGGGCGCCGGCCATGGCCAGGGTGGAACCGTCGCCGAACAGCGACACCGACGAGGCGGCGTCGCCCAGCAGCGCGACGCGCCCCCTGGCCCAGGAGTCGAGGCGCACCTGGCTGACCGAGTCGAACCAGAGGTCGCCGGTGGCGCGGGCCTGCTCCAGCAGCTCGGGCACGCGCCATCGGCCGCCGGCGTAGGCGTCGGTCAGGATCCGCTTGTGCTGCGCGAGGTCGCGGTGGTCGAAGCCGTCGACCTCAGGGTGACGGAAGATGAAGGCCGCCAGGGCGCGGCCGTGGACGGGGTGGACGGAGGCCAGCCGGCCGGGGGCGTTGTGCAGGACGACGTCCTGCTGGTTGTCGGCCGGGCCGTTGAGCTGCATCGTCGCGACGTAGAGGCCCATGTGGCGGACGAACTCGGACTCGGGACCGAAGGCCAGCCGCCGGGTCGTCGAGTGGAGCCCGTCGGCTCCGATGACGAGGTCGAACCGGCGTGGCGCGGCCTTGCCGAAGGTGACGTCCACGCCGTCGCCGTCCTGGCTCAGCGCGGTCATCGTGTCGCCGAACAGCACCTCGGCCGAGTCGCGGCTCGCCTCGTACAGGATCGCCGCCAGGTCGGTGCGCGTCACCTCCACCTCCCGGCTGCCGGACGCCTGCTGCAGCGCCCGCATGTTGACCCGCCCGACCTGGCGGCCGGAGGCGTTGACGAAGCTCATCGCCGTCACCTGCGTGGCCGCCTGGCGCAGCCGCGGCATCACGCCCATGCGGTCGGCCACGTTCACGGCGGGGCCGCGGACGTCCACGGGGTTGCCGCTGGAGCGCAGGCCCGCGGCCCGTTCGACGACGGTGGGCCGGAAGCCGTGCCGCGCCAGCCAGTACGCCAGCGTGGTGCCGCCGATGCCGGCTCCGGAGATCAGGACTGTCGGGTTGGCCTTCATGACTCACTCCCTGGGGGTTGCCGTGTGTGGATGTGACTGTATGACGAGATTTGAAAGTTAGTCAATCGACAGGGGGTGAGTTGACCAGATTTCGCATTTGGTCATATGGTCTGGGCGTGAGAGCCGAACGACTCCGAGACCCGCAGCAGCGAGCCGAGCGGGCCGCACGGATCCTCGACGTGGCGGCGGACCTGCTGCTGCGCCACGGCTACCGGCGGGTGACCATCGACGACGTGGCCGCCGGGGCCGGCATCGGCAAGGGGACCGTCTACCTGCACTGGAAGACCCGGGAGCAGCTGTTCAGCGCGGTCTTCGCGCGCGAGGTGCTCCGGGCGATGGACGAGCTGCGCCGGGCGCTCCGGGAGGACCCGCGGGCATGCCTGCTGCACCGCTTCGCGCGCACCTATTTCCTGGCCATCGCGGACCGGCCGCTGCTGCTCAGCTTCCTCCTGGCCGACCCCGACCTGGTCGGCAAGCTGACCAGCTCTCCCGACCCCGCCCGCGACGAGCGGCACGCCGCCATGGCCCGCGACTACCTGGGGCTGCTCGCCGAGCACGGCCTGCTCCGCGAGGACATGAGCGTCGAAGAGCTCGGGTACGCCTACCAGGCGACGTTCGAGGGGTTCCTGCGGGCCGGAGCTGCCTCGGGCGGCCGGGAACAGCAGGCGGACCTGCTCGCGCGTACCGTCCGGCGGGCATTCGAGACAGAACCGGCGGTTCCCGACGCCACGGTGCGGGACGTCGCCGCGGCCGTGGTCACCCTGCTCGGCGAGCTGATCGACGCCGACCGCGCCGAGTCCGGCATCCCCGAGGGGTAGACCGCCGGCGCGCTGGTCACGGCTGGGAGATGAGCTGGACGCGGATGCCGTTGTCGTACGGGACCACGATCGTCTGGTCGCGGCCGAGCTTCCACTCCGGGTTGACCAGGAACAGCCGGCCGCCGGAGGCGAGGAGGAGCCGGAAGCCGCGGTAGCGGTGCGCGAAGCTCGGATCCTTGCCGGTGGTCTTCAGCCGGATGTGGGTGATGCCGACAGGTACGTCCTGCAGCGGCTCCTTCACGTCGAGGATGACCTCGGCGCGTTTGGGCAGTTCGCGCGCGTCCTGCTCGCCCCGGCCGGTGCCGTAGGCCCACGCGACCGTGGTGGAGGCCCAGAACAGGCCGGCGACGGCCAGGCCCAGCACGCTCAGCACGCCGTTCCTGGCCAGGCGGGGTGACATGAGCGGGCGGCCGCGGTTCTTGCCGTGAATGTGGATCCCGTACGCCACAGTGGCCGGGCCGGACGCCAGCGCCAGGGGTGTCGTGCCGATGACGACGCTGGTGCTGGCGTCGCCAAGGAAGATGCCGATCACCGCGCGGCCGACCAGGAGCAGGCCGACGAGCGTGATGCCGGCGGCCAGGAAGGTGTTGACCGGGTCGCCGGGGCGGCGGGCGAGCTGCCGGGAGACGGCGGCGTGGACGCCGATGACCAGCAGGGCGCCGAGGCAGATCAGGGCGGCCGGGACGTACACGACTTCGAGGCCGTCGAGGAGCAGGCTCTGGTTGGACAGGCCTGTCAGGTCGAGGGATATGCCGAAGTAGTCGAAGCGGGCGCGGGTCGCCACGTAGCCGAAGTAGATGAGCAGCGCGGTCGCCAGGGTGGTGGGGCCTACGGCCTCGGCGAGTTGCCTCACCCGCGCCGAAACCGCCTCCTGCCCGCTCGCCGCTGTCGCTTCCTCCTCCGGCCCGGTTCCCTCCTCCGGCCCGGGTTTCGTCTCCCGCCCGGCTTTGGTCTCCTGTCCGGTTTTCGTCTTCTGCGCGCCCGCTGCCTCCTGTGGGACTGCTGCCTCCTGTGCGCCCGCCGTTTCTTGCTTGGGTGCCGTCTCCTGCGTGCACGGCGCGTCCTGCCTGGTCGCGGGGTCGCTCGCGGGCTCGTGCGTGGTGGTCACTCTCCCTCCGGAGCCGTGGTCGTTCCGTCATCCGACGTGTCCGGTTCGTCGTCCTGCGATCCGGAGTCCGCGTCCTTTTGCGATGCGGAGTCCGCGTCGTCCTGTGATCCGGAGTCCGCGTCGTCCTGCGAGCTGTCCGAGTCGTCGGTGGAGGAGTCGGTGTCGTCGGTGGAGGAGCCGGTGTCGTCGTCCGGCGACGGCGTCGGGGACTCCTCAGGGGAGGTGCCCGAGTCGCCGATGTAGTAGTCGAACCGTGGGACGTTGTTGGAGGTCTGGCCGCTCACCTCCACCGGCGCCTCCGCCGTCGGTGGAGGGCCGCCCCAGTCGCGGACCTCGTCGCAGGGCGCGTCCTCGACGTTGACGCACAGGTACCGGAAGCGGACCACCGCCTGGATGACGTACGGGCGGTCGGAGGCGTCGCCCGTGATGATCGCTCCCGCGAGGCACTGGGAACCGGCCCTCAGCCGGACCCCCTGGCACAAGGGGTCGCCGGTGGGGTCGCAGTGGCCGGGGGCCGATCGGGCGGTGGCGCGGCCGGGGCCCGACTGCACGGTGAAGGAGACGGACTCGATCGTCCCGACGGTGGAGGTCTTGTTGATGATGGTGACGCAACCGTCGTCGCCGGGGGAGCCGTCGAGGTGCACGCCGTTCCAGTGGACGCTGCGCCGGTTGTTGCGCGTCCCCGGCGGCGTGGACCTGTCGCCGGCCGGCTGCCCGCCGTCGGCGTCCTTGCCCTGGCCGGTCGAGTCGCCCGGCGTGCCGGTCGCCGAGCCGTCGTCGGGCGCATCCGCCGAGCCGTCCGGGGCGTCCGTCGAGCCGTCGGGGGCGTCCACGTCGCCTGCGGGGGCGTTCGTACCGGTGCCGGCCAATGGCTCCGCGCCGTTACCCGTGGCGACGCCGGCCAGCCAGGCGATCCCGAGGACCGCCACGAGGCCGAGGATTCCGGCCATGATGAGCACGCGTAACCGCGATGGCGCCATGGATCCCCCTGGAGTACGTCGCCGATCCCTCTTGAAGCCCCAGGATCGGCTCCTCCGGCTGGGATCGCATGAGTACCCCCTTACTCAAAGCGACATTCCTCGCGGCTCATGACCTCGCGCCGCGGACACGGACACCTCCACCGAGACGACCCGATGTCGGGGGTACGGCGTGCGCACGCCGACCTACGTGGCCGCCGGACCGTCGGCAAGCTCGTCCTCGATCCGACAAGATAGAACCGATCGGTACCATCTCTGTTAAGCTCCGGACTTATGGCGACATTTATCTTGATCCCCGGTATGTGTCATGGCGGCTGGTGCTTCGACGAGCTCACCGGGCAACTGCGAAGCCGGGGGCATCGCGCGTACCCGCTGACCCTGACCGGCGTCGCCGAGCGCAGCCACCTGCTGACCGGCGGGGTGAACCTCGACACGCACATCCAGGACGTGACCGCCGTCCTGGCCGCCGAGAACATCACCGAAGCGATCCTCGTCGGCCACAGCTACGGCGGGATGGTGATCACCGGGGCCGCCGACCGCGCGCCCGAGCGGGTGCGCGACCTGGTCTACCTCGACGCCGTCGTCCCCGAGCACGGGGACTCCTGCTGGAGCCTCGTCACCGAGCAGGAGCGGCGCTGGTACGTGGACGTGGTGGACAGCGGCTACGCCACCCGGCCGATGCCGTTCTTCGACCCGCGCGCCACGGCCCATCCGCTCGCCTCGGTGCTCCAGCCGCTACGGCTCACCGGAGACCTCGCGCACGTGCGCCGCAGGGAGTACGTGTACGCGGCGGGGTGGGAGGGGGAGTCGCCGTTCACGCCCGTCTACGAGCGGCTGCGCCGCGACCCCTCGTGGACGACCCACGCCGTGGCCAGCGCGCACAACCTCATGCGGGACGCGCCGCAGGACCTGCTGAAGATACTGCTCGACGTCGCCTGACGGCTCAGACGGTGGCCGTCGGCGCCCTCACCAGCACCACCGCCAAAATCGGCGCTGCCGCGAGAACCGGCGCCACCGCGAGAACCGGCGCCACCGCGAGAACCGGCGCTGCCGCCGGACGAGCAGCCGACCGGCCCTCTGCTTGCCCCGTACCACGAAATGCCGCTCACCTGCCCAGACGGGTGACGCCTGCACCCCCTTCACCCGGCCGGGGCTCGCGACCGACTCGACGTTGTCGATGTCCACGGTGGCGCCGGGCGGCAGGACCGAGCGTGCCGCTTCAATGAGGTCGCCACGCTGCGCGACTCGGTGCGCTCCGGCGCCCGCGCGGCCCGGGGAGCGCCGGGGAGGTCGTCGACGTACGGAGCGGCGCCGACCGCAGCTGGGCGGCGACCCGTTCGCGATCGGCGTCCGACATCCGCGACTCGGGCGGCTGCGGGACCAAGTCTCCACTCACACCTGCGAATCCAGGTCGGGAATCCGAGGACAGGGAGCCCGAGGTCCACGGAGCCCGAGGTCCACGGAGCCCGAGGTCCACGGAGCCCGAGGTCCACGGAGCCCGAGGTCCACGGAGCCCGAGGTCACGGAGCCCGAGGTCACGGAGCCCGAAGTGCGCGGAGTCCGGGTCAGGGGGTCGAGGTCAGGGAGTCGACGAAGCGCGACATTCCGGCCAGCCACCGGTCGGGGTTCTCGGCCTTGCGGTGGACGAACTCGGCCACCTCCGGGTGCGGGAAGATGTGGAAGCGCTCGGCTTCGAGGCCCTCCACGACGGCGGTGGCCACGTCCGACGGATCCAGGATGGTGCCCGAGGCGGCCACGGCCCTCGCCGTCAGATGGTCCTCCTCCAGGCCCTGCTCCAGCATGCCGGTACGCACGCCCTGCGGGCACAGGACGCTGACCTTGATGCCCTGCGAGGCGTAGTGGATGGACACCCACTCCGCGAACGCGATCGCCGCCGCCTTCGTCACCGCGTACGGGGCGTCACCGGGGCAGCTGATCAGGCCCGCGGCGGAGCAGGTGTTCAGCAGGTAGCCGCCGCCTCGGGCGATCATGGTGGGTACGACGGCGCGGGCGGCGTACACGTGGGCCAGCACGTTCACCGCGTACAGGCGGCTCCACTCCTGGTCGGAGGCGTCCAGGCCGTGGCCGCCGATGATGCCGGCGTTGGAGCAGAACAGGTCCACCGGCCCGAACGGGGTCTCGGCCAGGGCGGCCACCTCCGGCTCCGAGGACACGTCCACGCGCACTGCGGTTGCGCGGTCACCGATCTCCTTGGCCACCGCGATCGCCCCGGCCTCGTCGAGGTCCGCGACGACGACTCCGGCCGCTCCTTCGGCGGCGAACCTGAGCGCCATCGCCCTCCCGATCCCACCGGCGGCACCCGTGACGACGACGACCTTGTCCCGTACCCGCATCTGCACTCCTTCCGATTCCGAGCGCGTCCGCCCGCTGTGGGCCGTCGCTCCCGCCGGCTCCGGGCCATCGCGTCCGCCCGTTCCGGGCCGACGCTTCCGCCCGTTCGGGAACGTGCGCATCTCGACCGCCTGGACCGCCGGTGGCCGCTTCCGCCGAAGCCCGACTTTGCAGGCAGAAGCGGCAAACCCACCTCCCGTTGGGAAACCACCGCCCGGGAACAGGCGGTTTGGGCGGCGAACCCCAGTAATTAGAGCGTGATTCTACTGCGGCTCAGCGTGAGCAGATGAGAGGTTTCTCATCTGGGCTTCAGCGTGGTCTCCTCGAAGGGCGTCAAGGTCAAGGTCATGAAGCATCGGGGAACGTTGGTCCTCTTCGCCTTGGCCGCGGCGATGGCGGGGTTCATGTCGGTGGGGCTGGTGCGGGCGGCCGACAGCGAGCCCGAGCTGGGTGAGGCCGTCGTGGTGTCACACACGCCCGCGCTGGGCGAGGCCGGCATGTCGGCCCCCGCCGGGAGCGGCGCCCCCGGGCCGGGCTCCAGCCCGCCGACCCCGAGCGCCGCGCCAGACCTCACCCCGGGCGCGAAACCCGAGCTCACCCCCGGCACGAAACAGCAGCCCACCTCGGGCACGACCCCACCGCCCGGCGCGGACACGGCGGCCCAGCCTGCCGCCGGCGCCGGATCCGAGCCTGCCGCCGACGCGGGACGCCGGCCCGCCGGCGACGCCGGATCCCGGCCTGCCACCGACGCGGGACGCCGGCCCGCCGCCGACGCCGGATCCCAGCCCGCTGCCGTTGCGAGGCCACAGCCCACCACTGGCCCCAAACCGAAGCCCACCGCGAGCGCCAAGCCGAAGGCCGGCACGAGCACCGGCCCGGGACCCGCCAGGAGCACCGGGTCGCGGGACGGCGACGAGGCCGCCGCGCGCGGGAGCGTCGTGCGGCCCGCCCCGCGCCAGACCAGGGCCGAGCCGGTCAGGCCGCCGGCGCCGAGACCGGGTGGCGGCGACGATGACGACGACGACGGTGGCGGTGGCGGTGGAGACGACGATGACGGCGACGATTGACCGGATGATCGAATGCGGGTGAGCGCCCGTGCCCGGATCGTGGGCTGGATGCTCGCCGTCGTCGGCCTCGCCCTCGCGGTCTCGATCTTCGCGACCTGGACCATCCTGCTGGCTCGCCTCGACGACCGTACGAACCTCGAGCTCAGCAACGAGGCAGAGAAGCTGCGCCGCTACGCCGCGACCGCGCGCGACCCGGAGAACGGCCGCACGATCACCGACGTCGGAGAGCTGCTCACGGGATACCTGGCGCTCAACGCGCCCGACAGATGGGAGACGTTCTTCAGCATCGTCGACGGCAAGGCACACAAGATCACCGCGATCCCGCCACCCGTACGCCTCGACACCGACGACGCGCTGGTCGCGCGGCTGGCCACGGCCACCGAGCCCGATTGCGGGGAGGTCGACAGCCCCAAAGGAACGGTCCATTACGCGGTGATCCCGGTGACGGTGAAGGCCGACCCCCGGCCGGGTCACTTCGTCGTGGCCATCCTCTACGACCGCCACCGCGACGAGATCGTGGAGGCGGTGCGGGTCCTGGGGCTGTCCGCGCTGGCGGCGCTGGCGTTAGCGGGGGCGGCCGGGTGGTTCGTGGCGGGACGGGTGCTGGCGCCGGTCCGGCTGATCAGCCAGACGGCCGAGCAGATCAGCGACTCCACCGATCTCACGCGCAGGCTCGACGTGCCGGGCGACGACGACGTGGCCGCGCTGGCCGCGACCTTCAACCACATGCTCGACCGGCTCGAGAACGCCTTCGTCGTGCAGCGGCACTTCATGGACGACGCCGGCCACGAGCTGCGCACACCGATCACCGTCATCCGCGGCCACCTGGAGCTCATGGGCGACGATCCACGCGACCGCGCGGAGACGCTCGCCCTGGTCACCGACGAGCTCGACCGGATGAACCGCATCGTCGAAGACCTCCTCACCCTCGCCAGAGCGGAGCAGCCGGGCTTTCTCGACATCCACGACGTCGAGGTGGCCGACCTCACGGTCAGCGTCGTCGCCAAGGCCCGCGCGCTCGGCAACCGGCGCTGGCGGGTCGACGAGGTGGCCGAGGCCCGCGTGCCCGCCGACCGCCAGCGGCTCACGCAGGCGCTCATGCAGCTCGTGGCCAACGCCGTGCGCCACACCACGGACGACGACCTGATCGCCGTCGGCTCCGCCGTTCGCGACGGGTGGGTCGAGCTGTGGGTACGCGACAGCGGCCCCGGCGTGGCGCCCGCGGAGCGCGAGCGGATCTTCGGACGGTTCGTGCGCGGCGCGGGCCGCACCGTGACGTACGAGGGCGCCGGTCTGGGCCTGGCCATCGTCAGATCGATCGCCGAGGCCCACGGAGGCAACGTCAAGGTGACGGAGGCCCCGGGAGGCGGAGCCCGTTTCGTCATGTCCATCCCGCTGTGGGAGCTCTGGAGGCTGGGATGAACCGGATACTGATCGCCGAGGACGAGGCCAGGATCGCGTCGTTCGTGGAGAAGGGGCTGCGGGCCAACGGCTTCGTGACCGCCGCGGTCGCGGACGGGGTCGCGGCGTACGACCTGGCCTGCGCGGGCGGGTTCGACCTGCTGATCCTGGACATCGGGCTGCCGTTGAGCGACGGGTTCACGGTGTTGCGGAGGCTGCGGCAGTCCATGGTGACCATGCCGGTGATCATCCTGACCGCCCGCGACAGCGTGAGCGACACCGTGGCGGGGCTGGAGGGCGGCGCGGACGACTACATCGCCAAGCCCTTCGCCTTCGAGGAGCTCCTGGCGAGGGTGCGGCTGCGGCTGCGCCTGCGCGCCGACCGCACGCCGGAGGTGACCGTGCTGCGGGTGTCGGATCTGTCGCTGGATCTCCGGACAAGACGGGCATATGTCAGGGATCGGGCGGTGGACCTGTCGACCAGGGAGTTCGCGCTGGCGGAGATCTTCTGCCGCCACCCCGACCAGGTCCTGACGCGCGAACAGCTTCTCAGCCACGTGTGGGGCTTCGACTTCGACCCCGGCTCCAACGTGGTGGACGTCTACGTACGCTACCTGCGCCGCAAGATCGGCGCCGACCGCATCGAGACCGTCCGCGGCACCGGCTACCGCATGAGAGCCGCCTAATCATCACCTCACCCTCGCCTCACCCCGCCCCGACAAGCTGTTGTCAGCAGCACAACGGAGGGAGCGCCGTGACAGCCGGACTGGTAATGGATCTCGCGTCGATCGTCGCCCTGGCCTACGGCCTCTACTACCGGCGACATCACCGACGCGACCTGCTCTTCGCCTACGTGGCACTCAACGTGGGCATCTTCGCGGTGGTCTCGCTCCTGCTCGTCCAGCGCGTCGACGTCGCCGTCGGCTTCGGCCTGTTCGGCGTGCTGTCGATCATCCGGCTGCGCTCCAGCGAGATCACCCAGCAGGAGATCGCCTACTACTTCATCGCCATCGTGCTGGGCCTGGTCAACGGCATCGCGGGGGCGTGGCCGCTGACCGCCCTCCTGCTGGACGGCGTCCTGCTGGCGGTGATGTACGTCGCCGACCACCCGTCCCTGCTCGGCCGTACCCGCCATCAGGTCATCACGCTGGACGTCGTCCACTCGGACCCTGACCTGCTCCGGGTCGACCTGGAGAGCCGCCTGCGGGCACACGTCCTCCACTGCGTGGTCACCCAGATCGACTACGTCCGCGACATAACGGTGGTCGACGTCCGCTACGTGGCCCCTCCACAACGGGCCGGCGTCCGCTGAGCCCCGGTGGGTCGGCGGATCGGGGTTCGGTGAGTGCTCGTGGGGCGGTGGGTCGGGGTTCGTGGGGCGCCGGTGGGGCGGCGGACGGAGTCATGCAGAAGGCGGTGGAGGTGCAGTGATGCGTGAGTTGGATGCCGATGTGCTGCTGGCCGGGGTCGCGGCCGAGGTGGCGCCGATCGGGCTCGAGGACGTGCCGGAGCTGATGAGCCGGGTCGATCGCAAATACATCGTGACGGCCGCCACCATGGCGGCACTCGCGGCCGAGCTGGGCGACCGGTTCGCCGTGCTGCGCATCGGGGCAAGACGTCAGTTCCGCTACACCTCGACCTACTTCGACACGCCTGACCTGCTCACCTTCCACCAGCACCGGCAGGATCGGCGGCGCAGGTTCAAGCTGCGCACCCGCACCTACCTGGACGGGGGCGGGCGGTGGCTGGAGCTCAAGCTCAACGGCACCCGTGGCAGCACCGACAAGCACCGCATCCCGTACGACGACGCGCCGAGCCGCACCCTCACCCGGGAGGCCCTCGACTTCGTGCGCGACACCCTCCTCACCGAGCTGCGCCTGGTCGCCCCCGAGACGCTGGGGCCGGTGCTGTCCACCGACTACAAGCGGGTGACCTTCATCGACCCCTCGGGCGCGGCCAGGCTCACCTGCGACACGGGCCTGCTCTGCCACGACGGCCAGTCCAGCGCGCCGGCGCGCCGCGACCTGGTGCTGCTGGAGTCGAAGTCCGCCGACGGCAAGGCGCTGGTGGACAAGGTCCTGCGTGGGATGGGGGTGCGGCCGGTCACCGTGAGCAAGTACTGCCTGGCGGTCGCGGCGCTGCGGCACCTGCCTGCCAACCGCTGGCACCCGGTGCTGCAGCGCTATCTCGTTCATCGCCCCGAATCGGGCGCGCGGCGGCTGGTGTCCAGGGGATCGGCCGGGTGCTGGGGCCAGGCGGCCGCGCGGGGCGGCCGGTGGGTGACGCCTCGGGGAGCGCACGCCGGGGGGAGGAGCAGCGGGCTCGGCATTCAGCGGTGAACGGGCTATGGGGTCCAGGCCGGGTCTCGGCCGATGATGCCGAGGAGGCGGTCGAATGGCGGGGCGTGGTCCGGCACCTCCACCGGTGGGCCGAAGGCGCCGCGTTGCCTGCCCATCTCGGCCATCTGGTCGGTGAAGTGGAATGCCCGTGAGACGGTCTCAGGGTCCGGCTTGTAGTCCTGGCCGGTGGCTATGGCGAGGTCCCAGCCGTGTACGACCATGTCGACGAGGTACATGTGGGCCAGCGTGGTCATCGGCAGTCCCATGGCGGGGCTGGTGCCCTCCCACGCCTCGGGGCGCGACCAGGCGGCCAGGGTGCGTTCCGCTCGTTCGGGGAAGTCGCCCGCGTACGGTCCCTGCTCGATTCTCTCCCCCTGGCAGCCCAGCGACTCGAACAGGTCCGCCACCCACTCAAGGTGGTTGATCAGATCCTTGACGTCGAACTTGGCGCAGGGCGTCGAGAAACCGAGCTGCTCCGGCCGCACCGCGCGGACCAGTCCCGCGGTCCGTTCGGTGGCGCGCGTCATCAGCGGCATCATGTCGTCCATGGCAGCCATGATGCCCCGCCTGCCCCAGGCGCGGCTTGTAGAAACGCGACAGCGGGGCTGGGTCGATCCGTACGCGGGGCTCGACGCGTTCGATTTCTTCCGGCAGGCGCCATCAGCGGAAATCGCGGCGTTTGTGGAGCACTTCTGGGTGGTCACGTGGACCGATCTGGACGAGCCGTACGAACAGCGCATCGTCTCGCACCCCACCGTCAACCTGACGATCACCGAGGACTTCCATCAGTTCGCGGGCGTGATCAAGGGTGGGTTCTCGTACACGATGCGGGGCAGCGGCCGCGTGCTCGGCACCCGCTTCCGCCCGGGCGGCTTCCGGCCGTTCCTCGGCGGCCCGGTGTCGCAGTTGACCGACCGCTTCGTGGAGATCGGGGAGATGTACGGCGCGTCGGGCGCCTCGCTGGTCGAGCAGGTCCTGGCCGAGCCCGATGCCCGGGCCGCCGTCGGGCACGTCGAGAGGTTCCTGCTGAGCCTGGGGCCGGAGCGGGATCCCCTGGCCGAAGAGGTCGCGGCGCTGGTGGCGATGGCCGAGAACGAGGTCTCCTTGACCAGGGTCGATGAGCTGGCTGCCAGATCGGGGCGCTCGGTGCGCTCGCTGCAGCGGCTGTTCCGGGACTATGTGGGCATCGGTCCCAAGTGGGTGATCCGCCGCTTCCGGCTGCACGAGGCGGCGGAGCGGGTCTACGAGGGGCTCGACCTCGCCACGTTGGCCGTCGAGCTCGGCTATACGGACCAGGCTCATCTGACCCGCGACTTCACCGCCGCGGTCGGGATGCCACCCGCGGCCTACGCCCGCCGCGGCGGCCATTAGTCGATGAGGTGATTTGCTGGGATTTGGGTGGATTTATGTTAATTGCGGATTTCTGTGCGTTCGAGCGTTTCGGATAGCAGCCGCCGTACCGTTTCCTCGAGCGAGCTGTTCTGATCGATGACGGTTTCACAGGCCCCCGGCAGCACGTCCCGCTCGATGTACCACTCGCGCATCACGTCCAGGCCGAACTGCGCGCTCTGCGGGCGGGTGGCGTGGCGGCCGTGGTCGAGCGCGTAGCGGGTCACGGTGTCGATGAGGCCGATGTTGACGCCGTCCGGGACGTCGCGTTCGCGGAGGATGTCGCGGCGCAGCACGTCCTGGCCCACCACCGCGAGGCCGCGCCTGCCGTACGCCTTGCGGAGGGTTCGGGCCACGCTCGTCGTCTTGCCCGAGCCGGAATTGCCGCGCAGAACGATCAACTGTGTGAGCATCGCGGCCGGCGTAGCCGCTGGTCACGGGTTCGTGCCGCGAATCGGATGGGTACGGTCGTCATATGCTTGAGCGCATTCACGAGATATCGGGCGTCTTGCTAAGTGCGGACGGATATCTTGACGATTTCTGGCCTAATTTCCGGAACATTGATGACGTGTTCTGGAAACTCCAGCGTATTCAGCGCTTCGAGGCCGGGGAGCCGAGCTGGCTGGCGATGATGGACGGCGACTGGGAACGCTCGCTCAAGCTGGTCGACGACACGGGTGCTGCCGGCAGGCCCTACCCCTGCCGGCGGATCCGGATCGTCGAGCAACCCGTCACGCCGTACCTGCAGTGGGAGATGCACGTGCTGGCGCTGCGGGTGGAGGTGGCCGAGCAGGTGCGGGTGCTCGACGCGGGGGAGGTGTCCGACCTCGAGATCGACCGGCTCCTGCCGGAGCTCGTCGTGCTGGGGTCGTCTGTCATGTACGAGGTGACGTACGACGCCTGCGGCACCCACAGCGGCGCCCGGCGGATCGACGACCCCGATGTGATCGCGGCGTGCCGGGGCGAGCTCGACAAGCTGTTCGCGGCCGGGGAGGACTTCCGGGCCTATTACGAGCGGGAGATCGTACCGATGCCGGCTCCCCGGGTGACGACCGTCTGAAGCCCGCGTCGTCACAGGGGGAGGCCGCCGGTGGCCGAGCTGGTGGAGCCGGTGGCCTGGTAGGCGGCTATGGTGCGCTCGGCGATGCGTATCTGGTGGATCTCGTCGGCGCCGTCGGCGAAGCGGGCCCAGCGGGCGTGCTGGAACATGGCGGCCAGCGGCGTGTCCGTCGAGTAGCCGAGCGCCCCGTGCACCTGGATCGCCCGGTCCACGATCCGGTTTAGGCTGCCCGCCACGAAGTGCTTGGCCATCGACACCTCCGTACGGAAGTCCTCACCCTTGTCGATCCTGGATGCGGCGTGCAGGACCATCAGCTTGCACTGGTACAGCTCCATGGCCGAGTCGGCGATCATCCACTGGATGCCCTGCTTCTCGGCCAGCAGCGAGCCGTGGCTGTAGCGGTTGAGCGCGCGGTCGACCATCATGTCCAGGGCCGTCTCCGCCTGGGAGATCCAGCGCATGCAGTGGGCGAGCCGGGCCGGGCCCAGGCGGTACTGGCCGAGGCGGTGGCCGTTGCCCCGACCGCCCAGGATCTGGCTGCCGGGCACGCGCAGATCGCTGATGACGATCTCGCTGTGGCCCGTGGAGCCGTGCATCGTCTCGACCTCGCGTACGTCGTTCCAGCCCGGGTCGGGCAGATCGACGAGGAAGGCGGTGTTGGCGCCGCGCGAGCCCTCCGGCACGTCCGGCTCCGTCCGCGCGATGAGGATCGCGAAGTTGGCCCGGCGCGCGTTGGAGATGAACCATTTGTGGCCGTTGATCAGCCACTCGTCCCCGTCCTGGACGGCCGTGGTGCGGATCAGGGTGGGGTCGGAGCCCGCCACCTCCGGCTCGGTCATGGCGAAGCAGGACATCTGCGTGCCCTCCAGCAGCGGCCGCAGGTACTTCTCCTTCTGCTCGTCCGTCGCCCAGTGCAGGAGGGTGTGCATGTTGCCCTCGTCGGGGGCCATGCAGTTGAGCACCCACGGCCCGACGCGGGTCTTGGCCGCCTCCGACTGCACCATGGCCAGCTCGACGTGGCCCAGCCCCATGCCGCCCCACTCCTTCGGCATGTGGGGCAGCCACAGCCCCTCGGCCTTGGCCTGGGAACGGAGCCGGAAGATCGTACGGAGGTAGGCGTCCCGGTCGGCCTCCTTCACCTCCTCCATGGCGGGAATGACGGTCCCCTGGATGAAGGCGCGGACCCGCTTGCGGATCTCCTCGTGCTCGGGAGCGAGGGTGAAGTCGATGGCCATACCCGACACCGTGTCACGGCCTGCGGAGCGGCGTGAAGGCCCAGGAGATGCGCGGCTCCACGGCCCAGCGGAAGAGCTTGCGCACCGGGTGGCGGCGGCCACGCCGAGCAGGATCGTGCACGAGCGCCGCCGCCGCCGGCCCGGGCCCCGCCATGGGGTGATCCCGCTGGTCCTCGATGAGGTGGCCGCACACCACGAGCACGATGGCCACGGGTTCCTGGCGGTCACGGACCGGGCATCGAGGGTTGCGGGAGCAGTCACAGGCCACGCACCCTGGCCACCGATCGCGTAACCGCCAGGAAACGCCGAGTGAGGGCTTACCGAAGGGCCGGTGTCGCTTCGCGTACCGTGTCCGCCAGCGCGGACGCGGCGGCGGCGTCGAGCCTGCCGTCCACCACCGCCGTCACCACCCGCCTGGTCAGCGTGTCCTCGACGACGAGCGGCCGGTCCCAGGCCAGTGCCTGCCCCACCCCCGGATAGTGCTCGACCCGCACGAACCACGGGTCGCCGTCCGCCTGCACGAAGACGAGCGTCCAGTCCCGCCCCTCCGGCGTGGTGCCGGACAGGGCGACCCAGGGGTCGCGGCTGCCGTGCACGGCCTCCTCGCCCCCGGGCAGGGCGATCCGCGCGGTGGAGGTGCCGGGGGCGCGCCAGAAGAAGCCGCCGTACCCCGCGCCCACGCGGCCCTTGGTGGCCGAGCTCTGGATCTCCAGCGGCGCGCCGGTCAGGTTGGTGAGCGTGAAGGCGAAGTCCAGCGCCCAGAAGCCCCCGAACGGCCGGGCCGTGACGGTGCGCTCCTCGCGCGCCATCAGCCGCCCGCCGGGCCCCGCCCACTCCAGCTGCTCGACGAAACCGGAGTCGTCGAGCCGGGAGAACGACAGGTGCCGCTGCGTCCCATGATCGCCCAGCCAGGCGGGCCCCTGGTCCTTGACGTACGTGCGGCCGCCCCAGAAGTTCGCCCCGCCCAGGTCGGAGATCGCCACCCCGACCCCGAGGTGGTGCACGTGGTCCTCGGGACGCACCTCGGTGACCTCGACGCCGTCCAGCGTCCGCACCCCGTGGAGGTAGGGCCGCGGGGAATCGGTGACCGGCAGGTCGGGCCGCAGCTCGTACGAGGCCACCGCCCGCCCTGAGGTCAGCAGCTCCACCCGGGTCCAGGGGACGTCCAGCTCGGAGTAGAGCGACAGCGTCTCGGCGCTGCGGGCCGTCAGGTCGGCGACGCCCGGCAGGAAGCGGCGCGTGACCTCGCCCGAGGCGGCGTCCCGCTCGACCTCCTGGTACCGCTCCGGGATCGGCAGCGGCTCGGGAGCCAGCCGCACCGCGTCCAGCACCTGCGTGAACGTCTCCGTGGCGGACAGCGGCACCATCAGGTCGGCGCCCGTGCGGAGATGGTCGATGAGGTTCTCCAGCAGGTCGGTGCGCTCGTACACGGTCGTCGTGACCGTGCCGTCCGGCAGCTCGACCTTGAGCTGGTCCTGTGTGTAGACGAGCGTGGCGCGGCCCGCGTCGCCGTGCACGACCAGGTACGGCTCGCTCCGGCCGCTCGCGCAGAGCGTCACCGCGATCGTGATCACGAAGCCGTCGTCGAGGCGGATCCGCAGGCACGACGTGTCGTCCGACTCGATCGGATTGGCGTGGTAGAGCTCGGTCTCGATCCCGGCGACGGGGCCGTCCACCAGGGCGAGGGCGGTCGCGACGGCGTGCGCGAACGGGTTCGTCAGCGCGCCGTCCACCACGTCCACGCCGTCGAGCCGGCGCTTGCCCGACCAGGCCGACCTGGTGAAGTAGGCCGAGGGCCGCTCCCAGGCGCCCGCGCCGCCGATGCCGCGCACGCGCCCGATGGTGCCGTCGGCGATCAGCGAGCGCAGCGCGGGCACCGCCGCCGAGCCCAGCGACTGGAAGCCGACCTGGCAGGCCAGCCCCGTCTCCGCCACCGCCGCGGCGATCCGGGCGTGCGCGGAGGGGCTCGCCGCGGGCGGCTTCTCCAGCAGCACGTGGGATCCGGCGTGCAGGGCGGTCACCGCGAGGTCGGCGTGCGTGTGGATTGGCGTGCAGATGACCGTGATGTCCGCGCCGGTCTTAGCGAGGAGCTCGCCCAGGTCGGGCGACTGCAGCGGCGAGCCGAAGTCCACCTCGACGGGCACCACGTCGCAGATCCCGGCCAGCTCGATCAGCCCCTGGTTGGCCAGCCTGCGCAGATTGCCCAGATGGTGCCGCCCATGGCCGTGCGCACCAGCGAGTACCACCTTCATCGCGACCACCTCAGTCCGAGCCCCGCGTGCGCGCCCGCCCGCAGGACCCCGTCGGAAATCTGCACCGGGTACGGCTCCTCCAGCAGCCCGAGCGTCGCGAACGACGCGTCCTCCACGTCCTCCGCCATGACCGGCAGCGGCAGGGCCAGCGCGAGCTGCCCGGACACCTCGCTCAGCAGATGCGGATAGACCGGCACGTCGTACGTCCTGGCCAGCTCCACGATCCGCAGGAACGGCGTGATCCCGCCGACCCGCACCACGTTCGGCTGGACGACGTCGCACGCCCCGGCCGCGAGCAGGTCGCGGAAGCCGTAGGTGGTGTAGACGTTCTCCCCGACCGCCACCGGCACGTCGATGGAGCGCCGCAGCTCCACGTGCGCGGCCACGTCGTCGGCGGGCAGCGGCTCCTCGATCCAGTGCAGGCCGAACTCCCGCAACGCGGAAAGAGCCCGCCTGGCCCGGTGCAGGTCCCACCGCTGGTTGGCGTCGATCATCAGCAGCCGGTCCGGCCCGATCACCTCGCGAACGGCGGCCACCCTGGCCACGTCCTCCGCCAGGTCGGGCCGGCCCACCTTGATCTTGACACCCCGGTACCCGGCCGCCACCCAGCGCCGCGCCTGCTCCACCAGCTCCTCCAGCGGGTAGTGCAGGTTGACGCCGCTGCCGTAGACCGGAACCTCGTCGCGCCGCCGGCCCAGCACGTCGGCCAGGCCGCCGTCGCCGCAGCGCAGGTCCCACAGCGCCAGATCGATCCCGGCCAGCGCGATCGTCGTGATCCCGCCCGGACCCGCCTCGCGCAGGTGCCGCCACAGCCGGTCCCACACCACCTCGGGGTGCGCGGGCAGCCCGATCAGCGCCTCGCGCAGGTCGTGGTCGAGCAGCGCCTGTACGGCGTGCGCCCCGATCTGCGGCGTCCACGAGAACCCGGTGCCGGTCCGCCCGTCCTCCAGCGTGACCTCGCACACGACCACGTGGTTGGCCGGCACGTCCGCGCCCCAGGGCCGCGGCAGCGCAGCCGTCCGCAGCGAGGTACGCAGGTCGGCGATCGTCATGACGCGGCCAGCTCCAGCCCCGTCTTGATCAGCGCCTCCAGCTCCGCCAGGTGCTCGTCGGTCGGCTCGACCAGCGGCGGGCGGACGGCGCCCACGTCCAGGCCGCGCAGCCGTACCCCGGCCTTGACCAGGGCGACCGGGTAGCCGGGGACCTTGCCGCGCAGCCGTACGAGCGGGGCGTAGAACCCGGTGAGCAGCCGCTCGTCACCGTTGAGGTAGGCCAGCGCGATCTCCGGCGCGAACGCGAACACCGCGCTGGAGTACAGCTCCACGCCGATGCCCCGGTAGGCGGGCATGGTCAGCTCGGCCGTCGGCAGCCCGTTGAAGAACAGGAAGTCCGGGTACGCCTCCCGCACCGCCAGCACGATCCGCTGCATCCGGTCGATGTCGCCGACGCCGTCCTTGAGCCCGATCACCCCGGGGATCCCGGCCAGCTCCACCACGGCCTCCGGCTCCAGCACCACGGCGCCCCGCTGGTAGACGATCACCGGCAGCTCCGCGGCCACCGCCGCCACGTAGGCGGCGAAGCCGTGCCCGGGCCCCTGGGCCAGGTACGGCGGCATGAGCAGCAGCCCGTCGGCGCCCGCCTCGCGGGCGGCCCGCGCCTGGTTCAGCGCCGTGCCGAGCGGGCCGCCCGCGCCCGCGAACACCGGCACCCGCCCGCCCACGACCTCGGCCGCCACCCGCACCGCCCGCGCGTGCTCGGCCTCCGACAGCGCGGAGAACTCGCCGGTGCCACACGCCACGAACACGCCGCCGGGGCCGTGCTCCATGCCCTTCCGGATGTGCTCGGCCAGCACCTCCTCGGCAAGCCGGCCGTCGGCGTCGAAGGGGGTCACGGGGAAGAACAGCACACCGCTCAAGTTCATTCGGCTTCCTTCATTTCTGTGCGCCAGCTCCGCTTGGGCTGCCAGCCGAGCAGGCGCTGTGCCTTGGTGGTCGAGAAGGCGGGGGTGGTGCCGGTGAGGCCGGCGGCGAACGGTTCGGTGCCGGGCACGACCTGGGGCAGCAGGTCGGCGAGCGGCTTGCGGGCCAGCGCGTCCGCGGCCCCGGCGAAGAACACCTCGCCGTTGGGCAGCTCCGGCAGCGCCTCGGCCAGCACCGTGATCATGTCGGCGCAGTCGCGGGCGTCGATGTAGTTGAACAGCGAGACCCCGCCCAGCTCCGGCCGGTCGAGCCGCTCACGCACCGTGTGGCCCGACTGCGTGGGCGCGCCCGCCCACTCCTCGGGCGGGATGACGAAGCACGGCCGGACCGCGGCCATCCTGGTCGTCCCGGCCAGCGCGAACGCCTTCATGGTCTGCTCGGCCACGACCTTGGACAGGTTGTAGGCGTTCCACGGGCGCACCGGGTGATCCTCGTCGATCGGCAGGTACGCGGGCGCCCAGCCGCCCGGGGCGCCGTACCCGATCACGGTGGGGCTGCTGGCCACCACCACGCCGCGCACGCCCAGCGCGACGGACGCCTCGCAGACGTTGAACGCGAGCTGGGTGTTGACCTTGTAGATCACCGATTCCGGGAGGCTGAACGGGGTCGCGATCGCGGCCAGATGGATCACGGTCTCGGGCCGGAACCTGGCGATCACCTCGAAGGTCTCGCCCGTGTCCGTGAGATCGGCCGGTAAGGCCATCGCGGCCTCGGATGGCGTTCCGGGTGTACGGTCGACGCCGATGACCTCGTGCCCGGCCGCCGCGAGCGTGGTGACCACGCTGCGGCCGAGGCGTCCTGCGCTTCCGGTGACGAGGACTCTGCTCACCGTGAGGGCTCCTTCAAGACTGCAAACAGTTGCACTAAACCTTTGTGTCCTCGGGGCGAGGTCGTCAAGGGGTGATTTCGCCCCCCGTGCTCGAACAGGGGTTTCCTGTTGCAACGAGGCGGCAAGCGCTTTCATGGTACTCAGAGATGCTGCAAGCGGTTGCGTTAGGGTGGGCGACTGTGACAGTGACGATTCGTGATGTGGCCCGGGCTTCCGGTGTGCATGTATCGACCGTGTCGCGGACGTTCTCCGCGCCGCACATGGTGAACGCGGCCACTCGCACCAGGGTGCTCACGGTGGCCGAGGAGCTGGGATATCGCCCCAACCGGGCGGCCAGGGCGCTCACGACCGGCCGCACCCACAACCTCGGCCTGATCGTGGCCGACATCGCCAATCCCTTCTTCCCCCCGCTGATCAAGGCGGCCCACTCGGCGGCCAGGCAGCGCGACTACCACCTGTTCGTGGCCGACACCGACGAGGAGGCGGCCACCGAGGAGGAGCTGGTGCAGGCGTTCTCCAAGCAGGTGGACGGCCTGGTGCTGTGCAGCCCGCGCTCGTCCAACAAGACGCTGGAACGGCTGGCCGAGCGGGTCCCGTTCGTGGTGATCAACCGGCGGCTGCGCGGCGCCGCCACGGTGCTGATGGACGTCGGTCACGGGGCCAGGCTGGCGGTGGAGCACCTGACCGGGCTCGGGCACCGCCGCGTGGCGCTCGTGTCGGGTCCGGCCGGCTCGTGGACCAGCGCGGAGATCCGTGCCGCCGCCGAGCAGGTGGAGGGCGTCGAGCTGGTCGTCATCGGCCCCAACGCGCCCACCGAACGCGGTGGGCTCGCCTGCGCGCGGCGGGTGCGGGACTCCGGGGCGACCGGGGTGCTGGCCTACAACGACCTGGTGGCGATCGGGCTCATCGAGGGGCTCGGTGACCTGGGGCTGAGCGTGCCGGAGGACGTCAGCGTGGTGGGGATCGACGACATCGTCTCCGGACGGCTGAACCGCCCCAAGCTCACCACGGTCGCCATGCCCACCGCCGCGGCCGGCCGGCTCGCCGTGGACCTGCTCATCCAGGAGGTGACGGCCACCACGTCGCTGGAGACGCGCCTGGTCATCAGGGACTCCACCGCTCCGCCACGATAGCGGGCCTTCTGCAAACGGTTGTACTAACTGAGCAGCTAATTCATCTGACTTCTCGGCTGATCAAGCTCTCTAGCTGCGGAAACGTCGTAACGATATATCGATAACGGCTATGTAACGTCTGCAAAGGGTTGACGTAACTTTCCCGCCAGCTATAGGAAAGCGCTATCCATTCACATCTCGCCGGAAGGTCCGTGAATGACGAAAGAGTTCCGTCATGGCTGACACGGTGGCGGTGAAGACCCGAGCCCCGCGCGAGCCGGCCACGCAGGCCGGCGGAGGCGGGCCCCGCTCGCTGCGTGCCCGCCGCGAGGCGAGGGCGGCCTACCTGTTCCTGGCGCCCTGGTTCGTCGGCCTGCTTGTCATCACGGTCGGCCCGATCGTCGCCTCGCTCTACCTGTCCTTCACCGACTACAGCCTCCTCAAGGAGGCCAAGTGGGTCGGGCTGGACAACTACATCAGGATGTTCACCGAGGACGACAGGTTCATGTCCTCGCTGAAGGTGACCACGATCTACGTGGTCGTGTCGGTCCCGCTGCAGCTGGCCTTCGCGCTGGCGCTGGCCCTGGTGCTCGACCGGGGGCTGCGCGGGCTGTCGTTCTACCGCTCGATCTTCTACCTGCCCTCTCTGCTGGGCGGCAGCGTCGCGATCGCGATCCTCTGGCGCAAGGTCTTCGGCGCCGACGGCCTGGTCAATGCGGTGCTGTCGATCTTCGGGATCCAGGGGCCCGGCTGGGTCGGCGACCCCGACACGGCGCTGGGCACGCTGATCCTCCTGCACGTGTGGACGTTCGGCGCCCCGATGATCATCTTCCTCGCCGGGTTGCGCCAGATCCCCAGCAGCTACTACGAGGCGGCGGCGGTGGACGGCGCCGGGACCCTGCGCCAGTTCCGCTCGATCACGCTGCCGCTGCTGACGCCGATCATCTTCTTCAACCTCGTGCTCGAGGTCATCAAGTCGTTCCAGTCGTTCACGCAGGCGTTCATCGTCAGCAACGGCAAGGGCGGCCCTGCCGACTCCACCCTCTTCTACACGCTCTACCTCTATCTGAAGGGGTTCAAGAGCTACGACATGGGCTACGCCGCGGCGATGGCGTGGGTCCTGCTGGTCATCATCGCCGCCCTGACCGGAGTGAACTTCCTCGCGTCTAAGTATTGGGTCTTCTATGGCGACACCAAGTAGGCCGGTCCCGGTGCTGTTCCGCCCCCTCAGGGGCGGGCCGGTGGTCAAGCACATCCTGCTGATCGGCTTCGGTCTGGTCATGCTCTATCCGCTGCTCTGGATGATCTCCAGCTCGCTCAAGCCGGAGGAGCTGATCTTCCGGGAGCCGGGGCTGTGGCCCAGCCAGGTCACGTTCGAGAACTACACCGAGGGCTGGACGGCGCTGAAGCACCCCTTCGGCTACTACCTGTGGAACTCCGCGGTCGTCACCGCGCTGTCCGTGGTGGCCAACCTGGTGGCCTGCTCGCTGGCGGCCTACGCCTTCGCCCGGCTGAACTTCCCGCTGAAGAAGTTCTGGTTCGCCATCATGCTGGGCACCATCATGCTGCCGCACCACGTGGTGATCGTGCCGCAGTACATCATGTTCTCGAAGCTCGACCTGATCAACACGATCTGGCCGCTGGTGATGCCCAAGGTGCTGGCCACGGACGCGTTCTTCGTCTTCCTCATGGTGCAGTTCATCCGTACGCTGCCGAGGGAGCTGGACGAGGCGGCCGAGATCGACGGAGCGGGCTATTGGCGCATCTTCATCAGGGTGGTCATGCCGCTCTGCCTGCCCGCGCTGGCCACGACCGCGATCTTCACGTTCATCTGGACGTGGAACGACTTCCTCAGCCAGCTCCTTTACCTCAACAACCCGGACAACTTCACTGTCCCGGTCGCGCTGCGCACGTTCCTGGACGCCAGCAGCGACTCGCAATGGGGACCCATGTTCGCCATGTCGATCATCGCGCTCGGTCCCATCTTCGGCTTCTTCCTGGCCGGCCAGAAGTACCTGATCCGTGGCGTGGCCACGACGGGACTGAAGTAGTTCCGTCCACCCCCCAACAAGAGATAACCCCTAGGAGGTAGAGCCGTGAGCTCTGGCAAGAAGGTGTGGTCGGCGGCATTGCTCGCCACCGCGATGCTGGCGGTCACCGCGGCCTGCGGCAGCGGCAGCGGCGGCGAAAGCGCCGATGGCAAGATCAAGCTGCGCTTCTCCTACTGGGGTAGCGCCGCGCGGCAGCAGATGACCGAAGAGGCGATCAAGAAGTTCGAGGCCAAGAACCCGAACATCGACGTCGAGGGCGAGTTCTCCGACTTCGCCGCCTACTACGAGTCGCTGTCCACGAAGGTCGCGGCCAACGACGCGCCCGACGTCATGACCCTCGAGATCCGCGGCCTGCGCGAGTACGCCGACCGCGGCACGCTGGCCGACCTGGCCAGCAAGGTCAACACCGCCGACATCGACGCCAAGGTGCTGACCACCGGCGCCATCGACGGCAAGCAGTTCGCCATCCCCACCGGCGTCAACGCCTTCTCCCTGGTCGTCAGCCCGACCGAGGTGGAGGCCGCGGGGCAGAAGCTCCCCGACGACACTAAGTGGACCTGGGACGACTACGTCGCCCTGGCGTCGAAGATCACCGAGAAGAGCGGCGGCAAGATCTACGGCACGCAGCAGAGCTTCAACCCGGCCTACCTCCAGATCTTCGCCGCGCAGAAGGGTGAGCCCTTCTACAACGGCAACAAGATCGGCGTCTCTCCCGAGACGATCAAGGCCTGGTGGGCCACCGCCCAGAACCTGATCAAGACCAAGGGTTCGCCCGACGCCGCCAAGACCGCCGAGATCGGCGCCCAGAGCGTGGACCAGTCGCTGCTGGCCACCGGTGCCGGCGGGATGGGCATGTGGTGGAGCAACCAGCTCGGCGGCATCGCCAAGAAGTCGGGCAAGGACGTGGACCTGCTGCGGATGCCGAAGCTGCCGGGGGCCACCACCGGCGGCATGTTCCTGCAGCCGGCGATGTTCTACACCGCCTCGTCGAAGTCCGAGCACGCGGCCGAGGCCGCCAAGTTCATCGACTTCATGATCAACGACCCTGAGGTGGGCGGGATCATCCTCAGCGACCGCGGCCTGCCGGCCAGCTCCAAGGTGCTGGCGGCGGTCAAGGACAAGCTGCCGCCCACGGACAAGAAGACGCTGGACTTCCTCGACAAGGTCAAGGGTGAGCTGGCCGACCCGCCGGCCGCTCCGCCGAAGGGCGCCAGCGCCATGGAAGACATCCTCACGCGCTACTCCGAGGAGGTCCTGTTCGGCAGGATGACCCCCGACGACGCCGCGCAGAAGTTCATCACCGAGGCCAACGCCTCGATCGCAGGCTAAAGGAGAGACATGAAGTACGCGTTCGTCGGGCTCGGGCACCGCGCGCAGATGTATGTCGACGCGCTGCTCGGGGAGTGGCGCGACGCCGGCACCATCGTCGCCCTGTGCGACACGAACCGGACCCGCATGGACTACTACGCCGAGCGGATCGGTCACGAGGTGCCGCGCTTCACGCCAGATGAGTTCGACAAGGTGCTCGAGCTCGCCGACGCGGTCATTGTCACCACCGTCGACGCCACCCACGCCAAGTACGTGTGCGCGGCGCTCGACGCCGGGCGCGACGTCATCGTGGAGAAGCCGCTGACCGTCGACGCCGAGGGCTGCGCGGCCATCGCCGACGCGGCCGAGCGCAGCAGCGGCAAGCTGATCGTCACCTTCAACTACCGCTACTCGCCGCGTAACTCGGCCGTGCGCCGCCTGCTGCAGGAGGGCGCGATCGGCCGGGTGACGTCGGTGCACTTCGAGTGGACGCTCGACACCATCCACGGCGCCGACTACTTCCGCCGCTGGCACCGCGAGCGGATCAACTCGGGCGGGCTGCTCGTCCACAAGTCCACCCACCACTTCGACCTGGTCAACTGGTGGCTGGCCGCCGCCCCGCAGACTGTCTTCGCCCAGGCCGACCTGCGCTTCTACGGCTCGGAGAACGCCCGCGAGCGCGGCGTGACCGACCGCCCGGTGCGGGGCCAGGGCGCCCCGGGTCTCGGTACGGACCCGTTCATCCTGGACATCTCCAAGGACCCCCGGCTCAAGCGGCTCTACCTGGACGCCGAGCACGAGGACGGCTACCTCCGCGACCAGGACGTCTTCGGCGACGGGATCACCATCGACGACACCATGTCGGTGATGGTCCGCTACACCAACGGCGCCGTGCTCACCTACGCGCTGAACGCCTACGCGCCCGCCGAGGGCTACCGGGTGGCGTTCAACGGTACGGCGGGGCGGCTGGAGCTGGAGGTCGTCGAGCGGGCCTGGACCCCGCCGCACGCGGCCATCGACCCGAGCGCCGCCTCCAAGAAGCACAAGGCCGACGCCTGGGAGAAGCTCACCCTGCACCGTCACTGGAGCGAGGCGGAGGAGGTGCCGATCGAGAGCGGCGCCGGCGGGCACGGCGGCGGCGACCGGCTGCTGCTGAACGACGTCTTCCGCGGCCCCGGCGACGACCCGCTGGCCCGGCAGGCCGGCTACCGCGACGGGATCCGCAGCGTGCTGACCGGCCACGCGGCCAACGTGTCGGCCGCGACCGGCGAGCCCGTGCGCCTGGTGGACGACGGCACGCGTGTTCGCTGAGCTGGCCGAGGTCGCCGCCGCGCAGCTCGGGCCGTACCCGTCTCTGCCGGGGCCCGAGCTGCGGCAGGCTGCGCGCGCCGCGATGGGGGTGCTCGACCTGGCCGCCGGCGACGTGCGGGTCGAGCGCTCGTGGACGGACGGGGACCTCGCCGGGGAGGAGCTCTCCTGGTCGGTGGGGTTCGGGCCGCGCACCCACGCCTACCTCCTGCGCCCCAGGGACGCGGCCGGGCCGCTGCCCGGGGTGGTGGCGCTGCACTGCCACGGCGGGATGAAGTGGGTGGGCAAGGAGAAGGTCGCCGACGGTCCCTCCGAGCCTTCCCCCGAGGTGCGGCGGGTCCGCGAGCTGCTCTACGGCGGTCGCGCGTACGCGAACGACCTGGCCCGGCGCGGCTTCGTGGTGCTGGTCCCCGACGTGCTCACCTGGGGCAGCCGCCGTTTCCCGCTCGGCGTCGACGAGCCCGGCCCTTACGACGCGGCGGCCAAGGACCACGAGCACGTGGTCGCCAAGTACTGCGCCGCGCTCGGCACGTCCTTCGCGGGCGTGGTGGCGGGCGAGGACCTGGCCGCGGCGGCGTACCTCCGGTCGAGGCCCGACGTGAGCGCCGTCGGATGCGTGGGGCTCTCCGGCGGCGGCCTGCGGGCCGCGCTGCTCGGCGCGTTCGACCCTGACCTGCGGGCCGTCGTGGTCGCCGCGATGGTCTCGTCCTACCGCGACATGATCGACGGGTACGTCGAGAAGCACACCTGGATGCTCTGGCCGCCGGGGCTGCCGCGCCTGGGCGACTGGCCCGACCTGGTGGCCGCCCGCGCGCCCGAGCCGCTCATGGTCCAGTACGCCCTGCGCGACAGGCTCTTCCCCGAGCCGGGCATGCGCCGGGCGCACGCCATGATCGAGGAACGTTATCGCGAGGCTCCTGACGCCTACGAGGCGGTGTGGGCAGACGTGCCCCACAGCTTCGACGTGACCAGGCAGGAGCAGGCCTTCGACTGGCTGGCTCAGCGGTTGAAGGCCTAGGAGACTGCCGCCGCCCGGGACCTGCCCCCGGGCGGCGGCGCTCCTTCCTGAACGGTCAGTTACCCGACTTCCACGTGGCGATGAGCTTGTCGTAGTCGAGCGTCTCCGGCTTGCCCCGCTCGTCGGCCAGCTTCGGCGCGGGCGCGCCCGGCTGGTCGAGCCAGTATTGGGCGGGCCGCTCCGGGTTCAGCTTCGGCGCGCAGTTGCCGCCGTAGCCGCGCCGCTCCAGCCGGGCCAGGATGTCGTCCTGCTGCTTGGCCAGGTTGTCCATCGACTGCTGGGCGGTCGTCTCACCGGTCACCGCGGTGGCCACGTTCTGCCACCACAGCTGGGCGAGCTTGGGATAGTCGGGGACGTTCGTCCCGGTCGGGGTCCACTGCTTGCGGGCCGGCGAGGCGTAGAACTCGATGAGCCCGCCGTACTTCTTGGAGTTCTCGGAGAAGAAGTCGCTGCGGATGTCGGAGTCGCGGATGAACGTCAGACCCTTGATCGACTTCTTCAGCGACACCGACTTCGACGTGACGAACTGCGCGTACAGCCAGGCCGCGGCCCGGCGGTCCTGCGGGGTGTTCCTCAGCAGCGTCCACGAGCCGGCGTCCTGGTAGCCGAGCTTGTTGCCCTGCTTCCAGTAGGCGCCGTGCGGGCTCGGCGCGATGCGCCACTTGGGCGTGCCGTCGCTGTTGACGACCGCCAGGCCCGGCTTGGTCATGTCGGCCGTGAACGAGGTGTACCAGAAGATCTGCTGGGCGATGTTGCCCTGCGCCGGGACCGGGCCCGCCTCGCTGAAGTTCATGCCCGCGGCCTCCCGGGGGGCGTACTTCTTCAGCCAGTCCACGTACTTGGTGAGCGCGTAGACCGCCGCGGGGCCGTTGACGTCGCCGCCGCGGGTGACCGACGAGCCGACCGGGCGGCAGTTCTCGACTCTGATGCCCCATTCGTCCACCGGCAGGCCGTTGGGGATGCCGGGGTCGCCATTGCCCGCCATGGACAGCCAGGCGTCGGTGAAGCGCCAGCCCAGCGACGGGTCCTTCCTGCCGTAGTCCATGTGGCCGTAGACCTTCTTGCCGTCGACGGTCCCGTTGCCGTTGACCTTGTTGGTGAAGAAGTCGGCGATGTCCTCGTAGGCCGCCCAGTTGACCGGGACGCCGAGGTCGTAGCCGTACGCGGCCTTGAACTGCTTCTTGATCTCCGGGTCGGTGAACCAGTCGTAGCGGAACCAGTACAGGTTCGCGAACTGCTGGTCGGGGAGCTGGTAGATCTTCTTGTCCGGCCCGGTGGTGAAGCTGATGCCGATGAAGTCGTCCAGGTCGAGCGTGGGCGAGGTGACATTCTTGCCCTCGCCCGCCATGTAGTCGGACAACGGGAAGACGTAGTCGCCGCGCGAGTGGGTGCCGATGAGGTCGGAGTCGTTGACGTACGCGTCGTAGATGTTCTGGTTGCCCTGGATCTGGGTCTGCAGCTTCTCGATGACGTCACCCTCCTGGATCAGATCATGCTTGATCTTGATCCCGGTGATCTCGGTGAACGCCTTGGCCAGTGTCTGAGACTCGTACTCGTGGGTGGTGATCGTCTCCGAGACCACGTTGATCTGCATGCCCCGGTACGGCGCCGCGGCCTTGATGAACCAGTCCATCTCCGCCAGCTGCTGGTCCTTGGACAGGGTGCTCGGCGTGAACTCCTCCGTCACCCACCGTTGCGCCGCCGCCTTGCCGTCGGACTCCTTGAAGTCGCTCGTGGGCTTCTCCGCGCCCTGCGTGCAGCCGGCCACTACCAGGACGAGCGCGGCCAGACCTACCGCCGCGGACCTGCCTGCCCGATGCCTCATCGCTCGGCTCCTCCTCTGTTAGCCCCATATTCCGATCACGACCGCCACCAGCAGCGCGCATCCGAGTGCGAGCCACATGGACAGGTCGGTGACAGCCATCCAGCCGGCCAGCACGACGGCCGCGCTGATCAGGCCGATGTAGAGCCGGTCGCCACGGTCGGTCTCGATGCGCAGGAAGCCGCGCCGGGCCACGGGAGGGGAGATGCGGGCCCAGACCGCCATGACGACCAGCAACAGGGCGAGCCCGGCGAACACCAGGGCCGTGGGGACGGTCCAGACCATCCACTCCAGCATCCCTAGACCCTCCCCATGGTGAATCCCTTGGCTATGTAGTTCCGGACGAACCAGATGACGATCGCGCCGGGGACGATGGTGAGCACGCCCGCCGTCGCCAGCAGCCCCCAGTCCACGCCGGCCGCGCTCACCGTCCGGGTCATCGTGGCGGCTATCGGTTTGGCGTTCACCGAGGTGATCGTCCTGGCGATCAGCAGCTCGACCCAGCTGAACATGAAGCAGAAGAACAGCGTCACGCCGATCGCGGACCGGATCATCGGCAGGAATATGCGGACGAAGAAACGCGGCAGCGAATAGCCGTCGATCGCCGCGGTCTCGTCTATTTCCCGGGGAATTCCCGACATGAAGCCCTCGAGTATCCACACGGCGAGCGGCACGTTGAACAGCATGTGCGCGATGGCGACGCCGAGGTGCGTGTCGAAGAGCCCGACGCTCTGGTAAATCTGGAAGAACGGCAGCAGGAACACCGCCGGCGGCGCCATGCGGTTCGTCAGCAGCCAGAAGAACAGGTGCTTGTCCCCGGCGAAACGGAACCGCGAGAACGCGTACGCCGCCGGCAGCGCCACGACGAGCGACATCACCGCGTTCATCGAGGTGTAGATGATGGAGTTCAGATAGCTCGAATACCAGGAGGAGTCCGAGAAGAAAGTGGCGTAGTTGTCGAACGTCACGCGCTGCGGGATGAGCGAGAAACTGCCGAGGATGTCCTCGTTCGGCCGGATCGACATGCCGAACATCCACAGCAGCGGCAGCATCAGCGTGGCCACGTACAGCCAGAAGACCGTCCGTGCCCAGGGCAGTCGCCGTTCGGTGCGCCTGGCCATTCGGGTCACCTCCCCGACCTGGTCAGCACGGTGAAGAAGACGTAGCAGAGGATCTGCACGATCAGGAAGTAGAGCAGCGAGAACGCGCCCGCCGGGCCCAGGTCGAACTGCCCGACCGCGATCTTCGACAGCAGGATGCTGAGGAACGAGGTGGCGTTCCCCGGGCCGCCGCCCGTCACCACGAACGGCTCGGTGTAGATCATGAAGCTGTCCATGAACCTGAGCAGGATCGCGATCGTCAGCACCCCGCGCAGCCTGGGCAGCTGGATGTGCCGGAACGTGGCCCACGCCGACGCGGCGTCGATCTGCGCGGCCTGGAAGTACGGCTCCGGGATCGAGCGCAGGCCCGCGTAGGCCAGCAGCGCCACCAGCGGCGTCCAGTGCCAGACGTCCATGACCAGGACCGTGATCCAGGCGTCCGTGGAGTCCAGCGTGTAGTTGAAGTTGATCCCGAGGACGTTGTTGATCGTCCAGCCGCCCAGCCCGATGTCGCCGCGGGCGAAGATCTGCCAGATCGTGCCCACCACGTTCCACGGGATGAGCAGCGGCAGCGCGACCAGCACCAGCGCCACCGACACCCAGAAGCCGCGGCGCGGCATGACCACCGCGAGCGCCACGCCGAGCGGGATCTCCAGCAGCAGCACCTGCGCCGAGAACAGCAGGGTCCGCACGAACGCCGAGCGCACCTCCGGGTCGCGCGAGATCGAGCGGAACCAGTCCAGGCCCACGAAGATCCGGTCATTGGGGTTGAAGACGTCCTGCACGGAGAAGTTGACCACGGTCATCAGCGGGATCACGGCGGTGAACGCCACCGACACGACCACCGGCAGCACCAGCCACCAGGCCCGGTTGTCCTTACGCTTCAGGTCCGCGGCCCGCGGCTCCTCCTGGACCTCGGTCACGCCGTACCCCTTCCGTTCAAGGGCGCGAGGGAGCCGCACCTGACCTCGTCCCGGAACAGGAACGTCCGGTCCGCGGGGAAGTGGAGGAACTCGGCCGAGCCGGGCCGGTAGGGCGAGCCCGCCTCGGTCCTGGCGATCACCGGGTGCTCGCCGACCCTGGCGTGGACCAGGTCGTACGCGCCCATCCGGTCGATCCCGGTCACCGTGGCCGGCACGCCCGGCGACCGGCCCGCGCCGGCGATCTCGACGAACTCGGGGCGCACCCCGATCCTGACCGGCCCCTGCGGCAGCTCGCCGCCGGCCAGGCCCACGTCCGCCTCGCCGACGCGTACGACGTCGCCGACGATCTCGGCCGGGAGCATGTTCATGCCGGGCGAGCCGATGAAGTGCCCCACGAACTCGTGCGCCGGCGACAGGAACAGCTCGGCCGGCTCGCCCGCCTGCACGATCGCCCCGTCCTTGAGCACCACGACCTCGTCGGCGAACGTCAGCGCCTCCGTCTGGTCGTGCGTGACGTAGACGAGCGTGTGGCCGGTGTCGCGGTGGATCTCCTTGAGCTTGCTGCGCAGCGTCCACTTCAGCGCCGGGTCGACCACGGTGAGCGGTTCGTCCAGCAGCACCGCCGCCACCTGGGAGCGCACCAGGCCGCGGCCCAGGCTGACGATCTGCTGGCGGCCCGCGTCCAGGCGTCGCGACCTGCGACCGAGCACCTGGTCGAGGCCGAGGAGCCGGGAGACCTGGCGGACCCGCTCGTCGATCTCCTTCTTCGGATATTTCCGGTTCCGGAGAGGGAAGGCGAGGTTGTCGTAGACCGACATCTCCTCGTACAGGACCGGGAACTGGAAGACCTGCGCGATGTTGCGGCCCGAGGTGGGCACGTCGGTGACGTCGCGGTCGTCGAAGAAGATCCGGCCCACCGTGGGGGTGAGCAGGCCGGAGATGATGTTCAGGAGTGTGGTCTTGCCGCAGCCGCTCGGGCCGAGCAGCGCGTACGCCCTGGAGCTCTGCCAGGTCCAGGTCATCGGCTTGAGCGCCCAGGTCTCGCCGCCGTCGTAGCTGTGGCCCACGCCTTCCAGGCGGATGTCAGCCATGCAGGTCGACCTCCGCGGCGCTGGTGGCGAGCAGGCGCCCGCCGTCCTCGTCGAAGACGAAGACGTGGGCCGGGTCCACGTACGCGACCGCGGACTCGCCGGGCGTGAACAACCGGGTGCCCGGCAGGTGCGCGACCAGGTGGACGCTCCCCTGCAGGAGCAGGTGCACGAACGTCGCGCTGCCGGTCACCTCGGCCAGCCTGATCTCGGCGGGCAGCTCCAGCGCCCCGGGACCGGCGCGCTCGATGCTCACCTGGTGGGGGCGAATGCCGAGCATGACTGCCCGACCCGACGCGTGCGCGTGGGGCGCGGGGAACGAGGTGCCCAGGACCTCGATCCGGCCGTCGCGTACGACGCCGGGCAGCAGGTTGAGCGGGGGGTCGCTGAGCGTGGCGGCCACGGCCAGCGTCGGCGGGTGCGCGTACATCTCGGCCACGTCGCCGACGTGCTGGATCCTGCCCTCGCCCAGGACCACGGTCGGGGCGGCGAACGTCAGCGCCTCGTTCGGGTCGGCCGTGGAGTAGAGGACCACGCCGGGGGAGTCGGCGAACATGGATTTCAGGTCGGCGCGTAACTGTTCGCGGAGCTTGAAGTCCAGGTTGGCCAGCGGCTCGTCGAGCAGCAGCAGGTCCACGGGGCGGGCCAGCGCCCGGGCGATGGCGGTGCGCTGCTGCTGGCCGCCCGACAACTCGGCGGGGCGGCGGTCGAGCAGCCCCGCGATGCCCATGAGTTCGGCGACCTCGCGCACCCGGCGGTCGATCCCGGCGCCCCGGAACTTCGGGTCGAGGCGGAGGGGCGAGGCGATGTTCTCGTAGACGGTCAGCGACGGGTAATTGATGAATTGCTGGTAGACGAAGGCGACCGAGCGTTTCCGCACCGAAATCGCGGTGACGTCTTTTCCGTCGACCACGACGCGGCCCGAATCCGGCGGTAAGAGGCCGGCGGCGACGCGCATCAATGTCGTTTTTCCCGCGGTCATCGGGCCGACGAGGGTGGTCATTCCGTTGGATAATTCCAGGCGAACGTCGTCAAGCCAGGTCTCCCCGCGCTGCCGTACGAAGACGCCATCGAGAATCAGCGTCACTGTGCCGGTCCTCTCTGCTCGCCTCCATCTAACATGATCTGTAACTGTGTGCAAAGAGGGCATGTGGTGTAGCTGTGCAGAATGTGACGGATGAGTAATCACGATTCGATGTCGGGACAGCCGTGAACGGCCGGGCCTATCACTCCGGCGGCTTTTTCCCTGGTCATCGGCCGTTATCTGAAGATTTTCGTGACCAGCTCGTGGAGTCGCTGCCGCTCGTCCGCCGTCAGCGGTGCCAGCGTCTCCCGTTCCACGCGCTCCACCAGGGCCCGCCCCCGCTCCAGCGCGTCGCGGCCCGCGGGCGTCAGTGAGGCCCGGTAGCGCCGCCGGTCGGCCGGGTCGCGGTCGCGCTCGGCCAGCCCCGCGCCGATCAGCTCGTCCATCAGGCGCACCATGTCGCTCGGATCGAGCCCCAGCCGGCCGGCGATCTCGCGCTGGGCGGCGGGCCCGAAGTCCGCCAGCGTGGCCAGTACGGCGAACTGCCACAGGCTCAGGCCGGTCTCGTCCGCCAGCCGGGCCGCCACGGTGCGGCGGCTTCCCGCCCCGACCTTGTGCAGGACGAAGGTCGTGATTCCGAGCAGGGTGGGCGGCAGGTCCATCCCCTTAGTGTAGGTTGTCACCAATCATTGGTAGTTACCAACTATTTCTTTGCTGGAGGGTCCTCGATGGACGCGCTCTACCCCCGCCTGCTGGTGCGTGACTTCCCGGCCAGTGCCGCCTTCTACCAGGCCGTGCTGCGCGAGCTGCTCGGCGTCGAGCCGGTGAAGGTCCTGCCCGGATACGCGAACTGGGACATCGAGGGGCAGGCCGGGCTGGCCCTGTTCGGCCGGGACCGGCTCGCGGCCGCCGTCGGCACCGCAAACCTGCCCCAAGCTGCTCAGGACGGGGCTCAGGACGGGGCTCAGGACGGGGCTCAGGACGCGGCTCAGGGCGGGGCTCAGGACGCGGCTCAGGGCGGGGCTCAGGACGGGGCGATGCTGGTCATGAAGGTGGACGACGTCGACGCGGCCGCCGCCTGCCTGGCCCACCACGGCGCCACGGTCGTCGCTCCGCCCCAGGACCGCCCCGACTGGGCGCCCACCCTGCGGACCGCGCACCTGCGCGACCCGGAGGGCAACCTCATCGAGCTGCAGTCGTACTGACGTCAGGGCAGGATCGAGTCCACGTAGCCGCCGTCCACCCGCACCGCGCCGCCCGTGGTCGCGGAGGCGAAGGGCGAGCTGAGGTAGACGACCATGTTGGCGATCTCCTCGGGCTCGATCAGGCGCTGCAGCAGCGACTGCGGACGGTGCTCCCGCATGAACGCCCGCTGCGCCTCCTCCCACGGCAGCTCCTTGTCCACGAGCTGGTAGACGAAGTCCTCCACGCCCCCGGTGTGCGTCGGCCCGGCGAGCACTGAGTTGACCGTCACCCCCGTGCCCGCCGCCGCCTTGGCGAAGCCCCGGGAGACGCCCAGCAGCGCGGTCTTCGTCATGCCGTAGTGGATCATCTCGACGGGGATGGCCACGGCGGAGTCGCTGGCGATGTACTGGATCCGGCCCCAGCCGCGCTCGATCATGCCCGGCAGGTACATACGGGTGAGCCGGATCGCGGCCAGCACGTTGACCTCGAAATAGCGCCGCCACTCGGCATCGTCGATCTCGAGCGCGGGCCTGGCCCCGAAGATCCCCAGGTTGTTGACCAGGATGTCCACCCGCGGCAGCGCCGCCAGCACCGCCGCGCAGCCCTCGTCCGTGGTCACGTCGCCGGGCGCCTCGATCAGGTCGCCGACGCCGATCTGCTCCATCGCCATCGCGACGGAGTTCGCGGTGCGGCCGTTGATCCCGACGCGGGCCCCCGCCATCACCAGCCCCTCGGCGATGGCCGCCCCGATGCCCTGGGTCGAGCCGGTGACCAGCGCGGTCTTGCCGCTGAGATCGATGCGCACGATGTCATTGTCTGTGATCAGGTGCCGGAGGTCACGCCGCGGCACCTGTACGGCGCGCCGGATGCGTAGGCTTGGGGTGGCGTGGAAGGGGCGTGGGTGCACCGGATCATCCTGTGGCTGGTCGTGGCGGTCGCCTTCGTGGGGAGTCTGGTCGTGCCCCACGACTCCGGGGTGGAGGAGTGCCAGTCCCGCGACACCCGGGTCGTCGCCCCGTACGCCGTCACCGGCTACTGGGTCATCCCCCGGGCCGATCCGTGCGTGACGCGGCGCATGGTCGAGGCCGTCCACGCGATCGGCGGCGACACGCTCATCACGTTCGGGCCGAGGTTCAGCGCCCGCGAGGATCCCGTCTTCGCCGACTGTCTCGTGGACGGGCGGCCGTGCGCCGAGGTGCCCGGGGTCCGTCACGTCTACACGTACGTGACCAGCGAGGAGTTCGGGAAGGGGCTGCTGCGCTGCCCGGGGCTGGACCGGCGGATCGAGAGCCGGGGCCGGATCTTCTACCGGGTCTCGCTGGCCGGCTCCTGCGCGGACGCCGTCCAGGATCTCGTGCTCGTCTCCACGGACGGCGACGGGCTCGGCAACCTGATGACCGAGGCGGCTGCGTACGGGATGACGGTGTTCCCCGGGCTGCCCGCCGCGCCCCAGATGGAGGGCAAGCCGTGGGAGCCCGACGCCGCGCACCTCCCCGCGCTCAACGCCTTCACCGCGCGGGTGCTGGCCGACTACTGGGAGCGGTTCGGGAGGTCGGCGGCGTTCGGCGGGGTCTACCAGTCGTTCGAGCTGGCCATGCGGGGGCGGGGGCCCAGGGACCCGATCATCGGGCTGTACGCGGCCCAGCACGCGGTCGTCGCCGCTGCCCTGCCCGGGAAGAAGATCGTGGTCAGCCCTTACATCGACGCCCGGAGGGGGCGCGGGTTCCCGCCCGGGCAGGTGGAGAAGGGGCTGGCGGACATCGCCGCGACCCGGGCCGGGGCGCCCATGGCCGTCGCCGTGCAGGACGGGCGGGGGACGGGGAAGGTGCCGGTGTACGGGGTTCACGAGGAGGAGGCGCTCGTCGCTCCGCGATTGGTGCCGGTGGTCGGGAACGTGAGCAATGCGCGGGCGTACTACGGGTCCACGCGGGACTACATCGAGGCCGCGGCGCGGCGGGTGCCGTCCGGGGTGGAGCTGTGGGTGAACGTGGAGGGGTTCGAGCCGACGCCGGTGGACGGGGAGTGCGGGCGGGTCGATCCGCTGCCGTTGCGCGGGCGGACGACGAAGGGCCGGATCGACTCGCAGGTGATGGCGGCGGGGACCCACGCCGGAAAAATCATTTCTTATGGGTGGGATCCGTTCTTCACCTGCCAGGCCCGCTACGACACGCCCTCGCTGGCCGACGACATCGTGAACGGCTGGCGGCAGCCGATCATCGTCGGCGCCACCCGCAAGGAGATGAACGGGCGGCCCGGCATCCTCGTCGAGGGCTACAACCTGCGCGGCGGGACGCTCCGCTTCGACCCGCAGGGGGTGGTGGTCAAGCAGGAGTGGTACGCGCGGGGGCGGCTGGAGTCGGCGTGGGCCCCGTACGTACCCACGGGCCCCTGGACCTCGATCACCGCCACCAACGAGACCGGCCACTCCAGCACGAGCGGCTACACGACCCGATAGGCCGGCATGCGTCGGGCCGGCATTGGTCGGGCCGGCATTGGCCGGGCCGGGCATTCGTCAGGCTGGCACTCGTCAGGCCGGCATTCGTCAGGTCAGCGCCGACACGAGGATGTCCGCCAGCAGGGCCGCCTGGCTGCCGTCCTCGTCCAGGTCGGGGTCGAGGATCGTCATCTCCAGGCCGGCGGCGCCCGGCAGCTGTGCCAGGCCGCGGATCAGCTCGGTGAGCTGCGCGGCGTCGAGCCCGCCCGGGGTGGGGGAGTCCACGGCGGGCAGCACGGACGGGTCGAGCACGTCGACGTCCACGTGGATCCAGAACCCGTCGAGCTCGTCACGCACCAGCACCTTGCTCGCGTCGTCGAGGGAGATGTCGGTGCCGGGGAGGTGGGCGATGCCACTGTCCGCGATGTCCCGCAGGTCCTCCTCGTCCCGGACCCCGAGCACGATCACGTCGTCGTCCCTGACGTACGGCCGCAGCCCGTCGATGTCCGCCAGGTAGTCATCGCCGCGCCCGGTGATCAGGGCCAGATCCTCCCCGGCCGCCGCCCCGACATGCGGGCTGTTGCCCAGGTGCCGGAAGTCGGCGTGCGCGTCCAGGTACGCCACCCCGTACCGCCCGCTCCTGCGCAGGGCGAGGGCGGGGCCGAGCAGGATCGAGCAGTCACCGCCGAGCAGCACCGGGAACCCTCCCGCAGCCCGGATCCCGGTCACCTTGTCGGCGAGCCTGCGGGCGTAGGCGGCGATGGCCCGGCCGTTACGCACACCGCTCCCCGGCTCCCACGTGGCGACGTAGCGGGGCGGCACGAGCGTCCCCGCGTCGGCGGCGCCAAGCCGCTGCACGAGCCCCGCGTTCCGCAGCGCCCAGGGGGCTTTGTAGCAGCCGGGGATGGTGTCGGGGGCGAGCGGACGCAGGCCGAGATTGGACGGCGCGTCGAGGATCGTCAGGTGCCTGTCAGGGGTTATTGTGTTCATAGTCGTGACGGTAACAGAGGGAGGATGGATGCGCCAGTTCGCTGAAACGGGTCTGGTGGCGCTGGATCTGGCCAACACCTGGGACGAGTACCTGGACGACCCGGAGCGCCTGCCCGACGCGACGGCCCTCCACCGCTTCTGCCGTGAGCTGGGCGGACGCGGCGAGCTGGGCGGACGCGGGGGGTTGGCGGAGGGCGGCGAGCTGAGCGTTGACGATCTGCGAGCGGTGCGGGCGGTGCGGGAGCGGCTGCGTGCCGTGCTGTCCTGCGACCCTCCTGCTCGGACGCGCGCCCTGGCGCAGTGGGCGGGCGAGCTGCCGATCCGGGTGGCGGTGGAGGAGTCGGACGGGGCCCCACGACAGCGGCTCACCGCGCCGCAGGGAGCCGACCTGGCCGAACGGCTCGCCGTCCGATCCGTCGCCGAACTGCTCGACCTAGCCGCCTCGGGCGACTGGGAACGCCTGCGCCTCTGCGCGGCCGACCCCTGCAACGACGCCTTCGTGGACCAGAGCCGCCCGGGCAAACGCCAGTTCTGCTCGACCCGCTGCGCCAACCGCGCCCACGCCGCCGCCTCCCGCGCCCGCCGCCGCTGAGCCTCGGGTGTACGGCGATATCCAGGCGACCGGCACGTGCATCGGGTTCGGTGGTGATCTGGCCGATCTTCTACGGGGGAGCGGGATGACGTCAGGCGCGAACGCCTCCATGAGGTCCGCTGGAGAAGGTCGTCTGGTCGCGCCGCACGCTCATCGCGTGGTCATGGCGCGATCGTCGGATGCGCAGGGGTGGCGTTGGCGTGAGTGACCGGTTTCATGCAGGGCGTGATGGAGGGGATTCCGGTATCCCAACTATGGGCAGTCGGGCTTCAGCCGAGCCAGAATCTTCAATCGAAGAGCTCTTCGGCGGTGGTGGCCTTGAGCGATCGGACGAGCCAGCTCTCAAGGAGGGCGAGGTCGGTGCATGCCAGGACTCTCTCCCGAATGGAGTCCGAGACAGGTATGGAGCGCTGCTCCAGGATCTTCAGCACGGACTTCGCTTCGCCACGGGCCTCACCTTCAGCCCGTCCTTCGGCCCGAAGCATCTCCGCGAACTCGGACTTGAATCGATAGTTCTGCATGGCCATCAGAGATCTCCAGATCTGCCGGGCTTTTGTGTTTCCGAGGCCTATTTCCGTTTGTTCGGCGAGGTATGCGGCGGTGTCGGTGTCGACCGCGGTCAGCGCGACGTCCAGAGCCTTCAGTATCGCATTGACCTTGGGTGAACGCGCATGTGTGAGTGCCGAGAACATGGCGAGCACCGCGTCTTCGCACGCTTCGGCCGGGTCGATGATCTGAGGCACGTTGTCAGGGCCGAGCGCTATGGGATAGAGGATCAAGCACGGGAAGCCGGCCAGGCCGATCCGTTTCGGCTCGCGGGCCCATTTGGCCGTGGCCTCGTCCTGGCAGGTCACGAGGAGCATGACGGGACAGCGGAACTTGATGTGCGCGTGGCTGAGGTAGTAGGCCCACGCGGACGCCTTGTCGTCGTCTCTGCGTGATTGTGACTCGATGATCACCACAGTCTTGGACCCCCACCGGGAGGTGAACATCATCACCGTGTCAGCGCGCCGCTCAATTGGCACTATTTCCGTCATGTCAGTATCGACCACAGCGACCTCGGAAGGGGTCGGGAAGTCGATGTTGAGGATCTTGAAGGCATGAGCGAACAGCTCCGGCTTGTCGCGGAAGATGCGATGGAGTGCCTCGTGCTGGGAGGAGGGCATGTGCGGAACGTTATCATTTGATTACGCTAAGTTCGGGAAGATGTGTCGAAGCGCGCAGGGTTTGCCTGGGCGAGGGTGGTCCGGTGTTGCGCGAACCGCGCCACGAAGGCGGGGCCGCCTCGCACGAGCCCAGTGACCAGGGGTGGCCGGATGCCGCCGTCGGCTCACCATCGCCCTGGTTCGTTGTCCAGTCTCCGTCCGGTGGTTGCGGACCGCGTGGCGTGTTGCCGACATGGGTTCCGGTCATGTGCGGGCGTGGGTGCGTGAGGTGTTGCCGACGTGGGTTCGGGTCGCGTGCGGGCGTGAGCGCGTGGCGTTCGGGCAGCGGGAATTGTCGGTCAGGGTCGATGGCTTTCGATCATCCCCCGACGATGGAGGTTGGTCGATGTATCGACAGGGCGACATCCTGATCATGCCCGTGCCGGAGGAGTCCGCCCCGAGCGCGCTGCGGCCGGAGCCGCGTGACGCTCGCGGGCGCCTGGTTCTGGCCCATGGCGAGGCCACCGGGCACTGCCACGCGATCCCCGGCCCCGGCACCCTCTCCGGCGGCTTCCTGCACCTGCCCGAGGGCGGGCGGCTCGTGCACGAGGAGCACGCCGCGATCTCGTTGCCCAAGGGCTGGTACAGGGTGATAAGGCAGCGTGAATACGTGCCCGGCTCCCACCGGGTGGTGGCCGACTGATGACGACCTTGACGTGGGAGCGGGTGGCCAAGGCCACCGGGCCGGGCGACGCGGTGCGCCGCGCCCTGGAGGAGGCCGGGCTGGGGACTCTGCCGGACCGCTCACCAGCCGACGGCGGCTCACCGACCGGGTCAGCGAGCGATGGCGGCTCGTCAACACTGTGCGAGTTCCCACGTTCCTACGTCGATGTGACCGAGACAGCAGGCAGGAAGACGACGATGGGGCCGAGCGTCGGTCAGATGCTCAAGGCCATCAAGGAGCGCTCCAGCGAGCAAGACGTGCTCATCGTCGAGCCGACACGCTAGACGCGTTTCGCCGCGTCCTGCATCCGCGCCGCGTAGACCGCCAGGTCGCGGGGATAGCGGGTCAACTCGGGGAGCGCTGCCCGGAAGCCTTCGGCGGCCACGTGCCAGTCTCGCACCGCGTAGGCGGCATTGGCCTTATGCAGGTGTGCCCGTACAGGGTCCAGCCAGTACAGCCAGTTCGGTCGGTCCTGCTCATCGGGGGTTCGTAGAGCCAGTTCATAGGCCTGATCAGCGAGGCGGCGAGATTCGTCGCGCTCGCCCACGGCCGCCGATGCCAGACTTGCCTGATGCGCCTGCCATGTCGGCCGATCCGGCGTCCACAGCCCATCCGTGGGCGAGGTCGAGCCAGGCCAGAGCAGGCCCCGCGTGTCCTTCCCGGTGGGCCACCCATGACAGCCAGTGAGCATGCTCGGCTGCGAGGATCAACAGCCGATCCGCCACCGGCCCAGAGGTACCCGGCAGCAGGCGTGTGACCATGTCGAGTTGCGAGCGGACCACGGGCCGTAGCTCCCGGCCACCCACCGCATCCTCTGCCCTGCGGTGTTCGGTCAGCACATGAGCGATCCAGTCAGCGATGCGCACGTCGGCACGGCCAGTGGTGTGCGCTCGGGAAATCCTTGCGCGTAGTTCCGGGTCAGGCGACCATTCGGACATTTCTGGACGGTGTGCCCCGCCCAGTTCTTCCGGCACTTGCAGCCCCTCTGCGATCCGCTGAATGAGATCGGCGTCCATGATCCGTCTGCGGCCGTTCTCAACTGCTGAAATATGGGGCTGTGGCATGTCGATGAGCTGTCCGAGTCGCGCTTGCGAAATGCCGAGAATGTTCCGATAAGTACGGAAAATGACCGGCCAGTCTTTGCGCAGCCATGCGGCACGAAGACGCCCCTCTACCCAGGCTTGCGGACCTGTCATATGCCGGACGATACCCCCTGCGTATACAGCCTCGGTATTGGTTTCGGCGCTTTGATTTCCCAGGATGAGGGCGGTTCTGAAAAGCGGAACCCGCCGAACGCGGCGAACGTTCGACGGGCTCCTTGATCAGGAAGGACCTCCTGACCCGTGGGCAACTTTAGGGCATCACCCTGTTCCCCCGCCTCGATCACCTGACGACCACGACCGGCAGCAGGGTTGTCCGCACGCTGCACAACCCCTTCTTCGCGGACGGCGCGTGAGATGGCCAGGGAGCAGGCGCTGTCGGACGCCGAGGGGTCGGGGCTTGGCCCGACTGGAAGCATCGCCCGAGCTCCTCCTGCGCGAAGCGCCCCCTTTGCGAAGACCTTGCGCGCCGCCAGGCGCGCCCCGGGAAGGCGCCCGAGCGGTAGCGAGGACCGCTCGGGGTGGGCTCCAGCAGGCCCACTTGGTAATAGGGCAACGGGCGGGTGAGCCCGCGCGACCTACTACTAGCCGAAGAGGGTGCGGCCCCAGTAGTCGCCGGCGTCGCGGACTCCGGGTGGGCAGGCGAACAGGCCGCTGGAGACGTGTTTGATGTACTCGTTGAGGGCGTCGTTCTTGGCCAGGTTCATCTGTACCGGTACGAACTGCTTGCGCGGGTCGCGCTGGTAGGCGATGAAGAACAGGCCCGCGTCCAGGCGGCCGAGGCCGTCGGAGCCGTCCACGAAGTTGTAGCCGCGGCGCAGCAGGTGGGCGTTGCCGTTGGAGGTCGGGTGAGCGAGCCGTACGTGGGCGTCATCCTTGATGTGCGGCTGCCCGTCGGCCCCCTTGGACGCGAAGTCCACCGGGTCGAACTCGGCCTTCTTGCCCAGCGGCGCCCCCTCGCCCTTGTCGCGGCCGAAGATCTGCTCCTGCTCCACCAGCGACGTGCGGTCCCAGGTCTCGATCGCCATCCGGATCTTCCTGGTCACCATGTACGAGCCGCCCGCCATCCAGTCGCTGCCGTCCTGCGCGGAGGCCCACAGCTGGTCGCGGAGCAGGGCGGCGTCCTCCAGTTTGAGGTTGTTGGTGCCGTCCTTGAAGCCCATCAGGTTGCGGGGGGTCGCCTGGGAGCGGGACGTGGACGACGTACGGCCGAAGCCGAGTTGCGACCAGCGTACGGAGACCTTGCCGAAGCCGATCCTGGCCAGGTTGCGGATGGCGTGCACGGCGACCTGGGGGTCGTGGGCGCACGCTTGCACGCAGATGTCCCCGCCGGAAATTTCCGGAATGAGCTGCTCTCCCGGAAATTTCGGCAAATCGGCGAGAGCGGCCGGCCGCTTGTCCTTCACCCCGAAGCGGTCGTCGAACAGCGACGCCCCGAACCCGATCGTCAGCGTCAGCCCCGACGCGGGCAGCCCCAGCGCCTCACCCGTGTCGTCGGGCGCGGCCTCCGGCGCACCGCCCACCGCCCCGTACGACCCGGCCTCCTTGCCCTGCGTCAGCCGCGCGGCCGCCGCCGTCCACTCCTGCAGCAGTTCGACCAGCTCGGCCCGCTTGTCCGTGGTGACGTCGAACGCCACGAAGTGCAGCCGGTCCTGCGCCGGCGTGACGATGCCCGACTGGTGCTCGCCATAGAAGGGGAACGGGTCGGAGGTCGAGGAGGCGTGCGCCACCGGCGCCTCATCGAAGAGCGTGTTCGCGGCCACGACACCGGCCCCGACCACGGCGGCGCCCGCGGCGCCCAGCCCGAACAGCCCCCTGCGGCTCACCCGCTGGCTCATTGCCGGCACCTCCCGCTACTTGGTGATGACCGGCGCGATCTTGCTGATCGGCTCGGCCAGCGCGTTGATCGCGTCCGACAAGGTCTTCAGGTCAGCCTTGGACAGCTCGTTGTGCAGCTTCCAGCCGTCGCCCTTCTGGTGCGCGCCGAGCGCCGCCTCGGCCGCGGCGAACTTCTCGTCCAGCGTCTTGACCAGGTCAGGAGCCCGATCCTCCAGCACCGGCCGGAGCGACTGCACGGCCGCCTTGGAGCCCTCGACGTTGGCGTCGAAGTCCCACAGGTCGGTGTGCGACCAGATGTCCTCCTCGCCGGTGATCTTGCCGGTGGCCACCTCGTCGAGCAGTTCCTTGGCGCCGTTGGCCAGGTTCAGGGGGGTCAGCTGGGCGGCGTTCGACTTGTCCACGATCGTCTTGACGTCGGCGATCAGCTTGTCGGCGATGGCGCCGTCCTTGCTGATGTCCTTCTTGATCCACAGGTCCTTCTCGATCCTGTGGAAGCCCGTCCACTCCTCGCCGTCGGCCAGGTCCGCCTCGCGGGCGTCGATGGCCGGGTCGAGGTCGCCGAAGATCTCGGCCACCGGCTCGATGCGCTCCCAGTACGTGCGCGCGACCGGGAACAGCTCCTTGGCCTTGTCGATCTTCTCCGCCTTGACCGCGTCCACGAACTCCTGCGTCTTGACCAGCAGCGTGTCGCTCTGCGACTTGATGTAGCGCTTGTAGCTGGCGACCGCGTCGGCGAGCTTGGCGTCCTCGGTGAGCGCCTTGTGCTCGCCGGTCACCTTGAACGCGTTGCGGATGCCCTTGCCGATCATGCCGGGCTTGCAGGCGGTCTCGTACGCGCCCGCCGGCAGCTCGGCGATGAGCTCTCTGGTCAGCCCGGGCACGATGTTCTCCACCTCGGCCATGACGCGGTCACCGGGGGCGTACACGTAGAACTCGGTCACCTTGCTGCCGCCGTTCGTGATCGTGAACGTCGTGGTGCCGGCCGCGACCTCGGCGGCGCCGACCTTGCACTCGGTGTCGGACGCCGCCACGGTGATCTTGCCCGGCTTCGCGGCGGCGGGGCTGGAGCCGGAGGAGGCGGCGGGGGTGTTCCCCGAGCCGCAGGCGGCCAGCGTCACCAGGGCGAGCGCCCCGAAGGACAGGCGGATGGGGGTGCGCATGATGCTCCTGTTCAGGCCGCGGAGGAAGCGGGCGACGGCGTGGACTTCACCCGCGTGTTGCGCAGGAAGAAGAAGAGGGTGGGGACGAGGTAGCAGGCCCAGGCGATGACCTCGGCGACGCTGGGCTGCGGCGTGATGTTCAGCATGCCCTGCAGCAGGGTGCCGTACCAGGAGTCGGCGGGGATGACGCCGCTGATGTCGAAGGCGTACGTGCTCAGGCCCGGCAGGATGTCGGCCTCCTGCAGGTCGTGCACGCCGTACTTGAAGATGCCCGCGGCCACCAGGATCAGCAGCAGCCCCGTCCAGGTGAAGAACTTGGTGAGGTTGATCTTCACAGCGCTGCGGTAGAGGCCCCAGCCGATGAGTACGGACGTGAGCAGCCCCAGGCTGATGCCGATGAGCGGCTCCGGCGTGGTGACGGCGCCCTGCACGGAGGCGAAGAACAGGATCGCCGTCTCCAGCCCCTCGCGGGCGACGGCGAGGAACGCCATCACGACCACCGCGATCGAGCCCAGCTCCAGCGCTTCGGAGAGCTTGCCCCGCAGTTCGCCGGAGAGCGCGCGGGCCGCCCGCCGCATCCAGAAGATCATCCAGGTGACGAACACGACGGCGAGCAGCGAGGTGATCGAGTCGAACAGCTCCTGCCCCGTGTGCCCCAGGTGGGCGGCGGTGAACGTCAGGAGTGCCCCGAACCCCACGGACAGCGCGACGGCCGCGCCCACTCCCGTCCAGACCTGCGGGAGCTTGTCCTTGCGGTCACTCTTGACCAGGAATGCGACCAGGACTGAGACGACGAGTGCCGCCTCGAGACCTTCACGCAGCCCGATGAGGTAACTGGCGAACACCGTTACTCCCGTTTGCTGAGGTTTTGCTTGGCATTCCCTGAGGAAAGGCTTACCTAAATTAGGGCAGGCGAAGCATACCTAGCGCAAGAGCTGGAAGCCACAGTGTGCGGCGAGTCACGTCCCCAGGTGGCAGGTGATCATCCCTTCGTCGCGCCCGCGGTGAGACCGCCGACCAGGTGACGTTCCGCGACGGCGTAGAACCCGAGCGCGGGCACCATGGCCAGGACGAGATAGGCCAGGATGCGGGCGGTGTCGGAGGCGTACTGGCCCTGGAACTGCTGGATGCCCAGCGGCAGCGTCCAGCTCGACTCCTCGGTGAAGACCACGAGCGGGAGCATGAAGTTGTTCCAGCTCCCCACGATGGCCAGCACCGAGACGGTGGCGATGGCGGGCCTGGCCATCGGCAGCAGGATCCGCCAGAAGAACCCGAACGGGCTGCAGCCGTCGATGATGGCCGCCTCCTCGATCTCGCCCGGGATGCCGCGGAAGAAGCCGCGCAGAATGATGATCGTCAGCGGCAGCCCGAAGGCCGCCTGCGTCAGGATCACGCCGAGCGGGTTGCCCAGCAGCCCGAACGTGCGCAGCAGCACGAAGATCGGCAGGATGGCCACCGCGAACGGGAACATCAGCCCGGCCGTGAACAGCGTGAAGAACAGCTCCCTGCCGCGGAAGGCGAACCTGGCGAAGACGAACCCCGCCAGCGCCGACACCCCGACGGTCAGCACGGTCGTCACGACCGCGATGAACGTGCTGTTCCACAGCTGCAGCCAGAACGAGCCGGAGCCGATCACGTCGGTGTAGTTCTCCGTGGCCCAGGTGTTGGGCAGTCCGAGCGGGTTGGTGGACAGCTCGCTGGTGGACTTGAAGCCGCCGATCAGCGCGTACACCACCGGGATGATGATGAACAGGCCGACGACCCACGCGACCAGGTGCAGCGGCAGGGTGTTGCGCCGCGGCGAGGACTTCTTCCGATGGATCATCGGCGCTCTCCCATCGAGGTGGTCGCGCCCTCCAGGTCGCGGCGCATCACGAACCGCTGGTAGACGAGGGCGAAGACGAGGCTGAGCGCGAACATCACCACGCTGATCGCGCTGGCGTAGCCGACCTGGGAGCGCTTGAAGCCCCAGTCCATCATCGTGACGGCCATCGTCTCGGACGAGTGCGACGGCCCGCCCTGGGTGAGGATCCACACCAGGTCGAACAGCTGGATCGTGTAGATGACGGACAGGAAGACGCTGATCCGGATCGTGGGCCCGAGCAGCGGCAGCGTGATGTGCCGGAACGTCTTCCAGCTCGTGGCCCCGTCGATCTGGGCGGCCTCGATGAGCTCGTTCGGGATGCTCTGCCGCCCCGCGAGATAGATCATCATGTGGAAGCCGAAATATTTCCACATCATCACCAGGAAGAGCGACGGCATCACGGTGTCGGGATCGGCCAGCCACTCCGAGTCGAACCCGAACACCGACAGGAGCTGGTTCGCCATGCCGGACTCGGGCGAGAGGATCAGCGAGAACAGCACGCCGGTGATGACCTCGGAGAGCACGTACGGCGCGAAGAACACCACCCGGTACAGCGCCCGCCCGCGGATGCGCTGGTTCAGCAGCATCGCGATGGCCAGCGAGAACGGGAGCTGGACGCAGACCGACAGCAGCACGAGGACCAGCAGGTGCCACAGGTCCTGGCCGAAAATTTCGGTGCCGAAAAGCCGGGTGAAGTTGTCGAGCCCGATGAAGTTGGTCGGCAGGCCGCCGAAGCCGTTCCATTTGAAGACGCTGGCGTAGAACGCCACGAGGATGGGTGCGACGACCAGCAGCAGGAAGAGGACCAGGGCGGGCAGCAGGAACAGGGCGATGGTCACCCAGCGGCCGCGCCGCCTGGCGGCAGGGGCGGGGGCCGGAGGCGCGACCGCCTCCGGCCCCTTGAGGAGGGTCGTCATCCTTCGCTCTTGGCCACTTCGGTGATGGCCTTGCCGACTTCCTCCGGTGTCTTCGTACCGGCGATGAGCTCGGCCACGCTGTCGTTGACCTGCTGGCCGACTGCGGGCGGGTAGGCCTGGTCGAGGTAGAGCTGGTAGCCGCCGGCCGCGGCCAGCGCGGTCGCCACCTGCTTGAGGTTGGGGTCCTTGACCGCGCTTTCCTCGCCCTTGAGCACCGGCAGCACGCCGCCGGCCTCCACGGCCTTGGAGTGGTTGCCCATCTCGGTCATGAACTTCACGAACTGCACGGCCTCCGCGGGGGCGTCCGCGCCCACGGCCAGGCCGCCGCCACCGCCGAACGCGTCGGAGATCGAGCCCTTGCCGCCCTCGACCGCGGGGAAGGGGAAGAAGCCCAGGTCGTCGCCGAGGCCCTTGCCGGCGTCCTTCTGCACGGCGGGCGCCCACTGCCCCATCAGCTCCATGGCGGCCTTGCCGTTCGCCACGGTGGCCGCCTGGCCGTCCGGGGTGCCGTACCCCGCGCCGAGGAAGCCCTTCTGGAACGGCTGCAAGTCCGCCAGCGCCTTGACCTGCTGTCCGGCGGCCACGAAGTCGGGCTTGGTGAAGTCGTGGTCGACGGCCGCCTGCTTGAGCGCGTCGAGGCCGGCGATGCGCATGGCGAGGTAGGCCCAGTAGTAGTGGCCCGGCCACTTCTCCTTGCCGGCCAGGGCGATCGGCGTGACGCCTGCCGTCTTGAGCTTCTTGACGTCCTCGAGGAACGCCGACCACGTGGCGGGCGGCTGCGTGATGCCGGCCTTGGCGAAGAGTTTCTTGTTGTACCAGAAGCCGACCAGGCCGATGTCGGTGGGGAGCCCGTACGTCTTGCCGTCGACCTGGTACGCGCCCAGCGTGGCCGGCGTGAAGTTGGGCAGGACGTCGGCGACGTCGGCGGAGATGTCCTTGACCAGCCCGGCGTCGATCTGCTGTTTGAGCACGCCGCCGCCCCACGTGGCGAACAGGTCGGGAGCCTTGCCCGACTGCGTGATCGTGGTCAGCTTGGCCTTGTACGCGTCGTTCTCCAGGACGGTCGCCTTGATGGTGACGTTGGGATGCTTGGCCTCGAACTCCTTGGCCCGCTGCGCCCAGAGGGACTTGAGCGGCTCCGTGGTCGACAGGTGCCACCATTCAAGAGTGACCTTGGCGGCCGGGCCGCTCTGCTGGGGGGCCGTGCTGCTGCCTCCACCGCCCCCACCGCCGCAGCCGGTTATGAGCACTGCGGTCGCGATCAACACCAGACTGCGTTTCATCAGGGGTCCTTCCTCAGACTGGCTCGGCCTGCCGTACGGACCCCTGCACGTGATTTGCGGGACTCAGCGTGACTCATGGGGCACGGTACGGCGTACCGCGCGAAAGTTTCTTTAGTTCCCCGATAGTTTCGCTGCCTGGATCGTAGGTAAACGCTGCGTAAAGCGTCAACACCTTGAGTGGGAGCGATCCCAAACCGAAACTTTCGGATACACTCCCGAACGTGTCAGCGAAGCGGCGGGTGACGATCGCACTGATCGCGGAAGAGGCCGGGGTCTCCATTCCGACGGTGTCCAAGGTCATCAACGGACGTCCAGAGGTCGCTCCGGCGACCCGCCATCGAGTCGAACGACTCCTGCAGGAACACGGCTACCAGCGGCGCATCAGCCAGGACGACACCCCGGCCGGCCTGGTCGACCTGGTCTTCGCCGAGATCGAGTCGCCGTGGGCCATGGAGATCGTGCGCGGCGCGGAGGGCGCGGCCCACGAGGCCGGGGCCAGCGTGGTCATCTCCGTCCTGCACACCCATGCCGGACCGGGCCGCGACTGGCTCGAACGCCTGGCCGCCCGCCGTACCGACGGGGTGGTCATCGTCGCCTCGCGCCTGTCCACCGGCATCCAGGCCCAGCTCAGCGCGCGCTCGCTCCCGTTCGCCGTGGTCGACCCGGAGGGCGAGCCCGCTCCCGGCGTCGTCTCGGTCGGGGCCACCAACTGGAACGGCGGCCTGGCCGCCACCCGTCACCTGCTCGAACTCGGCCACCGGCGCATCGGCATGATCAGCGGCCCCACGGACATGCTGTGCAGCCAGGCCCGCGTGGACGGCTACCGCGCGGCCCTGGAGACGGCCGGGGCGCCGATCGAGCCCGAGCTGATCCGCCGCGGCACGTTCCTGGTGGAGTCGGGCCACGACGAGGGCCACGCCCTGCTCTCCCTGGACGCGCCCCCGACGGCGATCTTCGCCGGGAGCGACCTGATGGCCTTCGGCGTGTTCGAGGCGGCCCGCCAGCGGGGCCTGCGCGTCCCCGAGGACCTGAGCGTGGTGGGCTTCGACGACCTGCCCCTGTCCAAGTCGGCCTGGCCGCCCTTGACGACGGTACGCCAGCCGCTGCAGGAGATGGCCGCCCTGGCCACCCGCACGGTCCTGGCGATGGGCCGCGGCGAAGCCCCGGAGACCAAGCGGGTCGAACTGGCCACAGAACTCATCGTCCGCGACAGCACAGCCCGCCACGGGTAGGCACCCGGGCAGGTGGGCCAGGCCCGCCCACCCGTTGCCCATCTGGGTGGTGGGCCTGCTGGACCCCGCCCCGAGCGGGCCTCGCTTCGCTCGGCCTCAGGGGGCGCGACGACTTGCCCGTCGCCTGTCGGCGCGCGCGGGGCCACCGGTCACCTCCTACCGCGCCCGTGTCGGCACCGGCTCTCCGACCGAAATGATCTCGTCGCCTCCGATGAGCACCGTAGTGTCCGGCACGGGCTGGTCGCGGGAGGGGTTGATCACCGCCACAGGCACTAAGGATCAGGCGCAGGGAACCTGTCGAACAACGACAAGAAGCGCATGGCATCATGACCGTGGAGTTATCGAGGGGATTGATCGCTCAAGGCCGTGACCAGCCGGGCGACCAGCGCCCGCGTCTCCTCGAAGGAGGCGTCGCTCAGGGCGGGGCTGCCGATGAGCGAGCGCATGACGCCCATGCCGAGCAGCAGCGCGCCCACCATTTCGGCCCGTAGGGCGGGGTTCTCGCCGCCTATCCGCTCGGCGAAGTCGGGCAGGTAGCCCTCGCAGATCTGCGTACGCAACTGGTCGCGGATGGCCGGGCGTCCCGCGGAGCGCAGCATCACCAGGAGCGGGTGCTCGCCGGCGAACTGCTCCCAGTCGGCGAAGACGACATCGTGCAGCAGCTCGTCGGTGATGTGAGTGAGCGGACGGGCCGGATCGTCCGTGAGGCCGGCCGGGATCTCCACGCGTACGGCCTCCTCGTGGAGTCGCTCCTTCGAGCCGAAGTAGCGGAAGACCAGCGCCGGATCGACACCCACGTCGGCCGCGATCTCGCGCACGCCGGTGCCGTCGTAGCCCTGACGGGCGAAGCGCAGACGTGCGGCGTCGAGCAGCTTGGCGCGGGTGGCGGCTTTGTCGCGGCGTTTCGGCTGGTCCATGCAAATCATCCTAAGTCATCGTACGTTGACTTAACCAATCACCGGGCCTAGCATTCTTGTCACCGATCGATGACTTGAGGGGGCTCGGGAATGCGTACATACGTGATCACCGGCGGCACGGACGGCATGGGCAAGGGGCTGGGACTGCATTTCCTGCGGCGCGGGGACAGCGTGATCGCCGTGGCCAGTGGCGAGGAGAAGGGGCGTGCCTTCCTCGCCGAGGCGCACGGGCTCGGCGCCGAGGGTAGGGCCGTGTTTCTCCGGGCCGACCTGAGCACCGTCGCGGGCATGCGGCAGGTGGTCGAGGAGGTGGCGGCGACCACCGAGGCCGTGGACGGGCTGGTGTTCGCGGCCCAGCGGTTCCGCCCGAAGCGCGAAGAGACGGCGGACGGGCTGGAGTCCACGTTCGCGCTCGCCTACCTGAGCCGGTTCGTGATCGGCCACGGTCTGATGGAGCACCTGGAACGCGCGCAGGCGCCCGTCGTGATGAACATCGCCGGACCCGGCGGCCTGCCGGGCCGCGTCAACTGGGACGACCTCCAATGGCGCGAGGGCTACACGGGGATGCGTGCGGCGATGCAGTCCTCCCGCTGCAACGACCTGCTGGGAGCGGGTTTCCCCGCTCGCTACCCGGCCGCCCGCACGCGTTATGTCCTCTACAACCCCGGCTTCGTGAACACGAGCATGGCCGATCCGCTGCCGCAACCCAGGCGTGCCGTCACCAAGGCGCTCGCCCGGCTCTTCGCGATGCCGGTCGGCAAGGCGATCGTGCCGATCGCCGCACTGCTGGACGCCGCGCCCGAATCCGCCGTCACCGCCTACCTGCGCGGCAAGCCGTTGCCGCTGACCGGCAAGGATTTCGACCCGGCCGCCGCGGCCCGCCTCGACCGCCTGACGACGGACCTGCTCGGGCAGATCGCCGCAACTCGGTGACGCACTGTGGCGGTCCCGCGGTAAGCGCCAGGAACGAGCTCAGTCGCCCCGAAGGCGGGAGGCGAGCGATGCCTTTTGTGATACCTTCGGCGGCGCCGTGCATCGCTGCGAGCTCGAGGAGGTGAGACCGATCAACGCTGTGACAGGTCGGGGCTCCCTCCCGTGCATGGTCTAGGGAGCGCCCGCAGAAGGCCTCCCGAAAGGGCTTGAAACGCCATGCGCTTCATCTCCCAGACGTCGTCGGACGGCGTCACCGAACAACTCTTCACCCTCGGCGAGATCCCCGGCGTGCTGTGGACGCCGGAAGACGCCCTCGGCGCTCGTCCCCTGATCCTGATGGGACACGGCGGCGGGCAGCACAAGCAGGCACCCGGCATCCTGGCCCGCGCGCAGCACTTCGTCGCAGAGGGCGGGTTCGCGGTCGCCGCGATCGATGCGCCCCACCACGGCGAGCGGCCGAAGAGCGAGGAGTTCACCCGGATCTCAACCGAGATGCGGTCCCGCGCGGCCGCAGGTGAGGACGCGACCGCGCAGCTCCTCGCCATGCACAGTCTCCTGGCCGGGCAGGCCGTCGCGGAATGGCAGGCGGTCCTGACCGCGCTCCGGCAGCTCGACCACGTCGGCGCGGGTCCGGTGGGCTACTGGGGTGTGTCGATGGGCTGCGGGCTCGGTGTCCCGTTCGTCGCCGCGGAACCCCGGGTCAGCGCCGCGGTGCTGGGCCTGCTCGGGGCGACCACGCTGGCCGAGAGCGCGGCGCGGATCACCGTGCCGGTGCAGTTCCTGCTCCAGTGGGATGACGAACGGGTGCCGCGGGCCGAGGGCCTGGCGTTGTTCGACGCCTTCGCTTCGGCCGAGAAGACGCTGCACGCCAACCCCGGCAAGCACGGAGATCTGCCGCGGTTCGAGACGGACAGCTCGCTGCGGTTCTTCGCCCGGCATCTGGGCTGACACCCGTCCGTGGTCGTCGGCGCGCCGGCCGGGATCCGTTCCCGGCCGGCGCTGCCCGGAGGGCGTGGAGAACGGTGACAGACTGACGAAAGCGTGGCGAAAGGCCCTCCCACCAAACTGTGTGGGTGCATGACTTGCGGCCGATATCGCGTATCGCCTTGGTGTCGCTCGGGGGTTTCACGCTGGGAGCGCTGGTGGCGTTCGGCGTACTCGCGGTCCAGGCCGCCGGCGTCGCCGACGCGGAATCCCGCGCCACGGCCAGGTCTATGGCCACAGTCGAGTACATCGACTTCGACGGCCAGGGCAATCCGGAGATGTTCCACCTGAACTGGTCTGACGGCAGGAACAGCCATCAGACGATGATCCAGGCCGACTCCGAACATTTCGTGCAGGGCTCGGTGCTGCCCATCCGCTACGACCCGGCCGACCCCGGCGGCCTGGTGTTCCCGGCCGGGCATGAGGACGTGCCCCCTCCCGGGGACATGCTCAGGCGGGCTCCGTTCGTCGTCGCGGGGATCTACGGGCTCGGGCTCGTCCTGGTGCTGGCCCGGTTCCTGCTCAACCGGCACGCGGCGTCGGCGGCCGAGGCGCGGTGGCAGGTCCGGCCGCTGATCCTGGAGTACAGGACGAAGGGGGTCCGCTGGTTCAGCCCGTACCTGAAGCTCGTCCCCGAGCGCGGGGCGAGGCCGTACTACCAGCGCGTCCACTGGGATCCCGCCGTCGATGAGAGGGCGGAGGCGCTGAAGGCGCAGGTGCGGATCGGGGGAGGGCCGTTCAGGCGAGCGGTCGTGATCACCGGGGACGGCACGCGGCTGTGGCCGGCGGGGCGGCTCCGGCGGCGCACGCCGCGAGGCTGGGAGGAGTCCGACAGGCCGTTGGGGAAACCGTACTGGCATGGGCCGGGCTGGGTGCTGGTCGCGTCGATCACGGGGGTGACCGCCGCCGGGCTGCTCCGGCTCGACGCGCTGCTCTACCTGGTGCCGGTCCTGGCCCTGCTCGTGGGGCTGCTCTGCCTCATGTGGGGCTGGTACGGAGGCCGGCCCCTGTACCGCTCACCCGGGTACGCGCCGGGAGTCGAGCCCAGGCCCGGGCCGCCGCAGAACCCGCGCGGATCAAGCCCTCGACGCGGCCGCAGGAAGAAGACACCCCCGCGGAACAGGTGAAGACGCATGACGGGTGTCCCGGACGTACCCGCCAGGCGCCCCCAGGATCAGCGGAAGTCGTCCGCGTGGTCGACGGCCCATTCGGCGAACGTGCGCGCCGGGCGGCCGGTCACCTTCTCCACCACCGTCGAGGTCTCCGCGGGTACGCCGTCGCGGTCCGCCCACTGCTTCATGATCACCTCGACGCCGACCGCCGGCGTCGTCCGGCCCATCTCCTCCCGCGCCTGCGCCTCCGACACCACCTCGACGGTGACCGGACGCCCGATCGCCTCCCCGATGTGCTCGACCTGCCGCCGCAACGTGAGCGACTCCGCCCCGTACACGGTGTACGCCCGCCGCTCGTGCCCGGGCTCCGTCAACGCCGTCACCGCGAGCGCCGCCAGGTCCTTCTCGTGGATGGGGGCGGTCTCGGCCTCCGGGTACGGCAGCCGCACCACGCCCCCGCCCCGGATCGCCGCCTGCCACCACCACAGCGTGTTCGTCGCGAACATCCCCGGCCGGATGAACGTCCAGTCCAGCCCCGATTCCTCCACGGCCGTCTCGACGACCTGATGCTGCACGGCGATCGGGTTGCGTTCGAAGCCCTCGATCACGACCGCCGCCGACGACAGCAGCACCACCTGCCGCACCCCGGCCGACCTGGCCGCCTCGACGAAGCCCGCGACACCGTCCGGTATGGCGTACACGAACACCTTCGTGGCGCCCTCCAGCGCGGCGGGCAACGTCTCGGGACGCTCCAGGTCGGCCGCCACGACCTCCGCGGAAGCGGGGAAGCCGCCCTTGCCCGGGTCCCTGCTCGTCACCCGCACGTGTTCGCCGGCCGCCAGCAGACCGGCGGCGACATGGCGCCCCACACTGCCCCGAGCCCCGAAGACCACCATCACCATCGCCGCAGAACCTCCCTAATCCTCGGCCTGGCCGAGAAGCCTGACCAGCTCACCGTGCAAGCGGCGGCGCACCTCGGGCGAGAGCGGATCTTCGCCGAAGATGTCCCGGACGAACTGCGGCATCGTGATCGGCGCGAACACCACCGCGTAGGCGACCAGTAGCGCGAACGCCGGATCGACCCGATCGGTGACCTCGCCGGCCTCCTGCCGCCCGCGCATCCGCTCCAGCGACTCGGCCATCCGGGCGCGTTGCGCGTCCGCGTACCGCCGGCCCTCGTCGGCGTCGGCGAACGGGCAGTCGCCCAACGCCTGCCACACCACCAGCCGGGCCCATTCCGGGTCGTCGAGCGTGCGGCCCAGCTGGGCCCCGACCGACTCCGCGAACGAGACGGAGGCGGCGTCGGACGCGGCCTCGTCCGCCTGCCGGCGCCGCCGCAGCTCCTCCAGCAGCCCCTGCTTGCCGCCGAAGTAGTAGGAGATCAGCTGCTGGTTGACGCCGGCGCGGGCGGCGATCCCGGCGGTGCGCGCGCCGGAATATCCCTTCTCGCCGAACTCGCTCACGGCGGCCCGCAGGATGCGCTCCCGCGTCAGCTCCGCCGCCTTGCCGCGCTCCTCAGGGCGCGGCGCCCTCCGTGCAGCCATGGGAGGACAGTAGAGCATCAATCATTTGGTTGACAAGTGTCACCTAGATGATTGAGAGTCGCCGGGACAGCCAGGCCAGGGCGAGCGGGTAGCGGTACTCGATGGCGCCGTGGCCGGCGTCGAAGAGCTCGAAGTTGACGTTGTCGTCCTTGACGCCCGCCTCCTCCAGCGCCCGCCGGAACGCCACCGCCCCGAAGTCCAGGAAGTACTCGTCCTTGCTCCCGGCATCCACCCAGATCGCCCGCATCGAGCGCAGGGCCTCGGCGTGCCGCGGGGCCATCAGCACGGGATCCCAGGACAGCCAGCGCTCCCACACCTCCGGCACGACGGCGCCCGTGTCGTCGAAGGGCACGCGTACGGTCCCGTCGGGGTCCGCGGAGTAGGCGGCCGAGTACGCGTACATCTCCAGGAGCTCCAGATCCCCCTCCTTGGTCCCGGCCAGCCGGCCGCGGAAGTCGGCGAGGAACGTGTCGTACGAGCCGTCGTACATGTCCCGCAGCCTGCGCGCCACCTCGGGGAACGACCTGCGCGCGCTCACCTCGAACAACGCGTCACCGGCGTGCGTGGCCAGCGCGCCGAACACGTCGGGCGCCAGCATGGCGGTGACCATGGCCCCGTAGCCGCCGCTCGACTTGCCGGTGACCGCCCGGTGGTCGCGGTCGGCGATCGTGCGGTAGCGGGCGTCCACCCACGGCACGACCTCGTCCCGCAGGTAGGAGTGGTAGCGCCCGGTGCCGGGGGAGTCGAGGAACTGGCTGCCGCCGAGCGAGGTCCACGCGTCCACGTACACGACTATCGCGGGCAGGGCCTCCCCGGAGGCGAAGACGGCGTCCGCGAGCTCCGGGTACGGCTGGCGGAACGGAGCCCGGTTCAGCCACATGGCGACGTGGCCGGTGTAGCCGAGCAGCACGTAGATCGAGGGGTAGCGGCGGGAAGGGTCGTCGTCGTAGCCCGGCGGGACGTACACCATGATCGGGCGCTCGTGCGGATCCCCCAGGGGATTGCCGCGCAGCAGTGCGCTGTCGATGACGTCGTGGTCGAGACGGCCGGCCAGTTCGGCGGACCAGGGCAGCATGAGGAATCCTCTCAGCCGACGGACGAGATCACCGTGTCGATACCCGCCTGCGTGACGGTACGCCCGGAGACCAGGACGAGTGTGAGATCGCGCAGGTCGGCCAGGCGTTCGAGCGGATCCCCTTTGACCGCGATCAGGTCGGCCCGCTTGCCCGCCTCCAGGCTGCCGGTCACCCCGCCCACCCCGCAGGCGTCGGCGGCGCGCACGGTGGCCATCTCGATGATCTCCGCGTGACCGAACCCGGCCTCCGCGAACACCTCCAGACCGGCCACGTATCCGTCCGTCTCGTTGGCGATGCCGCCGTTGGTGAACCCGGCGTCGGTGCCCGCGACGAGCCGGATCCCGGCCTCCCGCATGGCGGCCACGCCGTGCAGCCAGGCGTCGATCATCTCGGGCCCGTAGACCTCGCGCATCCGCCAGAACACGCCGTGCACCGTGGGGCACACGTACGTGCCGCTGGCCGCGACGAGGTCGGCCAGCTCGGCGTCGTAGTCGTGCCCCGACGGGCCGAAGAACGTGCAGTGCTCGACGGTCGTGACACCCGCCTCGATGGAGCTGCGGATGGAGGCGTGCGCGTGGGCGTGGGCCGCGACGCCCTTGCCGCGCGACGCGGCCTCTTCCACGACGACCCTGAGCTGCTCGGTGCCGTACTGCGGGACCCAGCTCGGCGGCGCGCCCGGCGTCATCAGGCCGCCGGAGGCCATCACCTTCAGGCAGTCGGCGCCCGCGCGGAGGTTCTCCCGGGCCACGCGGCGGATGGCGGGCTCGTCGTCGGCCTCGCCGCCCATGTACCAGCAGTGGCCGCCGGTGATCGTGATGGGCCTGGTGGCGGCCACGATGTGCGGGCCGACCATGAGGCCCTCCTCGATCGCGTCGCGCAGGGCCAGGTCGAGGAAGCCGCGCGAGCCCAGGTCGCGCGCGGTGGTGACGCCTGCGGAGACGAGCTTGCGCGCGTTCTCGGCCATACGTAACAGCAGGTGGTGGTCGCTCTCGGAGCTGCGCCGGGTCACCGGGTCGACCTTCGCGTCGAACCCCAGGTGCACGTGCGCGTCGATCAGCCCGGGCAGCACCGTGTGGCCCGGCAGGTCGAGGACCTCGGCGGCCTCGCCCCCGCTGCCGCGCGGCCCCACGGAGACGATCCGATCGCCGTCGACGAGGACCTCACCGTCGGCGATCACCTCTCCGGGCCGGCCGGTGAGCACTCTGGCGGCGCGAACGATCCTCATACGGCCAGCCTGCCACGCGCCTTAAGGCTACGAGAAGGAGATCTGAAGCGCGCCCTGCGACCTTGGAGCCATCGAACGAACCAGAAAGGACACGACGATGACCCAGACCGCCGAGTACGAGATCACCTGCCTCTTCGACGCCCCCCGCGAGCAGGTGTGGGCCGCCTGGACCGAGCCGGAGCGCTTCTCGCAGTGGTTCGGGCCGCGGATGCTCAGCACGCCGGTCGGCCGGATCACCCTGGACGCCCGCCCCGGCGGCAGCTGGCGGGCCACGCTGGTGGGCGAGGAGGGGTTCGAGGCGACGCTGGACGGCACCTACCGCGAGGTGGCGGAGCCGCAGCGGCTGGTGTTCACCACGGGCGACCCGGACAACCCGGGCGAAGGGCCGGCGTCAGTGGTCACGATCGACTTCACCGAGGTGGACGGCAAGACGAGGATGCGCTTCCACCAGTACGGCGTCAACACCGACCCCGCGCACGCCGAGCAGGCCAAGGCGGGCTGGACCGAGTTCTTCGACCGGCTGGCCGAGCACCTTGCCTAGCCCTCACAGCAGCAGGTCGGCCGCCTCGTCGAGCTTGCGGGCAGCGCCCTCCTGGTACGCGGCCGCGAAGGCCTCCTCGCCGAGCGCCTCGCGTACCCTCGCCGCCGCCCGCTCGGCGTCGGCCTGCTCGGCCGCCCCCGCGGGCGTCTGGTTCCGCTCCCTGGCCGCGGCCGCCAGGCCCAGCAGCACGGCCGCCTTCTCGGTCGGCCCCGCCGCCGAGGCCGCGCCCTCCACGGCGAACGCCATCGTCCTGACGTCGCCCATCCTGCGGGCCGCGGCCAGCGCCTCCACGTGCAGCCCCATGGCCGCGGCCGGGTCCCCGCGCAGCTCCGTGAGGTAGCCCAGCTCGACCAGCGTGTCCGGCACGTACAAGGGGGGCTCGACGTCCGGGCCGCGCGGCACCCCTTCGAGCAGCCGGCGCAGGTGCGTCTCGGCCAGGTCCAGCCGCCCGGCCCGGCGCGCGGCGAAGGCGAGCCCCATCTCGCCCATGATCGTGCCCTCCATGTAGCCCTGGCTCTGCGCCAGCTTCATGGCCCGCTCGCAGAACTCCATGGAGCGGTCGTAGTCGCCGCTCTGCATCGCGATCCAGCCCAGCCAGGCGATGCGCGTGGAGACCTCCGGCCACAGCCCCAGGTCCTCGGCCATCCGCAGCCCTTCGCCGAACAGCCGGGTGGCCCGCTCCGCGTCGGTCGCCATCTCGGCCAGCGACGCCAGCCAGGCCGTGGCCTGCAGCAGCCCCCACCGGTCTCCCAGCTCGGTGAACAGCCGGGCGCTCTCCTCGCCGATCCGTTCGAGCGCCTGGATGTCCCGCGTCGTGAACGCGTCCCTGGCCTGCCTGGCCAGCGCCGCCGCGACGCCCCACCGGTCGCCGGTCTCCCTGAACGTGGCCAGCGCCCGGCCCACCAGCTCCTGCGCCGTCGGCATGTCCTTGACGTGCATGCTCACGAACAGCTCGGCCCTGGCCCGTTCGCCCGGGTCTCCGACCGCCGCCAGCACGGGCTCCCAGTCGACCTCCTCGCCCAGCGTCAGCGCGAACCCCGCCTCCCAGGCCGCCGCCCTGGCCCGGGCCGGGGAGGCGGCGCCGCCGACGGACAGGGCCGCCGCCAGCGCCCGCCGGCCCTCGGCCAGCCGGCCGCGCAAGAACCAGTACCAGGCCAGCGCGTTCACCAACCGGGCCGCGTCGTCGGCGTCCTGCCGGGCGACCGCCGTGTCGAGCGCCGCCCGCAGGTTGGCGGCCTCCGCGTCCAGGCGCAGCAGCCAGTCCCGCTGGTCGTGCCCGTACAGCTCCGGCTCGGCCTGTACGGCCAGCGCCAGGTAGTGGCGCAGGTGCGCGAGGCGTACCCGGTCGAGCTCGCCCGCGTCGGACAGCTTGGCCCGGCAGTACTCCGACACCGACTCCAGCAGCCGGTAACGGACGCCCGCCGGCGCCTCGACGACGACCACGAGCGAGCGGTCGACCAGGCGGGCCAGCAGGTCGAGCACGTCCAGCTCGGAGGTGGCGCAGACGGATTCGGCGGCCTCCAGCGTGCAGCCGTCGGCGTGCACGGCCAGGCGGCGCAGGACGCGGCGCTCGTCGTCGGACAGCAGGTCCCAGCTCCAGTCGATCACCGCGGTGAGCGTCTGCTGCCGGGCCGGAGCGCCCCGCTGCCCCGAGGCCAGCAGCTTGAACCGGTCGTCCAGCCTGGTCACCACGCCCTGGACGCCCAGCGCCCGCACCCGGGTCGCGGCCAGTTCCAGCGCCAGCGGGATGCCGTCGAGCCGCCGGCACAGCTGCGCCACGGCCGCCGCGTTGCGAGCGTCGAGCGCGAACCCGCGGGCGGAGGCCGCGGCCCTGGTCACGAACAGCCTGACCGCGTCCGACCGCGCCATGACCGCCAGATCGGCGCTGCCCGGCACGTCGAGCGGCGGCACGCTCCACAACACCTCGCCGGCCACGGCCAGCGGCTCCCTGCTCGTGGCCAGGATCCGCAGGTCGGGACAGGCCCGCAGGAGCGCCTCGGCCAGCTCGGCGACCTGCTCGACCACGTGCTCGCAGTTGTCCAGGACCAGCAGCATCCGCCTGGCCCTGAGCGCCGCGCCGAGCTGCCGCGCCGGCGCCCCGTCCCCTCGGGAGGCCGGCTCCCCGGCGTCCTCCCGGATGTCCAGGGCGGCCAGCACGGCCTCGGCGGGGGAGCGGGACGCCTGGTCGAGCGCGACCAGCCAGGCCCCGTCCGCGAACCCGTCCACCAGCCGGTTCGCCGCCTCCAGCGCCAGCCGGGTCTTGCCCACCCCGCCGCTGCCGGTGAGCGTCACCAGCCGCTCCTCGCCCACCAGCGCGCACACCTCGGCCAGCGCCTCGTCCCGGCCGATGAGCTTGCTGACGGAGGCGGGCAGGTTCGTGACGGGGCGATCGGCGGGCACGCTCAGGGCCGGGTCCTGCCCGAGTATCGCCTGGTGCAGGGCGACCAGCTCGGGTCCCGGGTCGAGGCCGAGCTCGTCGGCCAGCCGGTCCCGCAGCTCGCCGTACGAGGCCAGCGCCTCGCTCTGGCGTCCCGCGCGGTAGAGGGCCCGCATGTGGACGGCGCGCAGGCGTTCCCTGAGCGGATGCCTGGCCACCAGGTCGCCCAGCTCGCCCACCAGCAGGCCGTGCTCGCCCAGCTCCAGCCGCGCCTCGGCGTGCTGCTCCAGCGCGGACAGCCGCTGCTCCTCCAGTCGGAGGATGGCCGACCTGGTGTACTCCTCGTCGGCGAAGTCGGCGTACGCGGGTCCCCGCCACAGCGCCAGCGCGTCGGCCAGCAGCCCCGCCCTGGTCCGCGGGCTGTCGGCGGCCTCCGCCCGGGCCAGCAGGCCGGCGAAGCGCGCCGCGTCCACGGCGCCGCCCTCGTGGCGCAGCAGGTAGCCGGGGGCGCGGGAGACGACGAGGTTCTTGCCGCCCGGCTCGGCGTCCTCGAACGCCTTGCGCAGCTGCGAGACGCGCACCTGCAGCGCCCCGGCCGGATTGCCCGGCGGCTCCGCGCCCCACAGGTCGTCGACCAGCCGGTCCACGGACACGGGATGGCCCTCGTGGACGAGCAGGTCCACGAGCAGCGCCCGTACCTTGAGCCCGGGAACCGTGACGCTCTCGCCGGAGTCCGTCCACACGGCCAGCGGACCCAACACCCCAAAACGCATGCTCGTCACCTTATGCGCGGCCTTAAGCCCACGAAAAGAACATCGGAAGCCTCTTTCAGCACTGTGAAGGCATCTGAAAGGGGAACGAGATGAACGCCACCACACTCGAGGACACGCCCACCGTCACCCGCGCGGGCCGCCGGGAATGGACCGGGCTGGCCGTCCTGGCCTCCGTGGCCCTGCTGCTCTCGGTCGACGTCAGCGTGCTCTACCTGGCGCTGCCGCACCTCAGCGCCGGCCTCGGGGCCGGCGCGCCGCAGCAGCTCTGGATCATGGACATCTACAGCTTCATGCTGGCCGGGTTCCTGGTCACCATGGGGACGCTGGGCGACCGGATCGGGCGGCGCCGGCTGCTGATGATCGGGGCGACGGCGTTCGGCGCGGCCTCGGTGGTGGCCGCGTACTCGGTGAGCGCCGAGATGCTGATCGTCGCCCGGGCGCTGCTCGGCATCGCGGGGGCGACGCTGATGCCGTCGTCGATGGCACTGATCAGGAACATGTTCCAGGACGCCAAGCAGATGGGGACCGCGATCGGGCTCTGGTTCGGCTGCTTCATGCTGGGCATGGCGGCCGGGCCGATCGTGGGCGGGGTGCTGCTCGAGCACTTCTGGTGGGGCGCGGCCTTCCTGATGGGGGTGCCGTTCATGGTGGCGCTGCTGGTGGCCGGGCGGACGCTGCTGCCCGAGTACCGCGACCCGAACGCGGGCCGGCTCGACCTCGCCAGCGTCGCGCTGTCGCTCGCGACCATCCTGCCGGTCGTGTACGGGCTCAAGGAGATCGCGAGGAGTGGCTGGCACCCGGTGCCCGTGGCGGCGGCCGTGGCCGGGGCGGCGTTCGGCGCGGTCTTCGTACGGCGGCAGCGCCGGCTCGCCGACCCCCTGCTCGACCTGCGCCTGTTCGGCAACCGGGCCTTCGCGACCACGCTCGGGACCATGCTGCTCGGCGGCATCGTGATGGCCGGGACGACGCTGATGACCACCCAGTACCTGCAGACCGTCGAGGCGATGTCCCCGCTGGAGGCGGGTCTCTGGCTGGTGCCGCAGAACCTCGCCATGATCGTCGCCCTGACGCTGGCCCCCGCCCTCGCCCGCCGCGTCGGCACCGCGTACGTGATGGCCGGCGGATTCGCCGTGGGCGCGGTGGGGCTGTTCCTGCACACGCAGGTGCCGAGCGCCGGCGGCGCCGGGCTGGTCGTGGCCGGGCTCGTCCTGGCCTCCGCGGGCATCGCGCTGCCGATGGGCGTGGGCAACGGCGTCATCATGACGGCCGCGCCGGCGGAGAAGGCCGGCTCCGCGGCCTCGCTCTCGGAGACGGGCGGCGAGTTCGGCGTCGCGGTGGGCGTGGCCGCGCTGGGCAGCCTCGGCAGCGCCGTCTACCGCGGGCAGCTCCCCGAGCACCTGCCGGTGGAGGCGGTCCGCGAGAGCATCACCGCCGCGGTGACCGCCGCCAAGGACCAGCCCGAGCTGCTGGACCTGGCGCGGGCCGCGTTCACCACGGGGCTCAACACGGTGGCGGTGGTCAGCGCGATCACCTTCATCGGCCTGGCCGCGCTGACGTTCGCCATCCTCAGGCGACACAACCCGACACCATGACCCTCGCACCCCGACTCACGCCGGACCGGCCCCGAGGCCGGTCCGGCGTCGTTCCGATTCCGTGGCAGGGCGGTGGCGCCTGAGATACGACGCTCGATCCTCCAGTCGAGACGCGTCGTTGCCTGGAAACGCCCACGTCTAGCATCGAGGCGATCGACGCCGCCTCCCATGCACGTGCAGATACACCACGTATTCGTCTGTTGCACTCTGTACTTGCAGGGCTGTGAAGTAGCACGAAGCGTGCGAGCGACTTCCTCCCAACCCCTCTCGGGAGAGGATTTTTCATCCTCTGAGGGTAAATCCATACCTGCACATGCATTTGCACCTGCGCTCCGGCAGATGAACCGCCATAATCTCGGGCAGCGACGCACGAGTGTCGCGTATGACCTCAGACCAACCCCCGATCTTGATCCGTCGGACCGAAGTGAGCAGAAGTTGACCAGCACGCTGCGCATCGCGCTCTGCTTAACCATTGACGTGCTCTTCTCGCTGGTGATCGCGCTCATCGCGCTCATCGTGGCGAGAGAGAACAGCGTCCCGATGGCCGGCGCTCTTGTATGGGGCGGCGGTACGTTCATCGCGACGGCCACCCTGGTTACGTCGATCATGAACCATGCAGGTGCATTTGACCGGGGACGACAGACGCCCTAGTGACGGTCGGCCTCTTGATCTCCGTCTGCTTTGAACGCGGGCGTTTCACAGCCAAGGTGCAAGGTGTCAGCTCTCCCGCTCGGACTCCGAGCTCGGATGGGAAGTCGTTGTGCCCAGCGAAAGGCTCAAGGCTTGTGGCAGCGCCATGGACATCGAGCGACCTACGCCGGCTCGGCGCCGAGTACGTGGCGGGTCCCGGTCTGCAGCGCCGGGTGGACAAGGATGGCCCATATGAGGCGCAGGCGCTGCTCGGCATTACCCGGATCGGGGAACCTCAGCCGGAGGGCGGGGCTTTCCTGGCTGAGCCGCGGTATCGGTCGGCGTCGTAGCGGCGGTCGTTGTCGTCCAGTTTGGCCTGGGCCGCCTCCACCAGGTCCACGCCCAGCACGTCGGCCAGCCGGATCAGGTAGAGGGTGACGTCGCCCAGCTCGGTGCGCATCCGGGCGAGCGCATCGGGATCGGGCTTCACGGACTGCTCGGCCGTGAGCCACTGGAACTCCGCCACCAGCTCCCCGACCTCGCCCGCCAGCGCCATCGCCAGGTTCTTGGGCGTGTGGAACTGCTCCCAGTCCCTGACCCTGGCGAACTCGCGCAGGCGTTCGGCAAGGCGTTCCAACTCCGTCGTCACGTCGCACGACCTTACCCATCCCCGCCGGTATGTTGCTGATCGTGAATGGGGTCGAGCTGTTCCTGTTGGGCCGGACGCTGATGAAGATCGGCGAGGAGGCCATGCCGACCGAGGGCATCGGTGAGCACTCCACGAGCGTGCGCACGGTTCTGATCGTGGTGAGCGACCTGCGCGGACACCCCGACACCACCGTGGGCGAGATCGCCGCCCGTACCGGGTTGCCGCAGAGTGCCGTGTCGGCGGCCATCGCGCGGCTGCGCTCCGCGGGCGCGGTGATCGCCGAGACGGATCCGGCGGACCGGCGGCGCACGATCATCCGCGAGGCGTCCGGGGTGTCCGAACGGGTGACGCAGGTCAGGGACACCCCGGTCGACGCCGCCCTGGGGGCCGCGCTGGGTACGGACGACCCGCGGCGCGTGGCGGAGACCGTGGCGGTCCTGGAGGAGCTGGCCGCCAAACTGATCCCAGGGAGAATGCATCGAACTTGATGTATCAAATTTGATGGATTACCTTGAGAGGCATGAACGCCGATATCTTGCGCATGCCGGGCGCCGACCTCTACTACGAGGTGCGCGGCAGCGGTCCGCTCCTGCTGATCTCGCAGAGCGGCGAGGGCGACGCCGGTCGCACCGTTGACCTGGTCGATCGGCTGGTGGACGCGTACACGGTGATCACGTACGACCGGCGCGGGCTCAGCCGCAGCACCATCCCCGGCACCGGCGTGAGCGTGCGGGAGCACGCCGACGACGTGCACCGGCTGCTGGCCCACCTCACCGACCAGCCCGTGATCATGCTGGGGCAGAGCCTGGGCGCCTCCATCGGGCTTCACCTGGCCGTCGAGCACCCCGAACAGCTCAGCCTGCTCATCGCCCACGAGCCCGTCTCGCCGTGGCTATTGCCCGAGGCCGAACAGGCCGAGCACCGCAAGGAGCTGGCCGAGCTCCAGTCGCTCTACCGCGAGGGCGGCCTGCCCGCGGCGATCGGCCACGTGAAGCGGGTGCTCGGCATCACCGAGGACGCCGAGACCGGCCTCACCCCGCAGCCCATCACGCCGCAGCGGCAGGCGAACTTCGACTTCTTCATCCGCCACGACTTCACCGCCGTCGTGGCGGACGAGCTCGACCTGAGCGGGTGCCGTACGCGCATCCTGCCCGCGGCCGGACAGACCACCCCGCACCACGTCTTCGACCGCCGGTGTGCGGTCGAGCTGGCGGGGCTGCTGGGTACGGAGCTGGTGGAGTTCCCTGGCGGGCACAACGGCAACATCAGCCATCCCCGGGCATACGCGGCCCGGCTCCGCGAGGTCCTCCAGACCGCCGGCTGACTCACCTCGCTCCGGTGGGTGTCGCCCCGAACCTGTACGCTTCCGCGCGTGTCCGAATTATCGGTTTCTGGCTATGAGATCAAGGGTGTTCTCGGCCAGGGCGGCTTCGGTGTCGTCTACCTCGCCCTGCAGTCGGCCGTGGGCCGCGAGGTCGCGCTCAAGGTCGACAACCGGGTGCTGCTGTCCGAGCGCGACCGGCGCCGGTTCATGCGCGAGGTCACGGCCGCGGGGGCCCTTTCCGGTCATCCGCACGTCGTGGCCGTCTACGACGCGGGGCTGCTGCCCGACGGGCGGCCGTACATGGTGCTGGAGCTGTGCCCGGGCGGGTCGCTGTCCGGACGGAGGCTCTCGCCGGTCGAGGCGCGTGACGTGGGAGTGCGGATCGCCGACGCGCTGGCCGCCGCGCACGCGCAGGGGGTGCTGCACCGGGACGTGAAGCCGGGCAACATCCTGGTCAACCGGTACGGCCAGGTGGCGCTGTCCGACTTCGGGCTGGCCACCATGCCCGCGTCCGGGCCCGAGGCGTCGGTGACGCGCGAGTCCCTGACGCCTTCGTACGCCCCGCCCGAGGCGTTCGAGCTGGCCGAGCCGACACCGGCCGGTGACGTGTACGCGCTGGCCGCCACGGTCTACGCCCTCCTGAACGGCCGCCCGCCGCGCTTCCCGGAGAGCGGCGTGCCGAACCTGGCGATGATCCTGGCCCTGCACCGCCTGCCCGTTCCCGACATTCCCGGCGTGCCGCCCCAGTTGACAGCCGTGCTGCGCCAGGCGCTGGCGAGCGACCCGCGCGAGCGCACGCCCACCGCGGAGGCGTTCCGCGACGCCCTCGCCGCCGTCCCGCTCGGCCCCGCCCCGGTACGTGACGCCGGCCCTTCCGGGGGACGTCACGCCGCGCCGTCGAGCCCCTCCCAGCCGGTCGGCCAGCCGGTCGGGCAGCCGATCGGGCCGCACGTGGGCCACCCGGGGCCGCCGCCGATGATGGGCGGGCCGGTCACCGGCCCGCCGCCGGCCGTCCACGCGGACACCATGCCACCCGCTCCGCGCGGCACGTCGAAGGCGCTGGTCTCGATCGCCGCCGCCCTGGCCCTGGTGATCTCGATAGGCGTCGGCGTGGTCGTCTACACGTACGTCACCAGGGAGCCTGCCGGCAAGGAGGCGTCGTCTCCCAGCGCATCGGCCTCCGCCCCGTCCACGGCTGAAGAACCGGTGAAGACCGTGTTCAAGGGGCTGAAGACGTACACGGAGAACTGCCCGGCGAGCAAGGTGCGCGGCGGCGAGGCGGCGTGCGTGCAGGAGTCGGAGTGCTGGGGCGGCCTGGTCATCATCTCGGGCGACACGAAGGCCAGGCGGGTCGGGTGCGAGGAGGAGCACTCGTGGGAGACGTTCGCGGTCGCCCCGATCCCGTCGGACGCCGACACGTACGTGCAGCAGGACCTCGCCAAGCACCCCACGGTCAAGCGGATCTGCAGCCGGGCGGTGCTCCTGGCCAGCCGGATCGGCACGGCCAGGAACCTCGGCGCGGCCAGATGGATGGCGGACGTGATGCCGCCGTCGCAGGCGCAGTTCGAGAACGGCACGCGCTTTCTCCGCTGCATCGGCAGCCTGACCGGCCAGGGCTCGCGCCGCTCCTACTTCCACCGGGGAGCTTGACGGTATCTCCACATTCGACGGGCACTGTCTGCACAAGTGATCCCTAGCCTCTGATCGTGCGGATTCCTCCCTGGGCGCTCCTGCTGTGGACGTCCGTGTCGTGCCTGGCGTTCGTCGCCCTGGCCCTGCACCTGGGCTGGTTTTTCAGCCAGTTGTGGGTGCTCGCGCCGTTCGCCCTGATCGGCGCGCAGCTGGTGCACGTCCTCCTCGCCCTGCCGCCCTGACCCTCATGGTGGTGGCTCGATGCGGGTGGTCGGGACGGCTAGGCTGCCCGAATGGACTTGAAGGATCGGGTACGCGAGCTGCGCGCCGAGGGCCGCTCCCCGAAGGAGATCGCCAAGGCGCTGAAAGTGTCGCCGTCCGTCGTGGCGCCGCTGGTGCGGGCCATCGCCTCGGAGGCCCCCGCCGCCGAGCCCGAGGTGGTCGGCTGCTGGGTCAACACCGGCTGGAGCGAGGGGCTCACCGTCGACCCGGCCCGCGGATGGGTGGACGAGGCTCCCGGCTCGGGCATGGGTGGCCTGGTGTGCGTGCTGGTCGCGCGGCGGCACACCTGGGACAGGATGACGGTGGCCGGCTACCTCGCCGACGTCCACTGTCTCGGGGCGAAGAACGCGATCGGCCCCGACGTGCTCGACGACCGCGACCTGCGGCGCTTCCGCCAGTACTTCTTCGGCGAGTACGCGGGCTTCCAGGAGGCGCCGATCGAGCTGGCCCGGCACCTGGTGTTCGGGTCCGTCGACTACGCGCGCACGCTCGGGTTCGAGCCGCACGAGGACTTCGCCCCGGCGGCCGACGTGCTGGGCAAGTGGGAGGGGGACGCGGCGATCACGTTCGGCCGGGACGGCAGGCCCTTCTACACGCAGGGGCCGGACGACGACCCGGCGAAGGTGCTGCGGACGCTGCGGCGCACGCTCTCCGACGAGGAGTTCGGCTACCTCACCGAAGGCCGGTGACGCGCATCGTGAGGTTGAGCCGGCCGGAGGCCAGGCCGGTGGCGGGATCGCCGGTGCCCGGATGGACCTTCGGCACGCCGTGGTAGGCGAAGCGCGACGGCCCGCCGAACACGAACAGGTCACCTGAGGCGAGTTCGACATCCGTGTACGGGCGGCCGCGCGTCTCGGTGTTGCCGAAGCGGAACAGGCACCGGTCGCCGATGCTCAGCGACACCACCGGGGCGTCGGACTTCTCGTCCTTGTCCTGGTGCATGCCCATCCTGGCCTGGCCGTCGTAGAAGTTGATCAGGGCGGTGTCGGGTTCGTACGTGTCGCTGGGGCGCCCGTACGCGTCGGCCAGGGCGCGCCGCCCCAGCTCGCCGAGCCACGCGGGGAACTCGGCCACCTGCCGGCCGTTCACGTCGTGGGCGACGCGCGTGTAGCGGTACGGCTGCCAGTGCCAACCCAGGCACACCGTCTGGACCGACATCACGCCGCCCCGGGGCAGCACGGTGTGCCGGATCGGCACGGGCCCCGTGGCCCATGCGCGGCACGCCTCGACGAGGTGGCGCTGCTCGTCCAGAGTCAGCCATTCAGGCACGTGTACCGCGCCCGGCGCGATCTCCCGCCTCACGATGTCTGCGGGCCCTTCCATACCTGGTACGCCTCCGGTAAGCACCTCGAACACGGCCGATATCCGGCCGCCACCGCGTCACCGGCATCCACGAAGAAGACACGATGCCGGATATATCCCCCGCGAGCGATGGCGCGCAGCGCCGAGGGGCAGTCCAGCCGCCCGTACAGCCGGGCCCCTCGGTGCCCGCCCAGCGTGCCGGGCACCGGACTCGAATACGGGCGGCCGTCCGCCCCCACCAGCGTGTACGTCATTTCGCGTCGTGAAAGGCGAGCCCCAGCGTATGTCTCAGCCCGGACCGGACGGTGCTCACCCCGTGCCGCACGGGGGAGGCCGACCAGCCCCGCGAGGAGCGCACGGGCCGGTCGCGCGTGGTGAAGATCAGCCCGTGCCCCTGTGGCAGCAGCGTCACCGTCCCGCGCGACTGGGCCCGCGGCCGCTGTTCCACCAGCAGGAACTCGCCGCCGGTGTAGTCCTCGCCCGGCCGGTCCAGCCCGATCACGACCTGCAACGGGAACACCAGATCGCCGTAGAGGTCGCGGTGCAGCGCGTTCCAGCCGTCGCGTTCGTACCGCAGCAGGATGGGCGTCGGCCTGGTCTGCCCCGCTCTGTGGCACATGTCCAGCCACTCGTCGAGGTCGTCCGGCCACGGGGCCGGCTGGCCCAGCTTGGCCGCCCAGTCGCGGGCGATCGGCAGCAGCCGCGGGTAGAACGCCGCCCGCAACCTCTCCACCAGCGGCGGGAACGGCCGGCTGAAGTAGCGGTACTGGCCGGCGCCGAACCGGTGCCGCTCCATGTCGATCGTGGAGCGGAACAGCCCGGTCTCGTCGTACAGGCCGGCGATCTCCTTGCACTCCTCGGGGGTGAGCACCGGCGGCGTCAGCGCGCACCCGTACGAGTTGACCTCTTCCGTCAGCTTCGCCCAGTCCATCGTGACCTCCTCCGCCAGCTTCGCCGGGTTCATCGTGACCTTCTCCGCCAGCTTCGCCGAGTCCGTCGTGGTCTCCTCTGCCAGCTTCGCCGGGTTCATCCGACGGCGCTCCAGAGCTGCGGCTGCCGGGCGCCTTCGAGCGTGAGCAGCTCGTGCTTGCGTTCGATGCCGCCCGCGTACCCGGTCAGCGTGCCGTCCGCCCCGACGACGCGGTGGCAGGGGCGGACGACGAGCAGCGGGTTCGCACCGACGGCCGCGCCGACCGCGCGGATCCGCTCACGTGGCGCGCCGACCCGCGCGGCGAGCGCGCCGTAGGTCGTCGTGGTCCCGTACGGCAGCTCCGCCAGGGCCGCCCAGACCCGCTCCTGGAACGGGGTGCCGCGGGTGGCGAGGGGCAGGTCGAACGAGGCCCGCTCGCCCGCGAAGTACTCGGCGAACTGCCGCTCGACCTCTGCGAACGCGGCCGGCTCCCACCGCAGTCCAGCCCTTCCGCCCACGTCGAACGACACGCGCGTCAGCGCCGAGCCGTTGCCGACGAGCAGGATCTCGCCCAACGGGCTTTCGATGATGCTGTGGATGTCCATACCTTCTTCAACACCGCCGGGCCCCCGAAAGTCAGCGGTTTTCGGACGTCGCAGCATCCTCAGGCCGGTGGACGATCATGCGATCGTGGGCGTACGCTCGGTGACCATGGCCGAGTCGCGCGAGCACACCTTCACCGGCACCACGGGCCGCAACACCGTCCGCGTATGGCCCCATGGCCGGCCGCGCTACGTGGCCGTCCTGATCCACGGGTACGGCGAGCACATCGGCCGCTACGAGTACGTGGCTGACCGGCTCGTCCGCCACGGCGCCGCCGTCTACGGCCTCGACCACATGGGCCACGGCAGGTCGGCGGGCGACCGGGTGCACATCGCCGACTTCGAGGACGTGGTCACCGACGTCTACTCCGTCGAGGAGCAGGCCAGGGACGACCACCCCGGCGTCCCGGTCGTGGTGATCGGCCACTCGATGGGCGGCATGATCGCGGCCCGCTACGCCCAGCGCTACGGCGACGGCCTGGCGGCGCTCGTGCTGTCGGGCCCGGTGATCGGCGAATGGGCGGTCGTCCCGACCCTGCTGGCCTACGAGGAGCCCCCGGACGTCCCGATCGATCCGGCCACGCTCTCCCGCGACCTCTCGGTGGGCGCCGCGTACGCCGCCGACCCGCTCGTGTGGCACGGCCCGTTCAAGCGCGCCACGCTGGAGGCGTTCGCCACCACGCTGGCCACGATCGCCAAGGGCGGCCGGCTCGGACCCCTGCCCACGCTGTGGGTGCACGGTGCCGACGACGAGCTCGTCCCGCTGAGCGGGAGCCGTCCAGGGGTCGAGGCGATCAAGGGCACCGACCTGACCGAACGGATCTACGAGGGTGCCAGGCACGAGGTCTTCAACGAGACCAACAAGGACGAGGTCCTGGACGACGTGACCGCGTTCATCGACCGGGCTATCTGACCGGCAGCCATACGTACCCGGAGCCCCGCGTACGGGTGAGCTCGATCTTCCAGCAGCCCCGCTTCGGGAAGACGAACCCCGTACCCCACTCCTCACCGGGTTTGTGCCAGTTCGACCCGCCGTGCTCCTCAGGCCCCCAGGCGAGCTTGGCGGGCGTACCGTCGGGAAGCGTCGCCTTGACCCGCAGCGGGCCTTCACCCGTCATCCGCCACACGATCTTGATCTCTTCGCCGCGCGCGAGCGGCGGACGCCCCACGAACAGCAGCGCCCACAGCTCCGCGTCCTGCCCCACCCCCCGCACCTCGGGGAACCCTCCGGTGAAGAGCACCGAAGTCCCGTTGCACCCGGCGCTGGTCGCCGTCGGGCTGGAGCTGGGGCTTACCGGGCTCGGGCTAACGGCGCTCGCACCTACCGGGCTCGGGCTTACGGTGCTCGGGACGGCCGACCGCGCCCCGGGAGCGGGCACCTCGGCCGAACACCCGACGACGACCACGACCGCCAGCGGCACCATCATCAACCACTTCATGCAACATGTACTCCGGACGACACCGGGAGGTTCCGGCCGGCGAGCCGGAATCGCCGGGCCGCGCCGCATACGTGGTCAAGAAAGCCTCCGCCCGGCGGCGTGCCTGGCCACCGGGTGCGGGGCCGGTCAGACCTTGCGCCAGCCTGGTACCCAGGCCCCGTCCTCGACGACGTAGTCGCCGAAGAGAGCGGGGGCTTCCCGGCGCATGAGCTCGCCGATGCGCTGGAACAGCAGGCGGATCTCCTCCTCCGCGCCGGCGGCGGTGCGGGCCTCGATCGTGTGCCGCAGCGTGCGCACATTCGCCGTCCACACCAGCCCGGTCGCCAAGCCCTCGGGGGCGAACCTGCGCATGAACGACGTGCGGTGCTTCTTCTCGGAGAACGGCACGCCTTCCTCGTCAAGCCCGAAGTGCTCGGCCATCCACAGCTGGAACTGCTCGAGCTGCTCCAGCACGGCCGTGGCCCGCTTCATCAGCTCGTCGTCCTCCCGTGCCCACTCGGGGAACCAGAACGGCAGCTCGTCCAGCCGGACGAACCGCAACGACTCCTGCGAGATGGCCACACCCGGGCGGTGCCGCACCAGCTCGTGGGTGAGCACCCGGCTGACATTGTGCAGCACGAAGCTGAAGCTGACGTGCTCCAGGACCGACCCGTGCGCGCTGGCCAGGATGTTACGGAGATAATCGTCCTGATTCTCCCTGATCCGGACCACGTTGGGATTGAGGCCGGGCTCGAAGGAGCGGTAGCAGAGCCGGCCGGCGAACTCGGCGAGGTTCTGCGCGTCGAGGTCGCCGCGATCCAGCCGCTCCAGCCAGCTCTCGCCGCCGACCTCGGCCAGGTAGCGGGCCAGCTCGTCATAGTCCAGTGACGGACGGGCGACGATGAAGACCTCGGGTTCGACACTGCGCATGGAGAGCCCCCGCTCGGATCGACCGCTTTTACGGCCCCAAGCCAACCAGCTCCTGCGGCCCGGCGCGAGTCGATCGCCCCCTGGACGCTCCTCGCGGGATGAGCGAGCTTCCGGCAAGGTCGTCCACCTGCCGGGTCGACGACCGTTGAAGGTCTGGAGCCCGCCAATCGGATCTAGCGGTGGGTCGCCGATCCGCCGGCGGCCGCCTGCGCGAACGAGCGCAGGGCGTGGACGGTGGTGCCGGAGATGGGCAGTACGTCGAGATCGGCCCGAGCGAGGACGTCGGGTTGCGGAAACAGCCTGGTGAGGCCGACCGGGGCGAGGCCGGGCACGATCGCCCCGAACCGGCCGGCGAGGTCACCCAGGATCGCCCGTGCCCGGGTGGCGTCCGGCACCCCGGCACGCACGATGTCGTGCACGCCGACTTCGAACGGATCCCAGGAACCGCACGTCTTCACCGAGTCGTCGAGGGCGAAGATGCGCCGGACCCGGCGGACGTGGTGGATGAGTCCGTTGAGCCGGGGGAGATGGGCGACGAGCAGCAGCTCGGCCGGGGACCGCTGGGTGATCTCGATCATGCCGGGGTCGTGATCGATCAGGATGGTGCGCCGATAGGAGGCACACGAGACTGCTTCGACGTTCGGGGTCGCGCGGGCGGCCAGGTGGCGCAGGGCTGCCGCGAAATCGAGTGGCTTGTCGTGGGTGAGCCGGATGGCCAGTCCGCCGTCGGCCTGGAGGCGGTCGGTGACCCGCCGCCGGGCCCGCAGCTCACGCGGGGTGCCGTGGAAGACGTCGGCGAGGACCCGGTTGAGCTGTCGAACGCTGCCGAAGCCCGCGGCGAAGGCAATGTCGGCTATGCGCAGATCGGTGTCGTCGAGCAGTCGGCGGGCGAAGTGCGCGCGCCGGGAGCGGGCGAGCTGGTCGGGTGTGACCCCGGCGTGCTGAAGAAACATGCGCCGCAGGTGACGTGGCGACACGCCGAGCCGGCGGGCGAGACTGCTCTCCGTCGCGTCGTCCAGCGCTCCGTCGGCGATGAGCTCGACCCCGCGGCATACCAGTTCGGGCATGTCCGCGACGGGGGCGGGTTCCTGCCGGTAGGGGCGGCAGCGATGGCAGGCGCGGTAACCGGCCGCCTCCGCCGCGGCCGCGGACGGGTAGCGGGTGGTGTTCGCCGGGCGGGGGCGGCCCGGGCAGTCGCCCCGGCAGTAGATACCGGTGGTCAGGACGGCGCCGACTGCGTTCACGCTTCCAGCGTCGCACCGACCGGCCCGCCGGATCGGACGGATCCGGACCTGCTGCCAATACTGGCCGAATGTGACCAGACCTGCTGATCAGGGACCCGCGAGAATTCGGGCTCACCCATCTGCGAAGGACATCCCATGAGTGCGGCATCGAACAAGCAACTCGTCATCGACGCCTGGCAGGTCTTTGCCACGCGTGACGCTGACCAGGTCCGCGGCGTTTTCGCCCTTGACGCGGAGTGGCTCGCCCCTGCTGACAACGCGACCTCCCGCGCCATCGATGGAACCCACCATCTCGTCGGGCGGGACCGCATCGTGCGCTTCCTGGCCGAGGAATTCTCCACGGTATTCGTCGACAACGTCTCCATCGAATTCGGCGGCTTCTACGCCGACGGCGACACCGTGATCGTCGAGATGCGACTGCAGGCCACCCTCGCCCACGGCGGCCACTACGACAACGAATACTGCTTCATCTTCGAACTGGAGTCCGGCCTGATCAAGCGGGTCCGCGAGTACATGGACACCCGACGCGGCGAGGCATGGTTCCGCGCCCCCGCGACGGCGGACCGGCAGGGCCGATCTGAAGCGACGGTCACCCGTCACTAGCCGGGCGGCCTCGGCCGCGGGGCGAGACTCTTTACGGCGGACGGCGGCGCCGCCCTTTCCAGCGAGCCATGCAGGCTGCCTTTGGCAGGAAGCCGGCGGCTGAGCACCTGGAGAGCGAAGGTGTGCTCGAAACCCTCCTCGGCCTCGGCGTTTCCGTGCTCGCCGCAGCGGGAGGCCGGCCTTTCTTGGCGAGGGTCTTGAGGGCGGCCACCCGCCGGACGACGGCCTGCTCTACCGCGGCCAGGGGACCAACGCCCTTCAACGGCCTCGACGCCGAGCCGCTCTGCGACGTGCGCGTGCAGAACCCTTGCGGCCTTACGCGTGTAAGGGTAGCGTCGGCAGCAGCCTTACAGACGTAAGGAGGACTGCGGCTCGGTCCGCGCCGACATATACGGGAAAGGTGCGATGGATACAACCAGGCGAGCAACCGCAATTGCAGGCGCGCTGGTCATCGTAGGCATGATTGCCGGTATGTTAAGTGTTGTTCCCGCTCTCGAGGAGCCACGCTACCTGGCTCTCATTTCTGCGCATGAGAGCCAGGTCATCGTCGGCGCATTTTTCCAGTTCATCATGATCCCCGCCTATGTCGGGTTTGCGCTGTACCTGTATCCGGCATTGAGAGCGGAGAACGAAGCACTCAGTTTGGGCTTCCTCGGATTCAGGCTGATCGCAGCTGCGTTCCATTTTATAGGCGTGATTCTCTTGCCTTTGTTTCTTGTGCTGGGTCAGGCATTCGTCCAAGCCGATGCTTTGGGCGCATCCCACCTCCAGGCCTTGGGTGAGTTGCTGCGGACGGCGCGCGACCTGGTTAACCATGTCGCATTGATCATCTCACTGAGCCTGGGAGATCTCCTGTTGTTCTATCTCCTTTACCGGTCGAAACTTGTACCTCGCTGGCTGTCCGGGTGGGGGCTTATCGGGGCCGGATCAGCCATGGTGGCGAGCTTCTTGGTGCTGTTCCGGCTGACCGATGTCGTCACGCCGCTCTACCTGGCGATAAATGCACCGTTGGCCCTGCAAAGCTTGGTCCTGGCCATATGGCTGATCACAAGAGGCTTCGATCCGAAGTGAAAGCGTGTTTGGTCGTTACCCCTCCGATCTGACCGGCGAGCAGTGGGAGCTGATCGAGCTCTTACTACCCAAACCGAACACCAGCCGGCGTCCGGAGAAGCATCCGCGCCGGGAGATCGTCAATGCCATTGGGTGTGCCTCCACCCATCGATGACCGGCCACGGTCCGAACCAGACCGACGCCCGGGTGCCAAGACATCCCGTAGCCACCACCCGCGACCCTGACCCACATCACCTACGCGACGTCGGGTCGTGTCATCAGCGGCGACCGCACATGCAACGCCAGACTGGGGCCGGTCAGGGGCACGATGTTCCACGTTGCCACTGCTGTCCCCGCGTCGGCGTCGACCACCAGCCGAACCCGGTGCGGGGTGGTGATGACGTAAAGCTCGGCGACGAACGTGTTGCCCTGCCAGGCGCCCGCCGCGACGACAGGGCGGCCGAGCGGCGAACTTTCCCGCCATTCGCCGTGGCCGACTTCGACGTTGAGGAACGACCCGAATCGCAGGAGCCATCCACCGTCCACGGGATCGACGATCACCGTGGTTCCGTCGGGCAGAGCCGAATCCTCGGCGGAGGCGTCGAGTCTCGCCTTGACGGAACGCTCCGGGGCGGCCGAACCCGGCACGGGCGCGAATGACAGCCGCCGCAGCCGATCGGCGAGGAGCTCGTCGTCCCGGGCGCTTCCCGCGTCGTGGTCCAGGCCAGGCAGCAGGCACTCCCATATTGCGTCGAGCATCGCCTGTGCCTGCGTATGGCCGCCGGTCACGGCGACCACGAGATCGTGCGACGGGACGACCACGCATTGCTGGCCGAAGGAGCCGTCACCGTGGTAACCGTGACGCGACATCCAGAACTGGTAACCGTAACCGCAAAGGTAGTCGGCGTTCCACGAGCCGTCCTCGGCCGGCAGGGTATCGATGTGCCGTCTGGTCGCGAGTTCCACCCATTCGCGCGGGACAAGCCGCCGGTCGCCCCACATGCCTCCGCGCAGCAGCAGTTCGCCGAAGGCGGCGACGGCCTCGGTCGTGAGATGCAGTCCGTGGAATCCGAAGGAGGCACCACTCGCCACCCGATCCCATTCGGCGTGGTCGATACCCATCGGCTTGAAGAGGCGCTCGTCGAGCAGTTCCGGCAGGCCGCGGCCCGTGACCCGTTCCACCATCCGGGCCAGGATGAAGGTGGTCGGATTGTCGTAGGCGTGCCGTGTTCCCTCGGCCTCGGGAAACGGTACGCGCATAAACCCCTTCACCAGGTCGTCCGGCTCCAGTTGCCAGGCCTCGGCAAGGCTGTCCGTACGGTGCCCGGTCGTCATGGACAGCAGGTGGTGAACGGTAAGGCGGCGTCCCTGCTCCGAGATGCCGGCCGGAACATGGTCGGGCAACACGTCCACCACCCGATCGTCCAGCGAGAGCAGCCCGTCGGCGATCACGAGCCCCACGGCGATCGAGGTGAACGACTTGGTCAGCGAGTAAAGAAGGTGCGGGCGTTCGGCCGAGTACGGCGCCCACCAGCCTTCAGCGACCACATGACCATGGCGTACGACCATGATGGAGTGACACTCGACGGATTGCGCTTCGAGCCGGTCCAGCAGCGCGTCAATCGCGCGGGACGACATCCCCGAGGCGGCCGGTGTCGACCGCGGCAGGAGGGCGTGTTGAGAAGGCATCCAGGCACCCTACAAAACCGCCCAATCAAGTTGCGAGACATTTCTTTGGTGATCGCCCGCTGCGACCGTCCTTCGTCACACCTTGCCGCCAAATACCCACCCGACACTCTCTAGAGGCATGTGGGGCCGCTGACGTCCAGGATGAACGGTCGGATCGACGAGGCTCTACCTGCTCGGCTTACTGGCGGAGCTGGTTCACCAAAGTTGCCGAGCCGGGATGCTGACGCCCTGACCAGCGTCTGGCCCACGACTACGAACGCGGCCCAGCCGTATCCGGACCGGCCGTCATCGCCGGCATGGCCCGCCACCTCACCTGCGAAAACTCCGCTACACGCCAGCAGCGGTATGCCGTTGACCAGCCGACCTACCAGCCTCGCTGAACACGCGCTCAGTCGTCAGCGGCGACCAGAAGCGACAGGATCCTGGCAGGGCGGTCGATGAAGACCAGCTCGTGAAAGTCGAGATGAACCCCACCCCAGTCGTGAAAGGCCTCATGACCGAGCTCCAAGAGCCGGTATCTCTCGGTGACTCCTGCGACCAGCGGATGAACCTCGTGCTCCAGCCGGGCGGACAAAGCCACAGGAAGAGGGCCGAACTGTGCCGCCCAGTCGCGCAGCATGGCGTTCGCGCTCATCTCGTCCACGCGCACGTATGCGGCCGGGCTCACGTTTCGCAGCCAGTAGGGACCATGGCGAAGCCCATCGGCCTCGACTCCCCCTCCGGCATAGTCGTCCCGGAACTGCTCATGGCCGATCAGCTCCGTCAGTAGGTGGGCATCGCCGACATCCGGGCGAGGCACATGGAAGCGCTTGATGTCGACCCAGCGACATGCATGATCCTCGAAGAGGAACTCACGAAAGTTGATGAATATCTGATCTAGGTACGTGAGCGCCTCTTGCACGTCTCAACGCTAAGCGCATGCTTCAGGCGAATGATCGCATCGGTCGTTTCTCAACCACCCCTGAGGTTACGGCGGCTTGGTGTCGAGGCCGATCTTGGCGAGGAAGCCGCTGATCAGCTGAGGCCGGCATTGCATCTTCTTCAGCCGGGTCTCGATCAGCCGGGCGAGCCCGCTCAGCGTCTGTTCCACACACTTTGAGGAACGCGGCACTACTGAGCGCCGAGCACCGGCAGCGTGAGCGACGAGCCGTCCAAGAAGATCTCGAACCGCGTGGGTCGCGTCCGCACGGCCTGTCCCACCGGCTCGCCCGTCCCGTGGTTACGCGCGTACCGAGGGAACGCCCCGCCCGCCACCTGCACCCGCAGCCGGTGTCCCCGCATGAACCGGTACCCCGTCGGATGCAGCTCGATCTCGGTCCTGACCACGCCCTCGTTGCCCGGGGGCAGCCGCAGGATGCCGTCCGTGACATTGCGGGAGACACCGGATGCGTCGACGTCGCAGAGCCGTACGAAGAGATCGGCATGCCCGGTGTCGGTACGGACGTGCACGGTCGCGGAGACGGGGCCGACCAGATCGAGATGGCGGGGGAGCGGCGCCCCGGTGTAGACGAGCACGTCGGGGCGGGCCTCGATGTCCCGGTTGTCACGCTGCTTCGACTCCCTCATGTCCAGCAGCGGCCCACCGATCGACCGCGTGGGGCGCGCAGGATCGTACGTGAACGTATCCGGCCCACTGGCCCCGCCGGGGGCGTCCCAGCCGAGCCGACGATGGGGGAGCAGATAGAGGGGTGTTGGCGTGGACTGCGGGGGAGGCCAGGCGTCGAAGTCGAGCCACCGGTTGGCGCGCTGCAGATAGAGCCGCACGGGGGAGCGGTGGAGCTGCGCGGTGTCGTCGAGCAGGTGCGCCGACAGCCACGACACCTGATCGGCCAGAACCGCCCGAATCGCCCCCAGATCATGCCCCCAGGGCCCGATCAGGATCCTGGCACGCCGAGCACTCACACCCCCAGCCCGCAACGCCCACTCGCCCACCCATCCCCTACCGCCATCCCCCTCAGCCACTCCAGCAGCGACACCCACCGCATTGTCACCGGCTGCCCTCGCCACCCCACTTCCGCCTACTCCGGTCACCCCACTGGCGCCACTGCCTCCGCCCACTTCGGCCGCCGCGCTTCCGCCGCCTTCGTCCCCTGCTGGGGTCGCCGTGTCGGCGCTGTCTTCGCCCGCTCCCGCCGCCACACTCGCGCCGCTTTCTCCCATCGATCGGGTCGCTTCGCTAGAGCCGCCGCATTCTACCGCTCGGGTCGCCGCGTTGGGGTCGGGTTCCTCCGCCCACCCGGTTGCCGCATCCCCGCCACCCTCCTCCATCGCTCCGGCGCTTCTCCCCCAGTCGACGGCGGACCCCTGCAATGCCACGAAGTCACGCAGTTGCGCGGGCAGGAACAGATCCCACCAGCCGGTGACCATGCTGATCGGAGTGGTCGTCTTGGCCACCGCCGCGCTGTTCTCGGTATCGCTCCAGAACCCGTCGCCCGGCTCTGCATGGGCGGCCACCTCACGCAGGAACGGCACAGCCTTCCCGATCGCGGCCAGATCGGACGTCCCGATCGGTACGTGGGCCATGGCGTGTCTCATCCGACGAGCCTGACGCGGGTCGGGCAACAGGCCGCCCAACCGGGCCTCCTCCTGGGTGCCGATCAGCGCGGACCAGGTCAGCATGTTGTGCAGGGACAGCACCCCGCCCGGATAGAACGTCGTGGTGAACTCGCTCGCCGTGACCCCCAGGCACATCGCCTCCAGCGGCGGATCGAGATACGGCCCTACCGCCCACTGCGTGTATCCCAGGTAGCTGGCCCCCGCCGTCGCCAGCCTCCCGTCGCACCACGGCTGCTCCCGCAACCAGGTGGCCGTGGCCAGCCCGTCCTCCCTCTCCTGATGGAAAGCCGCGAACCGGCCGCCGGATCCGAACGTGCCGCGCACGTTCTGCACGATGACCTGCATGCCGCGCCTGGCCAGCACGCGGGCGGTGCCCTTGGCGTCGAACTTGTGCTTGCCGTACGGGGTCCGTACGAGCACCACGGGCAGCGGCTCCGCACCGCGCGGTCGGTAGCGGTCGGCGAGCAGCACCACGCCATCCGGCATCGGAACGCTCAAGTCGTGGGTGACCTCGATGTCGGGCGTCGTGGCTTCAGGCAATCCGAGGAAACGGTCGAGCAGTCCGCTGAGCAGGCCCATGGCAGATCCCCTTCGGCTCCGGTCCCCAAGCGTACGTGGAGCCGATGACTTTTCCCGGGCGCGCGGGTCTGCATGTGAGAGGAGGCGATATGTGCGATCAAGAAAAGGCACTGGCCGCGGGGGTTGCGCTACTCGAACGAGCGATCGACTACGCGCTGGGCAGCCTCCGCGTCGTCACCCCTGCCACCCTCTGCCGTCCTACTCCCTGCGCGGGCTGGAACCTCCAGCACCTGCTCGACCACATGGCCGACTCACTCCGAACTCTGAACGACGCCGCCTCCGGCCACATCCCCCCACCGCCGCCACGAATGCCCGTCGTCCTTGCCCCAACATCCAGATGCCCCAACCCGCGCACGCCGCCCGCTCCGGCCCCCCAAAGACCGACCACCCCCGAACCAGGCGCCGGCTGCGACACTCCTTCACAGCGCAGCCACCTCAGGCCGCCGGCACCCGCGTCCGAAGGCGCAGACACCGCCTCATCGGGTTTCAGCGTCCGTGGGGCGGCTGTGGCTGCGTCGGGTGGAGGGGGTGGTGCCTCATCGGGCTCCGGTCTTCGCGGGTCGGCGGCGCCCGCGGCCGGGGACGCGGATACCGCCTCTTCGCGTTCTAGCGCCCGAGGGTCGGCTGCGTCGGGCGAAGGGGGTGGTGCCTCATCGGGGAACGGCCTTGGCGGGTCGGCGGGACCCGCGGCCGGGGAAGGAGACAACGCATCCTCATGCTCTGGTGTCCGTGAGGTGGTGGCTGTGTGCGCGGCCGGAGAGGGAGACAGCGCCGGTTTGCGCTTCAGTGGCTTTGCGCCGCAGAGGCAGGGGTGCGGGGCCAACCCGGCGCTCCTTCTCAGGGACCGCGCCACAGAGGTGCTGGGTGTGTGGGTGGGCGCGGTCACCCATCGCGAGATGATCTCTATAGGGGATCGCCACATGACCGCACCCATGGTGGCCGCCGCGGGCGCGATCGAGATCGTCACGCACGGCTGGGACGTGGCCAGAGCCTGCGGTGAGCACCACCCCATCCCGGCCCTCATGGCCGAGGAACTGCTGGACCTGGCCTATCTGTTCGTCACGGACATGGACCGGCCACACAGGTTCGCCGCACCGAGGACCCTGCCGCCGCACGCCTCAGCCCAGGACCACCTTCTGGCCTATCTCGGCCGTGACCCGAACTGGCCAACAGCCCTCTGACCAGCTCAACGACCCAAACCTCAAGGACAGAACAATCCAGCCCATCCAGCATTTCCCGCTCACACGCCGTACGATCATCCTGTACCGCAACTACGTCGGGTACACCGACCACGGAGCCCAGCACACGTCCGGCCGGTAGTCAGCGGGGCGGCGACACCCGATCGCCGTGACCCGGCCGACCAACGTGGTGGCGACGACCGTTCTTCGTGCGGCCGTCGCCACCACCACGCCGCCCTCTTCCCGCACAACATGGACGCACGCCAGCCACTTGCAGCCGAGCCCACGTCGAGGCTCGGAGGTCGCGTTCGGGGCCATGAGTCCGCGCCCAAGCGCACATTCCTGGCTCATGTCTCGGCCCCTGCCTTAGCTCCCGTCTCGCGCCCACGCGTGTCGCGCCCCGCGTGTCGCGCCCCGCGTGTTGCGCCCCGCGTGTCGGGCCCCGCGTGTCGGGCCCCCATCTCGGGTTGGTGCTTGGATCCCCGGTGTCGGGTGTCGGGTGTCGGGTGTCGGGTGTCGGGTGTCGGGTGTCGGGTGTCGGGTGTCGGGTGTCGGGTGTCGGGTGTCGGGTGTCGGGTGTCGGGTGTCGGGTGTCGGGTGTCGGGTG